>CAMTPC010000035.1 GCA_947074295.1 uncultured Bacteroides sp. | reverse complement strand
TCAGTAGCGCCTGCATTTCCTACATAATAGATTACACCTACGGCATTACTAGGTGCTTCGGTCTCTTCATTATAACTCATCAAATTACCATCTGCTAAGTAATAGTCACCAACTTTCAATACATGATTAATCGTACCTCCTGCTTCGCCCACTTGATAAGCAAAATAGTTTTGAGCTGTTACAGCGATATCACTCTTTGTGTAGGTTTTTTCGTTGTATAGGATAGAAAGATTGGTTGCACCTGGTTGCACTAGGATTCTGTAAGTACTTCCCAGTTCCTCAGCAGTCACATCGGCACCATTGATTTGAAATGTAGGGGCTGCCATTTCATCTGCTATAACATATTCACCAAGGTCATTACCTTCGCTATCAGTCAAATTATATACAGTTCCCGACACAGTTTCCACAACAATCATACCCATTTGGTGTTGCATATTCAAGTTCAAAGCATAGTTATAGCCACCTGCTACCTTTGTAGCTTCAGCACCCGAGCTTGCCATCAAGTCATTTTCCGCAAAGGATTTTGAATAATCTATAACCCAGTTTGCAACCAACGTACTTAGAGGAGTAGTAAGATCGTCATTAATTACAAATGAGCTACTATAAGGATAGTAAGCATAATATACAGCACCTTCGAGAGCTGAAGAATAGATAAGGCCTGAACCATCTTCATTTACCCAAGCACCATTCTGCAGTTTTAAACAAAGATTGTTGTAACCTTCGACTACAGCCGAATTGCTAATGGCTATCAATCCGATTCTATCACCTTCTTCAAAAGTAGTCATGTAGTTTGCATCAGTGATAGCGCGTGAAGATGCATCTGATTGTACTCCAGTATCTGTTACATTAATTTGGAGAAATGAATATTCACTTGGCGCTGTGAATAGTTCCTCATCTTGCGAACAAGAAGTCATAGATAGAATGCCTGCAAGCAATGTGCCTATTATATATAAATTACGTTTCATGATTTATTGGATTTAATTTCTTTGTTTTGTAAATATCTGATTTATGGATATTTGATAAGGTTTTATAATATGAATTGTTTATTCTCCAGTAAGTTGTTCGGCACCTTCATTGCCTTCACCCCAACCATCAGCCGAAATACCAGGTTCTGTTTCAGGAATGATCTCTTCCGTATCAATTGATCCACTTGCACCATCACCCCAGTTCACGATTCCATTCTCTTCTATTGTCACATTTTCAGTATCTACCGTTGTGTTTATTACTACGCTATAGTTGTGCGACTTATTTTCTTCGAGGTTAAGTGTAAATGAAGCCAGATAGATCTTCTCATCAATCTCAAGTTTCAAAATCACCTTCTCTGTAGATTGGCTTGGAAGTATGACTGAAGAGCTTCCAGTAGTAGTAGAGTTTATGATAGAAGATTTTGTAGTTCCTAATATAATCTCACCAGTTGCTGTATTGAATGTACCATCTACCACCATACCTTCTAGTGTATAGTTAATCGTTTTTCCAGCCTCTACCCCACTAAAACTAAAGTATAATTTGCTCATCATGTGTTTGAAAGAGAATTGTACCTGAGGTAAAGTGCGAGAAGCTGTTGCTGTAGCAAACAAGAAATCAATATCCGATTCTTTTTCAGCCTTTGTCACATCGAATTCGATTACTCCTGCAGCAATCCCCTCTTCACCTGTAAATGGATAGTAGGCTGTGAATGTTGTCTCATCCGAACCAATCAAATAGATATCATTGGTTACAGCTTCAAATTTAGAATTGCCATTCGTTATATAATGCACATTAATACTTGCATTATTCTCTTCTGTTACTGTAACACCGATGGCATCTCCCGACTCCCAGGTGGTATCAGTCATCCGTGTATTCACATTTTGCACACTTCCCCAGACTTCAACCTTTGCTGGTTCTGCGTCTAATGAAATTTGATCTTGGTTACAACTACTCAATAGAGCAAGGGCCACTGCCCCACAGTAAAAAATGTTTTTCATAAGTAAATTTAATTAATTGATTTTCAATCCTTCATTATTTATTCAATGTCATCAATCTATTTCTATAATGAAGAGTCTATGTATATTTTATCATAAGAATTAGTTCCATCTTCATATTGTGTTTTTTGTATTACCATACCTTTTTCTATTGGAGTAGAAATCGGGCAACCCGATAAGTTATAATACGTCTTATTAACGATTACTTTATTCGCATTCTCGATATTCTTAATAGAAGTGGTTGAAGGAACTATTGTAGCGTTTATATAAGCTATGCGAGCAGATGATACACCTGTTCCAACTATAAAAGCACCTTCTGGGGTAATTGTTTCTTCACCTACAGTCTCAGAGTTCTTTACCTCATAATAGTTTTCGATTGATGAAGGTGCAAGCTGTGCTCTTCCGTATACACGGAAAGATTTGGTGCCTTCGGGTATCACTGTCTCATCAAATGTTGCACCATCACCACCTGCTCTACAAGCTGGAAAATATACGTTAGTATAAGCTGTCACCCTTGATATATCAAATGGAGTAACATCGCAAAATAAAAGAGCTGCTTCTGTAGGGTTAGATGTACTTGCCGTAGCACCATTCAATTTCAAAGTTGAGAACATTTTTTCCGAAGCAATGAAACCTTCTACATAGGCAGAATTTATGGCACTACCTAGTTGTAAATAAGAATATGCAGTAGAAGATGGATAACTACTATTACTGATATAAACAGCATTGTGAGAAGCTGCACGAGAAAGGCCACTACCACCAATCTCTATATTCATTTGATAATCCATACCAGTATTAATGATATAGCTCAGTTGTTCCTCTATAAAAGAGACTCCGCTAATAGCGGCAACTAATTTTTCAGGATCGTCCTTGCTGGTATTCCAGTCATTGCCGATATCACTGATTTGTGAGAAGATAGCTCCACTTACTAGTGTAAAGCAACTTAAAAAAAAGAGTCTAAGATTTTTCATAAGAATCTGTTTTTAATTAGTATTTGATTTAATTAATCGTTGTCCAAAGGGCTTTTGATGATGTAAAAGTATGATCTATTATCCTCTTCTGAAATGAAGAATCGTTCATAAAGATGTAAATATGTACATCACTGTTAACTAACTACTAATCAATTATTTAAAAATATCAACCCATACAAAAATGAATAATGTCACATAGTTTAAAGCCATTTTTCAAAATTTACCATATGAGTAAACCCAATAAAACCTATCTTTTTCCATCATGATTTATAGTGAGATTGATTTTGTTTAAAAACACATCTACTTCACCTACCATTCCTTTTCTAAAAATCTTTAGTTATCTAAATTGTACATTTTCATAGAAAAAAATACATCCATACTCCTACTTCAAAAAAGTATTATATCTTTGGTGCATTTCTAGCAATAAATAGGATTAATAACAACACTACTTTTTATCCAATAATAGATTATAGCCTGCTAAGTAGTAGAGCATGGCTAAACACCATAGCAAATAGGGTTAGTCAACGTAGTAAGTAGCGCTACCCAACACAACAATAATGTTTTACCAGAATTTCTATAAAAGAAACAGGATACTGTCCTATTCAGACATCTAATAATCATTCACTTATATTTTAAAATCATGAAGATAAACACTCGTATTTTATTATTGATATTGCTATTAGCAATTCCTTTTATCAATTCCTTAGCACAAATCGAGC
Source organism: uncultured Bacteroides sp. (assembly GCA_947074295.1). Lineage (GTDB taxonomy): Bacteria > Bacteroidota > Bacteroidia > Bacteroidales > Bacteroidaceae > Bacteroides. Next base: position 24,973 of record CAMTPC010000035.1, on the reverse strand, counting down.
TTCCAGGGATATTTTCAGACAATATGGTCATTCAGCAAGGTAAGCCTATTCAAATATGGGGGAATACAAATCCTAATGAAGAGCTTACTGTCAAACTAGGAAAGCAGAGCAAAAAGACCAAGGCAGACAATTCTGGCAAATGGACTGTGACTTTCAATCCCCTAAAAGCAAGCAAGGAAGCATTACGACTCACAGTTAAAGGAAAAACTAGTAGCCGTATTCTGGATAATATCCTTATAGGTGAAGTATGGCTGGTTTCTGGACAATCAAATATGGAATACTCCATGAACAACCATCCTAAATATACTCCTCCACGCAAGGGAGATAAGAACTACCTTTATAACGAATACAAAGCGGCCAACAATCCTTTGATTAGGGTATTATATGTAGAGAAGAATCTTAAAAGTGATTCACTACCCACACAAGGATGGAAAATGATCAATGAGGAATCATTAGCTCCAATTTCTGCCATCGGCTATTTCTTCGCAAAAGAGTTGTTTGAGAATATCGAAACACCTGTGGGTATCATCTCTTCGTCATGGGGAGGTACACCCATAGAAAGTTGGACACCAGAAATCGGGTATATAGATTCTCCATTAGCCGAAACCATGGTCAATGGTAAAATTAATAATATCAAAGTAGGTGAAAGGTACCAGAAGATGATAGCCCCAATGGCACCTTACGCACTAAAAGGTTTTCTCTGGTATCAAGGTGAACAAAATCTGATAAATGGAGATAGAGAATTGTATGCCAAGAAACAAGAACTCTTGATCCAGGCATGGCGTTCGGCCTGGAATGACGAGAAATTGCCTTTCTACTATGTTCAATTGGCTCCTTATGCCTATTCGCAAAGAAGAAAAGATCTCTCACCTAAAACATGGGAAGAATTGCCTTATTTCTGGGAAGTACAAACATCGTGTATGACCATACCTTATACGGGTATGGTGGTTACGACCGACCTTGTAGATGATGTGAAAGATATTCACCCATCTTATAAATGGATAGTTGGTGAGCGTTTAGCTCGCTGGGCATTGGCTAAGGATTATGGAAAAGCAGATATAATATATAGCGGCCCTCAGTTCAAGGCTTATACTCTAGCCGATTCTAAGGTGATTTTAGAGTTTGACAATATTGGTTCTGGATTGACCACAAACAATGAGCGTTCTCCCAACTGGTTTTACGCAAAAGACAAAAGAGGACGTTTCAGCAAAGTAGAAGCAAAAATAGAGGATAATAAGATTGTGATTCCTACCGAAGGCCTCTCTACCCCATTATCCATACGATTTGCCTGGGACGAACTCGCAATGCCAAATCTGGTGAATTCTGAAGGTTTACCTGCCATACCGTTCAGAATTGATAATATACAATAAGAATTTAAGATAATTATCATGTATAGAAAAAATCGATAACCAACTCTTTGAAGTTAGTTATCGATTTTTTTATGAGCCAGTAATTCGATTATTTAGAATCTTCCTCCATGATGACACATCCTCTGAACAGACCCTTTAGATCAGGTCCGAAATAGAACCCTGGTTGTGTAGGTTGATTGTAGCCCACATTCTGAGTAGCAATACTTATTCTATAAATAGGATCTTCCAAGAATGTATGAAATCTGTATGCTGTGGGGATAGGTGATACATATAAACGCAATGCACTATTATCTTCTGTTCGCATCAGAACTTCTTCACGCCAATCACCTATAATGTCACCTTGAAGACAGGGTGTAGATTTAGTGCCATTGGTGGACTCGGTTCCTTCCATCTCATATAATAGGATGCACTTTTTTCTCTTCCAGTCATATTTACTTATCATATTAGAGTCAAGCAACTCGCGCAACAAGTCGCCATCCCACCATACGGCCATATTCGTAGGAAATCGATGCATTTTAGGTGATATATGCTCGCCTTTTACATTCAATATTCCACCCGATTCGAGTGACCACATCTCCACACCAGGGTGAGTGGGATCAATATCTGCAGCCATGCAACGTCCCACATCAATACCGCTTTTAATCTGAGTCAAAACTTCTCCTGTGGCTGCATCTCTATAGGTCGAGCCATCGATCTTATTTTCATGACAAGCCCATATTTGCAACCCTTTGCGATCCAGGTCGAAGTGTGTCAAATGGATAGCATCACCATGTCCCATTTTAGTAGAATATAAGCCTGTACCATCATTATTAATCGCACAAGATCCATAAATGATCTCATCGCAGCCATCACCATCCACATCTCCCACCCGCAGGTTGTGATTGCCCTGTCCAGCATAGTCTTCACAACCAGGCTTGTTACTATCAAAAATCCACTTTTGTTTCAGGTCCTTCCCATCCCAATCGAATGCAGCTAGTACAGTACGTGTATAATATCCTCTACACAACACCACACTTGGCGTTCTGCCGTTAAGATATGCAACACAGGCCAAAAAGCGATCACTACGATTGGCGCGTGTATCTCCCCAATCAGCCAAATTACCTCGTTCGGGCACATAGTCAATGGTTTTTAAAGCCTCGCCTGTCAATCCCGAGAAGACAGTAAGATACTCATTGCCTGTGAAAATACGTCCTTCATTGCGTAAAGGCATTCGAGTGCCATCGGCATTATGTTGTGGTCTTTTCTTGTCAACGAATCCCACTTCTCTAAAATCATTTTGCGGGTTTCCTATATGGTTGTTTAATCCATCAATCGTGCCATCGGCTGTGCGCACTACTACTTCAGCTTTTCCATCTCCATCTAGATCGTAAACGATGAAAGGGATATAGTGTGATCCGGCACGGATATTATTACCAAGGTTTATCCTCCATAGACGTGTGCCATTGAGCTTGTAACAGTCCAAGTACACAGGCCCAGTATAGCCATCGTGCGCATTATCATGGGCATTGCTTGGATTCCATTTCAGGATTATCTCGTATTCTCCGTCCCCGTCTACATCACCAATAGATGCATCGTTGGCATGATAAGTATATTCTTCATCAGCAGGAGTCCAAGCATTAGCAGGTTTTTGAATAGGGATATTTACATAGCCTATAGGAGCCTTTTCGGGGAGTCTATATTGTCCATCTTTCTGATGTACCTCTTTTCCTCTTAAGACCGATCGCACTTCATACAAAACAGCTCCATCGCCATTGTATTTATCGATATACATTGTGCTCCCGTAAAGAGGTGCTGCATTGACTTTGACACCATCTCTATAAATATTGAAACCTGTTTTCAACGGGTCAGAAGATAAGTAGCGCCATGATACGACCACTTCTTCTGAGTTGTTTCTGATCGCAACTACACCCCTTCCAAGGTTTTCCATCTGCAACTTAGAATAGTTGTATTTGGGTTGAGCCATAGTAAGCATGGCCATATTCATCAATATAAGCAAAAGGAAAAATCTACCTTTATCTTTGTTTTTCATAGTCTGGAAATCTTTTAAAATTATATTGATACAAACTTAACTGAATATCCAATTCTAATAGATGGAGAATCGTACAATGAAATGGATTATATGTGCTTTTATTGGCTTATAAACAGTAAATGTGCACTTTATCTTCTTTGTACAAGCACGAGAATACATGAATATGTACAATATTATATTGCATTGCTTTTGGGTTTGATGTTACTTTGTCCAAAACATTAATCACAATTAAACCTTTATAAAATGAAAAGAATAATACTTCTTTTTAATCTATTACTATTAGCGAATTTAATGTACTCGCAAAGTTATAAATTTGATTTCACGACTGACAAATCAACAAAAGATAGCTTTATCAAGATTTCACCTTCCGCTATCTTCAACGAAGAAAGTGGTTTTGGGTATGATTTGCAACCTGCACCTCAAAAAAATAGTACGGCACCCTACTTCTTCTCAGTTAATGTGCCTGATGGCAATTATCTAATAAAAGTAACCATTGGTAGTAAGGATAAAGCCGGGCACACAACTGTGCGAGGCGAATCTCGACGTCTGTTTGTGGAAAACTATAAAACAAAGAAGGGAGAGTTGATTGAACAGACATTTACTATTAACAAAAGGAATCCGATTATTTCTGGTAAAGAAAAAGTAAAGCTAAAACCGAGAGAACAAAAGAAGCTTAATTGGGATGACAAACTTACCCTTGAGTTTAATGGAGATGCTCCTACCATTTCGTATGTTGAGATTGAGCGTGTAGAGGACGTGCCAACTATTTTCCTTTGCGGGAACTCGACAGTGGTAGATAATGACAATGAGCCATGGGCTAGTTGGGGGCAAATGGTAACACGTTTTTTTACTGATGATGTTTGTTTTGCTAACTATGCAGAGTCAGGCGAATCAGCAAATACCTTTATAGGGGCAAATCGATTGAAGAAGATATTAACCCAAATAAAGAAAGGTGATTATCTCTTCGTGGAGTTCGGCCATAATGATCAGAAACAAAAAGGACCAGGTAAAGGGGCATTTTATTCTTATATGTATAACCTGAAAATATACATTGATGAAGCCAGACTGAAAGGTGCTATCCCCGTATTGGTGACACCCACTCAAAGACGTCGTTTCAATAAAGAAGATAAGATTCAGGATTCACATCTAGACTATCCAGATGCAATGAGATGGCTTGCCGAGAAGGAAAATATCGCATTGATTGACCTGCATCAGATGACGCGTGTATTATATGAATCAATGGGAGTAGAGAATTCGAAGAATGCTTTTGTACATTACCCTGCTGGCACCTACCCTGGTCAAGACAAGGAGCTAAAAGACAATTCTCATTTCAATACATTCGGGGCGTATCAAGTGGCTAAATGTGTGGTGAAAGGCATTAAGGATCTCAACCTCCCCATTGCTCAATTTATAAAGGATGACTATACTGAATTTGATCCTAGCCAACCAGATGAGTTTTCATCCTTTAAATGGAGCAATAGTCCATTTGCAGAAGTAGAAAAACCTGATGGAAACTAACAATAATTATAAAGACCGATGAAAACACTATTCTATTTCTTTGTTATAGCATTTAGCCTCAACCTATCTGCACAAGATTGGCCTGTGACCAATACTGAAGCCAAACCCGGCACACGCTGGTGGTGGTTGGGAAGTGCAGTCGATAAAGACAATCTTACCTACAATATACAAGAATATGCAAAGACTGGGATGGGAACCTTGGAAATTACTCCCATTTATGGTGTGCAGAATAATGAAGCAAATGAGTTAAGCTATCTTTCTTCGGAATGGATGGATATGCTGAAGCATACACAAGCTGTTGCTGGGGAGAATGGAATAAATATAGACATGAACAATGGGACGGGTTGGCCTTTTGGTGGCACTGATGTGACTCTTGAAGATGCGGCGACAAAAGCCATTTTCCAAGAATATAAGAATATCAAAGGAAATAACACCGTTATTCTTGATATAGCTATTCATGATAAAAAGCAAAAAGGAATAGCTAAACTTAGTAGAGTGATGGCCTATAATAATGAAGGAATCAGCCTTGATATCACTAAAGAAGTTAAGCTTGATAGCTTATACTGGGATGCGCCATGCGGGAGTTGGCATATTGTGGCCCTTCATATTGGAAAGACACTACAACGAGTAAAAAGAGCAGCTCCAGGTGGAGAAGGTTATGTGGTCAATCATTTCGACAAGAAGGCAGTAATAACTTATTTGAATAAATTCAATCATGCATTCAATGAGAACTCAACAAGTTTTCCTGTTGCCTTTTTTAATGATTCTTATGAAGTGTATCAAGCAGACTGGACACCAAACTTCTTAGAGGAGTTCGAGAAAAGAAGAGGATATAAGTTAGAAAACTATTTTCCAGAGTTCCTGGATATAGAAAGACCAACAGAAACTAAAAGAATTGTCTCTGACTACCGTGAAACTATCTCGGAACTACTTATTGAAAACTTCACGGAAGAATGGACTAAATGGGCCAATAACAATGGTGCTATGACACGTAGTCAGGCACATGGATCGCCAGCCAATTTGATTGATACCTATGCGGCAGTAGATATCCCAGAGTGTGAAGGTTTCGGGTTATCCCAATTTCCCATCAAAGGTCTGCGGAAAGATACCCAGATGCGTAAGAATGATTCGGATATCTCTATGCTGAAATATGCATCATCGGCAGCTCATATCACGGGCAAACCATTGGTATCAAGTGAAACATTCACTTGGTTGACCGAACACTTCCGCACCTCTTTGTCGCAGTGTAAGCCAGACATGGATCTAATGTTTTTGTCAGGTGTCAACCGTATGTTTTTCCATGGTACTCCCTATTCACCCAAGGAGGCCGAATGGCCAGGATGGTTATTTTATGCATCCATCAACATGTCTCCCAGCAATACTATCTGGAAAGATGCACCTGCTTTTTTCCAATATATCACCCGTTGTCAAAGCTTCTTGCAAATGGGTAAACCGGATAATGATTTCTTGGTCTATCTACCAATCTATGATTTATGGTATGAGAACCCTGGAAGATTACTGCTATTCGATATTCACAAAATGAAGGAAAGAGCACCTGCTTTCATCGAGACTATTCACCAGATCATGGAAAATGGTTATGATGTGGATTATATCTCGGATAAATATATCCTCACCACTCATTTCGAAAAAGGAAAGCTAGTGACTGAGGGGGGGAGTACTTACAAGGCTATCATTGTACCCTCGGTAAAACAGATGCCAGTTGAGGTTTTAGCCCATCTGAATAGCCTTGTAAAAAAGGGGGCTACCCTCTTATTTATAAACAATTATCCTGAAGATGTGCCTGGTTATTATCAACTGGACGAAAGGAGAAAAGAATTTAATAAGCAGAGAAAAGAGTTACCTCTTGTCCCACAGTTTAATATAACAAAGATTTCCAAACATAAGAAAGGTACGGTCGTTACTGGAAAAAATTATAGAGAGATTCTCAGAAGCAGTGGTGTCGTTCCTGAAAGGATGCGCAGCAAATATGGCTTACAATATGTCAGAAGACGCAATGAAAAGGGTTATCATTATTTTATATCCAATCTACAGGCATCAGAGATTGATGAGTATCTACCACTGAGCGTGCCAAGCCAATCCATAATGGTTTTCAACCCTCTTTCCGGCGAAAAGGGTTTAGCTCAAACGCGTACGAATGGCGGGCAAGTGGAAGTTCGCTTACAGTTAAAGTCGGGTGAAAGTATCATTGTACAAACATTCAATGATGCACTTACCACGGAGCCATGGAGGTACTATCAAGCCTTTGAGGGAAATGATGTTAATCTGAATACAAAATGGAATTTTAGATTCCTTAGTAGCTCGCCATCTATAGAAGATACTTTTCAATTGGAAAGACCTATATCCTGGACCAAGTTAGATCATCCAGATGTAAGAAGAAATATGGCTACAGGGTTATATTCGACTAATATTCAGATACCTGAAATAAATGCGGATGATTGGCTTCTAAATTTAGGGGATGTACGTGAGAGTGCAACTGTAAGAATCAACGGAAACGAAGTTGCAACCTTATGGTCGGTTCCTTTTGAAGTACGTGTAGGAAGATATCTTAAACAAGGGAATAACAATATAGAGATTGAAGTAACTAATTTACCGGCTAACAGGGTAGCTGATCTTGACAGGAAACAGACGCCATGGCGAAGGTTCAAGGAAATAAACATGGTTGATTTAAATTACACAAAGTCGACCTATGAAAGTTGGGAAACAATGCTTTCGGGGCTAAATGGTGATGTAAAATTGATTCCGCTCTATGCAAACTAATAAAACTATTTACAAACTTTAAAAATAATAATTATGAGAAATTTATTCTTAACAGCTCTTCTTTTTGTAGCAACAACAGGTAGTTCACAAGTGATTAAAAGCAATATCTTGACCACTTATAAGGAGGGTGATGTATTAGAAAAGGGAGTTTATACAGACAAAAAAGAGGCGATTGCTACGGATACATGGCAAGGTGCTTTTGTCAGCAAACCAGTTGAAGGTGTTGAGAGTCCAATACTCGGAAGCCCACTTATTTACAATGGCTATAAAGAAGAAGGGCCATCTATCATTATCGGTTTTCCTGATGGGATAAAAGGTTCCCGCAATTCTGTATTTTCTATGACCGATTCTGGAAAAAAATACTCAAAAGGTACTTTTTATCTTTCGTTCTTAGTGGATTTCTCGAAGTTGGGTTCAAATGATCTCGCAGAATTTGTATCCTTGAATGCAAACCATGTAGGTGGTAGTAATCGTGGACAAGTGCTCGTGGCACGCGAAGGAAAAGATAAGATCAGATTCGGATTAGGGCTTCAGAAAAACCGCGATCAGGCACCAATGGCTTATGACTACAATACTACACATTTATTAATAGTAAAAATAGATTATAACGCAAATCAGTTATCACTATTTGTAAATCCTAATATGGAAAGCAGTGAACCAGTAGCAGATGTAATTATCAACGGTGAAGAAGGAGCTTTGACTGCAGGATTGAGAGCATTCTCTGTAAGAAACAGAAGTGGTTATGCGGGCAATATTGGTAATTTCCGATTCGCTAAATCATGGAATGACGTTCTTACATTATGATTTTCATAGCTTATATTAAATAGAAGGTTAAATAAATCGTTTCAATAGGACCTATAATGCGTTTTAACAGTTAAAGTCCAAAGATAATTCAGGATAAATAGAAAAAGCAGTTAACTCGGATGGGTTAACTGCTTTGTTTTTATCATGCTTTCTAAAATTATTCAGAGCAAGTCTTGAAATGACCTTTACATGTATTATACCATATTACATGTCATTTCTTCTCGATTAAGAACCTTTTCAGAGAATTTTGATGGAGAACAATTGAATTGAGCTTTAAAACAACGACTGAAATAATAGGGGTCATCAAAGCCAACCTTGTATGCAACTTCTGATATCGTGTAGGTTTTATCGATCAATAATTCTGCTGCTTTCTTTAGTCGTGTGACTTTGATAAGTTCGTTGGGCGAGAGACCAGTTATTCCTTTGACCTTCTTATAGAATATTGTACGGCTGATTTTTGCTAGTTCTGCAAAACGGTCCACCGAAAACTGTGAATCAGATATGTTAGACTCTAAAATAGATTCTATCAGTTTATAAAACTCCTTATCTTTATCCATCGTGATCATAAGATTTTCATCAGGGACATATACTTTGGAGAATCTTTTCTTCAACTGCTCACGCTGTTCGATTAGTTTGAAAACGCGCCGTACCAGAAACTGTAGACTAAATGGCTTCATTATATAAGCGTCAGCCCCTCTATTAATACCCTCTAGCTGATGATGCAAGGAAGAATGAGCCGTTAAAAGAATAACTGGAATATGGCATGTTTGGAAATCTTCTTTAAGGCGAGAAGTCACCTCAAAACCATCCATTCCGGGCATCATCACATCGCAGATAATAAGATCGGGGTTTGTATCTATCGCCTTTTGTAATCCGATCTTTCCATCCTCAGCCGTATCTACCATGAAATACTTGCTGAATTCATCAACTAAGAAATTTCGTATATCTTCATTGTCATCAATTATAAGCATCTTATAATTGGATAAAGCAGAATCTTCTATTTCAGGAAGTCTATCAGGCACGCTAGCCGAATCTGAAGATGTATAATAATCTGAGTCTGTCATCAAGATATCGTCACTTGTAATGGTGAGGAAATTCTCACCTGCATAAATTTCTTTCCCGGTGGATAGTTCGATGGTGAAAACGGAGCCACTGGGTTTATTGTCTTCAAACCACACTTTACCCTTATGCACCTCTGCAAATTCCTTCACTAATGAAAGTCCGATACCCGAACCTGTTGCTGAGAAATTAACTTGTTTAAAGCGATTGAACAATAGATGTTGCTTCTCTTTTTCTACCCCTATACCATTATCCCTTACAGAGATTGAACAAATATTGTTTGATTCGTTGAAGGTTATACATAACTCGATTTTTCCACCATGTTTGGTGAATTTAAAAGCATTAGACAATAAGTTATAAAGAACCTTATCAATCTTCTTTCGGTCAATATAGATGTTATAGACATCACAATTGACAATAAATAGATATTCGATCTCTTTTTGTAAAGCCACTTCATTGAAATTGTTGAATATCTCTCGTGCAAATTCTATGATATTGGTTTCCTGAAGATCAAGTGATAGTTTATTATTCTGAATTTTACGGAATTCAAGAAGTTGATCAATCAAGCGACTCAAAATATTTGCATTATGATCAAGGACTCTGATCTGTTTTTTTGTTTGATCAGGAACATTGCTTTGATTATTCAGATTCTCGACCGAACCGCGAATCAACGTCAAGGGTGTGCGAAACTCATGAGAAATATTAGTAAAGAAGTGAAGCTTATAACTAGTCAGTTCCTTCTCTACCTTGATGTTATTATTTAATGTATTGATTTTATAAACCAGCTTGAATGCTATGAAAATGATGAGGAGCAGGACTAAGAAATAAAGTAAATAAGCATAAGAAGACTGCCAAACAGGAGGTGTTATTACAATGCTTAGGCTAGTTATTTCATCATTCCAAACTCCATCACTATTAGCGCCTTTTACTTTGAAGACATACCGACCAGGTACTAGGTTTTTATAGGTAGCACTGTTGATTTGCACATCATTGCTCCACTCTTTATCAAAGCCCTCAAGGATATAGGTGTATTTGTTCTTGTGAGGTTCCTTTAAATCGAGAGTAGAAAATTCTATTGTAAAGGTGTTCTGATTATGATCTAGACGAATCGAAGTAGAATAGCACAACGACCTCTTAAGAGGCGAATCCACCTCATTCGCTTTCATCAATTGATTATATATAAAGAAATTAGTAAGAACTACTGGAGATTCATTTTCTTTATATATAAAGGAGTCTGGATTAAAAATTAGCAAACCGTCTAGACTTCCCCAAAGCATATTGCCATTAGAATCATATATACTTGCATTCTCATTGAAGTGATTCCCATAGGTTTTTTCGGAGAAATTAAAAATCATGCTTGCGGAGTTTGATTTATCAAATCTCGTAATTCCACTCTCAGTACTTATCCATAATAGCCCATTGCCATCTTCGAGGATACCTGTTATAAAATCGCCGGATAATCCATTAGCCGATGTATAGTTTATGAAATACTCACTATTCACTGATGTTGCTGGAACGAATCGATTTAATCCACCGCCCGCAGTACCTATCCAGAGTATACCGTCATTATCTTCATAAATAGTTTTAATGTCATTACTTGTAATACTATTGGTTTCAATAAGATTCATCTTATAAATGCTATACGCTCTTGGATCGTGTATCAACTCATCAGGATCAAACCTAATGAGACCATCACTGCTTCCTACCCATATCCATCCAAATCGATCTTGATAGATACATCTGATATAGCTGCGACTACCTTCATTCAAGAAGTAATGTTTAAATGACAAGATTTCCGCATCCTTATCCTCGACCATACTTATACCACCACCGAATGTGCCTACCCACATCCTATTTTTATTATCACGCAAAATATTGAAAACATCGTTATGGCTTAGATTATCACTATTTTGAGCATTTTTACGATTTCCTTCATAATGAGCAATCACTCTCTTACTGGGCTGATCAATGATAAATAAACCATTTCCCTTGGTACCCAGCCATACCCGGTCATGACTGCTTTGTGCTAAAGTATATGGATTGACATCTCTTAAAATACATTTGCCATCGGTCAATGAATGGTCATATACATATAGACTACCATTTTTTGTTCCGATCCAATAATCACCTGACATATCTTCGAAAATGGTGCGAACATTGTTATTTTTCCCAATTGACGCCTCGCTTTCAGGACGAATAATTGTGGTGTTATAGTTGGGTTTTACTACTTTTATAAGACCAGCATATTCGCAACCAATCCAAATATTACCATGCTTATCTTCTGTGATTGATAATAAATAATCGGATGCAGGGCTATTCTGATAGGAACTATTTCTATAATGCATCGTTTCTCCAGTCTCTTCATCATAACACAACAAACCATTACCATATGTTGTGATCCATACAATACCCTCTGAATCAATAAGTACGTTGTAGCGTTCAGAATCAACCACCTTCATAATTTCCTGAGGGATGGCTTGGATCCGATTTGTATGTTGAGAAGATATGTTATAGTGCCAGATATACCCTGATTGGTTATAGATCCAATGATCTCCTCTCTTATCTGTGAGAAAATCGATTGAACCACTCAATTTATCATCTTCACTCCAGCGAGGTTTAGCAAAGGTATAATTGTTTACATTAAAAGAAATGATCCCGCGCGAACGCGTAACAACAAGTAGTTCATTATTATTTAGTTGCGCTAGATTTATGAACTTTTCATTTTCATAGCATGATTTGATTTCATGATAAGTATTTCTTCTATTATCATATTCTACTATATAACCTTCGTTCGTAGAAAAATAGATTTTATTGTTCACTTCCACTGCTTTTGTGAAAGATAGGAGTCCTTGATATAAAGTATCTACTCCCGATGTTGATATTTTATATAAACCAGTGTCACCACCTACCCAAATAGTAGATCGACTGTCTTCATAAAGAAACTTGCAGTTCATTTTGTGTTCCGCATTTTCATGGACAAAGTAAGGCGTCGAAACAAATTTATCTTGTTCGCGTTGTATCAAAAGACACCCATCGGTACTTCCCCATAGCCATATATCCCCCGTGAGCGATTCATAATAACCCGTATAGGCAGCCTCTTTATTTATCGAATAATCTATGAAACGATCGGAAATGGGATCATAACAGTTGAATTCATTTTTATAAGTCTTTACCCATAAATAACCCTCCTTATCTTGAAACATATCTTTAATTCGATGATCGATTAAAGAGTTTGTATTACCGAGCTCAGGTTTATAGGTCAGAAAGCGATAACCATCATAACGATTTAGTCCATCTAATGTACCCGCCCAAATAAAACCTTGTCGATCTTCAATAATAGAACGGACTGTGTTTTGCGATAATCCGTCCTGTGTACTAATTTGATCGAAATGCAAATTAGTAGGATGTTTGCCGTATAATGCAGTGGAAATGGAAAAGAAAAAAGTTACTACGAATAAATGAATGCAAGATTTCATGTTGTATTAGTTCTAAAAGATAATTAGATGTACAAATATAATAGAAACAAAGTATTGATTTATATTTTATACGCGTGCTATTATGCTAAAAAGAACGATATTACATCATAATGTACGATATTACCTATCTTTAATTGTCTCTCATGCCAAAGTTGATCTATACTGCTTTTCTATTCTTCAACCTATAAAATCTGCCTTTTAAGCACTCTGAGGGGCATACCAAGACGATTCTCTATCTTTTTGAATAAAATTCTATTTTACAAGCAACGAATAAAGCTCATATTTGCAATATCAAGTTTGAGCAATAAAATATTAACAGATTAACTAATACTCAATGAAACTAAAAAGATTCAAGATTTGCATCCTATTATCACTTCTTCCAATAATAGCCTTTGGTAAAAAGTTATCTGACGAGGAAGCTATTCGAGCTGTTGCAGATAATATCATAAAACAACCCGTTACGAAATATATCGGTGTGAAAACAAATAAGATATATAATAGTACAGGTGAGATAGAGAATGAGGATGTAAAATTCCTTAGTCCTTTAACCGAATGGCATTATTCAAATGGTGTACTAGACATGAGCATGATTCGTTTGGGGGAGTACCTAAATGATCCCAAGTATATTGATTATGCCATGAATCATGTAAACTATGGCTTTAATAACTATACTTATTTCAAAGATTCCTTCCGAGGAGATAGAAAACACTGGCATTGGCCTTTCGGTCAATTGTGGAATTTCAAGGAATTGGATGATTGTGGTGCTATGGGTGCAGCTGTCATTAATGTAAATCTGCTTGACCCAAGAGATGAATATAAAGAATATATCATGAATGCTGCTGACCATATCATGGAGGGACAAGATCGTTTGACTGATGGTACACTTTGCCGCACATTCCCACGAAAGATGACGGTGTGGGCAGATGATGTTTATATGAGTGTTTCTTTCCTATCACAAATGGGGAAATATACTGGTGAAGCAAAATATTTCGATGAGGCAGCACGACAGATTATTAATATCTCGAATTATTTGTGGGATGACGACAAGAAACTATTTTACCATTGCTATTATACAGACTTAAGAAGAAATGGTGTAGCTTTTTGGGGTCGTGCCAATGGATGGATAACTGTATCACTTGTGATGCTACTTGACGTACTCCCAGAAAACCATTCGCGCCGCAAAGATTTGATAACACTACTAGAGAAACAGATTGTCGGTGCTTCAATGTATCAGAATGCAGATGGCATGTGGCATCAGTTGCTAGATAAACCTGATTCATATCCAGAATCGTCGATTACTGCGATGTATGTTTATGGTATAGCCAAGGCTATTAATAACAAATGGATTGATGCTTCCTATATCAGGATAGTGAGGGCTGGATGGAATGCATTAAAAACAAAACAAATCACCTCGGACGGACATTTCAAGAATGTCTGTGTCGGAACTGGTATTGAAGAGGATTTACCTTTCTACTACAATAGGCCAGTCGGAGAAAATGAAAAACATGGTTTGGGATTGATTATTGACGCAGGTATAGAGGTGATGAAACTAGCTGATTTGAAAAAATAATGATTATGACAAAATTAAATTTACGATATGCTGTGCTGCTTGCAATGCTTTTTGGCTATGTACTCACAGGCGCATCATTTAATGCTGCCGATTTACATTGGGTTGAGAAAGTGGGAGCCCGAAAATCACCTATGGGGGCAAAAGTCTACAGTGTAAATAATTATGGTGCTATTGCAGATGGAAAGAGCATGAATACGGATGCCATCCAAAAAGCGATAGATGAATGCTCTCTAAACGGCGGTGGTATAGTGACATTTTCACCAGGGCGCTATCTTACAGGGGCTATCTTCGTGAAAACAGGTGTACATCTAAATATTCCAAAAGGCGTGATGATACTGGGAAGTGAAGATATCAATGATTACCCAGAAACATATACAAGAGTCGCTGGAATTGAAATGTATTGGCCTACCGCTTTAATAAATGTATTGCAAGAGTCGAATGTAAAAATCAGTGGTGAAGGTACTGTTCATGGACAAGGGAAAGTGTATTGGGATGCTTACTGGAATCTTCGTAAACAATATGAAGCAAAGGGGTTAAGATGGATCGTTGACTATGATAGCAAGAGACCTCGTACATTACTCGTTTCGGATTCAAAGGATGTAACGATTGAAGGGATTACATTTCAACAAGCTGGTTTCTGGACCATCCAACTACTCTACTCATCATACTGTTCGGTAAACAGTGTTACTATTCAAAACAATATTGATGGACATGGTCCCAGTACAGATGGTATAGATATTGATTCATCATCGTATATTCTGGTCGAGAACTGTGATATCGATTGTAATGACGACAACTTCTGCCTCAAATCAGGTAGAGATGCAGATGGATTAAGAGTTAATAGACCAACAGAGTATATTGTAATCCGTAATTGCGTCTCTAGGGCAGGAAGTGGATTGCTGACTTGTGGGAGTGAAACTTCTGGCGGAATAAGATATGTACTTGCTGATGGACTAAAAGCTAAAGGCACTACCGTTGGTATCCGTTTAAAATCAGCCATGAATCGTGGAGGAACTACTGAACACATCTATATAAACAATATCGAAATGGAGGAAGTAAAGACTGTATTCGAAGCTACAATGAATTGGAACCCTAATTATAGTTATTCAAAATTACCTATTGAGTTCGAAGGGCAAAAACTACCCGATCATTGGTATAAGATGCTTGAAAAGGTTTCTCCTGAAGATGGCACGCCTTACTTTAGTAATGTTTTTCTATCCAATTTCAAGATTTGTAATTCAAGCATATTTATGCAAGTTGCTGGTAGTGATATTTCTATGATGAGAAATTTTTCTTTTCATAATATTGATGCAGAGGTCTCTAAGATTGGATCCGTAAAATATGCTGAAAATTGGAAGTTTACGGATGTTCAAATAAAAGCAATTTCTGAGAATAGTCTTAAATACTCTAACTGCAATAGAATAGATTTCTCTATTCTAGATTAATACAATATCGTAAATGTTACTTATTTTTGTAGAATCAAACACATTTTGCAGAATAATGACATAGATATTTATAACACTACTATTGCAATTTTTTAAATCACCTAATATTAATACCATGAAATCAAAATTAAACAAGGGTTTCCATAATAAAACTCTAACTTTACTATGGATTGCTTTAGTTTTACAATGTTTTCCATTGTCGATTTATGCCCAAGACTTTAAAATTAGTGGCCTAGTACTCGACGAAAAGAATGAGCCCGTTATTGGTGCTACTATTACTGTCAAAGAAACGACATTGGGTACTATTACAGGACTCGATGGTAGATTCTCTCTCACTCTCCCAGACAATACGAAATCTTTTGAAGTGTCGTATATCGGTTATCAATCCCAGACCCTATCAATTGGAGATAAGAGAGCTTTCACAGTTGTGCTGAAAGAATCATCTATAATGATGGATGAACTGGTAGTTATTGGCTATGGAACCACCAAAAAAGGAAATATATCTGGCTCTATAGCAAAAATCGACGCAGAAAAGCTAGAAGATAGATTGTCTACCAATGTAGGCGCTATTATACAAGGGCAAATGGCTGGTGTCGAAGTTCAAAATGTAACAGGTGAACCAGGGCAGGAACTACAAATCAAGGTGCGTGGATCTGCATCTATTAACGCCGATGCAACACCGTTATATATTATTGATGGTATACCTGCTGATGACTTGGGTACGGTAAATCCCAATGACATCCAATCGATTGACGTATTAAAAGATGCCTCTTCCTCAGCAATCTATGGTTCGCGAGGTGCTAATGGGGTTGTTTTAATCACCACTAAACAGGCCGATAAAAATGACAGAGTAACGGTTAACTTCTCTGCTGCATATGGAATCCAATCACTAGAGAGAAAAGTTGATGTGATGACATCTGAAGAGTGGATAGCTTATGCTACTGCCTACTATGAAAGGGCAAAACCATCCAATCCAGCCTATGATTCACGTTGGTTAGAAACCAATTATGGAGGATTAAAATTGATAGACTGGCAAGATGAACTTTACCGCCAAGCAAAAGTACAAGATTACCAACTATCTATTTCTAATGGACGCGGCAATTCAAGATATCGTTTTTCTATGGGATATTTAGACCAAGATGGTATCGTTGTTGAAACGAATTTTAAAAGACTTAATTTCCGCACGAATATTGAAACGAAGCTATATGATAGAATCACTGTAGGTTTGAATCTAGCACCTTCTATATCGTGGGTTGAAGGAGGTCGTGTGAATGGTAAGGATCAGATGGCACACCGTGCACTGATGATGGCGCCTGTGGCCGAAGCTGACGCCGGTATTTATACAGGTGCAGAGCCCTACTCTACTTATAAGTGGGCCAGCTCAACAGTAAGCCCTATAGCTTATATGGAAGAAACCAGCCAGAATATCGAAAGGATGAGTCTCAGCAGTTCTGCATTTATTAAAGTAGATATCCTAAAAGGATTAAATGCTGAATTAACAGGTTCTTACAACTATTCAAGCTCTGAAACACGAATCTTTATTCCCAGTAGTGTGCACAATAAGTGGAGTGCTGGTGAGGGTGTGAATACTAGAGCGGACCGCTCCAACTCAAAAGGTAGTCGTTATTTGCTTCAAGGTATCATAAATTATAATGAAACCTTCGGTAAACATTCAATAACAGCTATGTTGGGCTATTCTATGGAAGAATCACGGGGAACTTCTTCTTATCTTCGTGCTACACAATTCCAAGACAATTCATTGGAAATATTTGATCTATCTAACCACAATATTACACGTGCGGAAGCCTATTTAATTACACCTTCACGACTGATGTCCTATTTTGGACGCGCGATCTATGGCTACGATGATCGTTATCTTCTGAATGTTAGTATGCGTCGCGATGGTTCTTCTAGATTTGGTCCAGATAACAGATGGGGAACTTTCCCTTCCGTTTCTCTTGCATGGAGAGTGAGCAATGAAGCCTTCTGGCCCGAAAAAGCAATTGTCAACGACCTTAAGCTGAGAGGGAGCTGGGGTGAGAATGGGAATAATAAGATACCAACAAGTGCTGCTTTAGGTATATTATCATCAGCAAACTACTCCTTAGGAGGCGCTTTGGTGAATGGGTTCGCAACTAGTTCATTCGAGAATAGCCAATTAGGATGGGAGAAAACGACCAGCTGGAACATCGGTGTTGATCTAGGACTATTTAGAAACAGAATTTTCTTATCTGCAGATGCATATATAAAAGATACCAAGGATTTGCTTTATAAAGTATCAGTCCCTTCAGTATTGGGTTTTTCGAACGCATGGGGTAATATTGGTAATATTCGCAATAAAGGATTCGAGATAGAATTCACATCAAGGAATTTTGTAGGCAAAGGATTCAACTGGACTACATCCTTCAATGTGAGTTACAATGAAAACAAAGTAGTTAGCTTGGGAGAAGACAATACTGCCATTTATACAGGTTATGATGGCACAACGCAAGTGATTCAGGTAGGTCAACCACTACGTTCATTCTATCTATATGATGCAATAGGCGTTTACCAAACAAAAGAGGATTTAGAAAACTACCCCGTGATGTATAATGCGAATGGGACAGTAGCTACAAAACTGGGCGACGTGCGCTTCAGAGATGTCGACGGCAATGGAATCATTGATGACAATGACCGTACAATTGTAGGAAAACCCACTCCGGACTATACATTCGGTATGACGAATACTTTCAAATACAAAGGTTTTGATCTATCGATATTGATAACTGGTCAAACGGGTGGACAGATTTATAGCTTACTGGGACGTGCTATTGACAGACCAGGAATGGGGGTTAAGATCAATGCTCTATCTCATTGGCAAAATATGTGGGTCTCGGAAGAGCAACCTGGAGATGGTCGCACACCTTCGATGAGCGCCACTACTAGCGCTCTATATGATACACGTTGGTTGTATAAATCAGATTACATCAAGATCAAAAATATAACATTAGGTTATACTATACCTCTCAAGAAGATAATCAGAAATGCACGTGTATATGTCTCTGCAGAGAATGTTTATATGTGGGATAACTATAACGGAGGCTATTCACCCGAAGCTAATAATGGAGGTTCGGCAGGCGACTATGATTATGGTTCCTATCCACAAGCACGTGTTGTTACATTTGGTTTAAAACTAACTCTATAATAATATGAACTTCAATAAATATATTTATCAATTAGGATTTGCATTTCTTATTACCCTTTCCTCTTGTAGTGATTGGTTAGATGTCGAATCATTAGATACTCGTACAACTGATAATTTCTATAACACGCCAGGCGAGCTACACCAAGCTTTGATTGGTATATATAGTGGTCTAATGCCTCTATCCGAGTATTCATTGCTCTTGTCCGAGAATCGTTCAGACAACACATGGGTCACTCCTTCTTCTGAAAAGTACCAACCCTATATCGAAATTGCTTCTTATAACAAGAATATCACTCAAGTAGATATTATTGAATCGGCATGGAAAGATCTTTACTCTATCATAGCTAGCGTAAACGAATATATCACGCGTGGTTCTGATGTGGTCTTTACCAAAGAGGAAATAAAAATGCAATATTTAGCAGAATGTCGTTTCCTTAGAGCATTGGCCTATTTTGATTTAGTACGCTATTTTGGGCGTGTTCCCAAAATTACTGTCCCAATCACCATTCAGGAAGCGATGAAACTGGGGCAATCGGAAAGTATTGAGATTTATAATGAGATCATTATCCCTGATCTGCTTTTTGCTACTGAATATTTAATTGACAAACCAGTAGATTATTTAGGTACCATCTCTGCGGAGGGAAGAGCTACCAAAACAGCAGCTTTCGCACTATTAGGAAGAGTCTACTTGACAATGGCTGGTTTTCCACTCAAGGACAGCACGAAGAAAGAATTGGCAAAAGAGTGTTTTGAATATGTTATTGACTATTCAAAAAATAATAGTGATAAATATTGGGCAAAGACAAGCGATGAGTGGAAGGAAATATGGATTAGTGACAACGACAATAAATATCATATCTTCGAGATTCAATATATAGCACAAAAGGATTATGGCAACCCTATGGCTTATCTTGCTTTATGGAACGCTGCATATCTTCCACCTAAAGTTACATCAGCATCTGGTAACAGAGTCAATTGCGAAGAAATTTTCAGAAATGAATTCTCGGCTGATGGGGATATCAGATATGAAGCGACTTTCACAGAATTGACGTCATTGACATCCATGATAACTAAATTCTCGGATCATAAGAGTAAACGTATCGCTTTAGGTTATGCTGATATTGAGTCACAAATTTTGGATAGAACGTATTTCCCTATTAATCATCCTTTAATCCGCCTAGAAGATGTCATGCTAATGTATGCTGAAATTGTAGGTATTGCTGGCGGCAAATACAGTGGAATAGAAATGGTGAACAAGATTCGCACTCGCGCTGGTAGAGATGAATTATCTAATGATGCACAGGCATCAGAGGAGAATTTCTTTGAAGCTGTCCAAGACGAACGTCGTCGCGAACTAGCTGGTGAAGGAATCAGGTGGCATGATATGGTGCGCTGGAGCACCAATGAAGCAGATCTCTATTTCTTGAAAAAAATACAAGAAAAGTTCATGAATGCTACAAACGGAGACGAAGTTGGCTATCCTGATTTACTTAACAGAGTGGTAAGAGGATCTTATCTCTATCCAATTCCCGATTCACAGATGAAGGTTAAGGAGGGACTATATCAACAAAATGAGGCTTATCTATAAATATAATACTATAATTCAAATAACATAAAAATGAAACATCACTTATATATTCTTATTATTCTATTCTCACTTTATAGCGCTACTTGTATGGCTTCTGAAAGGAAGAAATACAATTTTAACAGCGAGTGGCTACTACAATTGGGTGATCACAAGAACGCCTATCAACAAGATTTCGATGATAATGATTGGATTAAAACATCATTGCCTAAGGCTTTCAACGAGGATGAAGCTTTTAAACTATCTATCGAACAGTTGACAGATACGATTATGTGGTATCGTAAACATTTTAAGATACCTAATCTAGCCCCTGACCAAAAAGTTTTCGTGGAATTCGAAGGCATCCGACAAGGTGGCCGTTTTTATATCAATGGTCAGTATCTAGGCCTGCATGAGAATGGTGTAATGGCAGTTGGTTTCGACTTGACTCCTTACCTCAAAGCAGGTGATAATGTGATTGCCGTGCGAATAGATAATGATTGGCGTTACAAAGAAGAAAAAACGAGATCTGGCTTCCAATGGAACGATCGTAATTTCAATGCAAACTATGGTGGTATACCCAAAAACGTTTTTCTTCATATCACGGATCCTGTATATCAAACATTACCATTATACAGCAACCTCAATACGACCGGTGTCTATATTTATGCTACCGATATGGATATCAAAAATAAGAAAGCTACAATTAACGCAGAGTCTGAAATAAAGAATGAATCTTCACAACCTAGAAAGGTAATGTATCAAGTCGAACTGCTAGATATGGATGGAAAAAGAGTGAAGCAATTCGATGGTGAATCGATTACTATTCTTCCTGGTGAGACTAAGAAAATCAGTGCTTCTGCTCATGTCGATAATATAAACTTCTGGAGTTGGGGCTATGGCTACCTTTATAATGTAAAGACTAAACTTATTGATGATAACAATAATGTATTTGATGAAGTAAACACGCGTACAGGCTTCCGCAAAACCAAATATGGAGAAGGTAAGGTGTGGCTCAATGATAGAGTTCTTCAGATGAAAGGCTATGCACAGCGCACCAGTAATGAATGGCCAGCGGTAGGATTATCTGTCCCAGCATGGCTGAGCGATTATTCCAACGGGCTAATGGTGAAGAGTAATGCCAATCTTGTACGCTGGATGCATGTCACCCCTTGGAAGCAAGATGTAGAGTCGTGTGACCGTGTAGGACTGATTCAAGCCATGCCTGCAGGCGATGCTGAGAAAGATGTGGAAGGACGCCGTTGGGAGCAACGCAAAGAAGTGATGAGAGACGCAATTATCTACAATAGAAATAGTCCAAGTATTCTATTCTACGAATGTGGTAATGAGTCGATTAGCGAAGAACACATGGCTGAGATGATAGAGATTCGCGATTTATATGACCCGCATGGTGGGAGATCTATCGGCTCACGCGAGATGTTGGACAGTGAGATAGCCGAATGGGGTGGTGAAATGCTATATATCAACAAAAGCGCAAAACATCCGATGTGGGCTACAGAATATTGTCGGAACGAAGGGTTAAGGAAATATTGGGATGAATATAGTTATCCGTTCCATAAAGAAGGAGAAGGGCCACTATATAGAGGCAAATCTGCTACAGACTACAATCATAACCAAGACCTATTCACTGTAGAATTGGTGCGCCGCTGGTATGACTACTGGAGAAATCGTCCTGGTACTGGCCGTCGTGTTAGTTCGGGTGGAACTAAGATCATCTTCTCGGACACAAACACACACTATCGTGGAGAGGAAAACTATCGCAGAAGTGGGGTTACCGATCCTATGCGAATCGAAAAAGATGGTTTCTTTGCGCATCAAGTGATGTGGAACGGTTGGGTGGATACAGAAAATTATCAGACTTTTATCGTTGGCCATTGGAATTATCCTGAGAATACAGTTAAGCCGATATATGTGGTTTCAAATGGTGATGAGGTAGAACTATTTCTGAACGGTGCGTCACAAGGCAAAGGTAAACGCGAATATGACTTCCTTTACACATTTGACAATGTGACTTTCGCTCCAGGTAAATTGGAGGCAGTTAGTCGTGATGCAAATGGAAAAGAGCTAAGTCGATATGAATTAAATACTGTTGGTGAACCAGCACAAATGAAACTCACATTGATTCAAAGTCCTGAAGGTTTCCATGCTGATGGTGCCGATATGGTGTTGGTCCAAGTAGAAGTAGTAGATAAGAAAGGTAATCGTTGCCCTCTTGACAATCGTCTGATCGATTTCACTTTAGATGGTGAAGCCGAATGGCGTGGTGGTATAGCACAAGGTACAGACAATTACATCTTAAACCAAAAACTTCCAGTAGAGTGTGGTGTGAATAGAGTGCTCATCCGCAGCACGAATAAAGCAGGAAAGATTTCACTTAAAGCACAAGCCGAAGGATTGCCAACTGCATCCCTTAAATGGTCGTCAAAACCCGTTAAAGTTAGCAATGGATTAAGTACTTATCTTCCACAAGAAACGCTTGCGGGTTGGTTAGACAGAGGTGAGACACCATCTACACCATCTTATGTAGACACCAAGAAAGAGATTCGTATCACCTCTGCTATGGCTGGATCAAATAATGCGAATACTAAAAATAGCTTTGATGATAACGAGTTGAGTGAATGGAGCAATGATGGAGATTTGAGCACAGCATGGATCACCTATAATCTAGAAAACGAAGCTGTGATTGACGAAATCTGTATGAAACTTACAGGATGGAGATCAAAAAGCTATCCGCTGGAGATCTTTGCGAATGATCAACTCATCTGGAGTGGTAGGACTGATAAGAGTTTAGGGTATATCCATCTGAATGTCAAGCCAGTGAAAACAGACAAGATTACAATTAGTCTAAAAGGTAGTGCGACAGAGAGCGACGCTTTCGGACAAATCGTTGAGGTTGAGGCCGCAGCTGCTAATGAGTTGGAGCTAAAGAAAAAAGGCAGAAATGAGTTGTCTATAGTAGAGGTAGAATTTCTTCAGAGAATTAAACCATAAACTCAATTTCTTATATTATAACAGAATATGCGATGCAGACACATCGTATATTCTGTAAATAAATGATATTCAAATATATTCCTTAAATTTCTACCTTATGTTCTGCTACTATAAATCGCTTACTCTTTTTATAACTTGCTTATTCTATTTCAGTATGCTTTGTGGACAAGCTAGCAGCGAAAAAGACTCTCCTTTTATCATCGATCTATGGGAGAATGGCTTGCCCAATACCAATGGGATGGAACAAAATGGCTATGATGATAAGAAGAAGAATTACAAACCATCTATCCGTGTTTATTTACCTACGTCAACCAAGCCGACAAAGGCTGTGATAATCTGCCCTGGCGGAGGATATAGTCATCTCGCAATGAGCCATGAAGGTTATAATTGGGGAGACTATTTTAACGCACAAGGCATTGCGGCCATCGTATTAAAGTATCGAACACCAAACGGCAATCTGGATGTTCCCGTTTCCGATGCGTTAGAGGCTATCAGAATCGCTCAGGAAAATGCGATTGAATGGAATATTGATCCTGATATGATCGGTATTATGGGCTCATCAGCAGGTGGGCATTTGGCTTCGACTATCGCCAATCATGCACCAGATGATCGACGTCCGGCATTCCAAATACTTTTTTATCCAGTCATTTCTATGGACTCTCTTATTACTCACTCTGGATCGAGGAAGCGATTCTTGGGCGAAAATCCGCCCAAAGAACTGGAAGAGAAATATAGCAATGAGCGTCAAATAAACGCTAAAACACCACGCGCATTCATTGCACTAGCTGACGATGATAAGGTGGTCAAACCAATTAATGCATTAAATTATCATGCAGCTTTACAGACCTCTGGTGTCCCCTCTTCTCTTTATCGCTATCCTGATGGTAATCATGGATGGGGCATTAAATTATCTTTCAAACATCATGCAGCCATGTTGATAGATTTACAAAGTTGGTTATCTACATTTTAATACTCACTAAACATGAAAAAACAAGTCTTATTTTTTTTCTTACTCATTATAAGTTTGCAAGTATGGTCGGGTGAACCTGCCAAGGTTTTTATAGTAGCTGGACAATCGAACACTGATGGTCGCGTTCCTAATATGCTTCTACCCGATTATATCAAGGAGCTGACCTCAGACACAAGCTTTGTAAAAGGAGCCTA
>CAMTPC010000034.1 GCA_947074295.1 uncultured Bacteroides sp. | reverse complement strand
AGGGGATGCTACCTCAAAGCTATGAACAGGAACTATGAGTTAATAAGAGACTGAGATGGAAATAAGAACTGAAAAATGAATGAGAATAAATAACAGTCTGTAAGGAAAACGTACGTCTTATAGCAGAATATTAGATTGCTCTACAATCTTTTAAAGGGCATTCACAAACAGAAACGTTCTTTTTTTTGTTGTTGATGGTAAAGAGCCTAATAGATATGTTCAGTACAATATTATTTTTCATCGTATGTGGCATCATTTTGATGTATATTGTCCTTTTAATCCTCGAGCGAATCAGGATGAAAGGAGACAGTGCGCAACACCATTCCACACAAACTATTAACATTGATCACAAAGAGAAATCTATAATAGATATGATCGCTTCTCTCTTGACTCAAATGAATTGTACATATAAAATTAAGAAAACGGATGAAGATATAACATCGATTGATTTTAATTATCAAAGTGGCAGTTTTAGCATCGATACGTCTGCCACAAATTCATACATCAAAATCTATTACCTATTCTTATATGAGACTCCTGCTAAGAATCTCTCTTTAGTACGGCATCTTTGCAACCATCTTAATATCAACTCGCGTGCACCAAAGTTTATTTATTCGATCGACGAGGCGCAAAACAAGATTTACGTACATATATATACATGCGCCTTGTTCGTTCCCGAAATACGCGAAATCAGAACGTATTTAGAAAACCTACTCGTTGGGAATTTCGAATTGCAACGCATCTTTACATTTCAATTTAAGGAATTGGAAAAAGAATGTGGTAATGAGACAGATGATGTTGAAGAAAGCAATGCCAATTGGCGGAGACAGCTATTCTTATTACGTGAACAAGAAATACAACACCAGTTTAAAGCTGAGGAAAGTCGATACAATGATACTTCATCCATCACTATCGGACAATTGTTTAAGACGCTTTATAGCCACAAGAATTTAGTCCCTGTCAGCTTAAAAATAGTTTCGGCTGAAGAAAATTTATCTATTTCAGATTCTGGAATAATAAAGGCTTATGATATTCTGAACTGCATAATAGATAGAAAAGATAATGAAATACCAACTATCAAAAGTGAACTGGTGACTCTTATCATCAGTTGCGATTTCATGAGCAACGGTAAGCTGGTGAAACGAATAATGACTTTGACTATCACGCCTGAAGGCAGTTCAGATTGCTCGCTCTACTTCCGACTGACCACTTGCCTTTCTCCTACCAACATCAATAAGGCAATAGGTAAATACAAACCGAACAACTGCGTATCAGCACATTCCATGCTTATAGCCTATGATTTTGCATCAGCCAAACAAAAGTTGGATGAATTCAACTATATGAATAATGACACTTTATGGAAGATCAAAAACAAAAAAGCAGAAGAGTTGAGTAAAGAGCAACAGCTGTTGGCAATGTGCAGCAGTTCCAATCCATCCTATAACCTATATTGGGGCAAAAAGCTTTATTTAGAGAAACGATATTATGAGGCTCTACTCCACTTAGAGAATGGATATCATGAGATGCAATGCTATTATACGAAGATGAATAAACATCAGAAGAATACATTTTACGAACTTTGCTATCTGATTGGTTTCTGCTATTGCGAATTAAAAGAATATCAGCGAGCTTATTATTTCTTAGATGCATTGCCCCAACTGAATAATATTATCTATACCCAAGAATACATCAACTGTTTGGCCAATTCGAAGGACTTTAGAGCATTGGCAGTGATTGAGAATCTGCTGACCTATATAGCAAAGGATGAAGATAGCGAAGATGAGGAGACAAATAGCACATTAATTGACTTCATTAATTTCTTGCGCCGACGCAAAGCCTATGTATATATAGATATAGGTGAACTGGAAGAAGCGGAGAAGATTTATACACAGATGCTAGAAGAGCCTGAGAATAGTGACTATGCCTTGAACGAACTGGCGTATATCCAACGGCTAAAAAAGGAGAATGAAAGCACTATTTAAGATAAAGGAGCGCTTTACCAACTGAATACATTGCGTGCAAACCACCAGATTAGTATCACTGAGAATAAAACCCAAATAAATTGAGGATGATGCGTCTTTCTATACCAAGAGGGGCGCTTTTTCCTGAATAAATCGACGAAGAAAAGCCATGCCATCAAAGGGAGCAAGATGACAAGCAGCGCATTATAATGAAATGCTTCCAAGAAGTTGAAATGCATCAACTGATGGATAGCGCGTTGTGAACCACAACCAGGACACTTGAACTTAGTAAGCAGAAGAAAAGGACATTTGGGGAAGAGTGGATTTCCGGCAGGGTTAAATAAGAAATAAACACCTAGCATTAATACTACTCCACCCCCTATAAGCCATTTATGCTTCATCAGAATTTAGTTAACGCCATAAGCATCAAACCAAGAAAATCCCAAGAATAAAGTCATTAACAAATAAATGACAATAACTCCCAAACCTACGAAGAAACTAATTTTAGTCCACATACCCGCTTTTCTGCTTGTCTCTTGCGCAGCTGCATAATTTCCTTGTGAAAAAAGCGAAGTAACCTGTGCTGCGTACACGATTCCGACAACTCCGAAAGGCAAACAACAAAATAGAGTTGTTAGGATAGACTCTGCAAGCCATGTTTTAGGACAAATGTTTTGTTCCATAATGAATTTATAAATTAAAGATTATACTGTAAATATGTCGATAGTATGATAGTAGATTTCCCATTAAGCTCTTCCATAAACAACACCATATTGCAAATATAAACATATTCACATTTAATCACATTTAATTTCATATATTTTTTCCAATCAACACTGCATCCGATTCTATATATAAAGAAAAAGAGGTGCATGTTCCAAGGATTTGGAACATGCACCTCTTAGTTTCGATAAGATATAGGGTTTATTTAATACCTAATTTCTTAGCGATATGCTTTGGAATAGAGTTCTTATTAACTACAATATTCATTGTTTTGTATTTAGCAAAAGGCTTAGATGCATACCAGATACCATCATATTTGCCCGATTTGCCCCAAGAGTTCTTTACCATATAATATTCTTTGCCATTTTGATCTTTTGCAATACCATAGATCACCATTCCATGATCATCTGTGGTTTCCCAATTATCATACGCTTGTTGACGCATTTCTTGTGTTACATTGATCTCGGGCAATGGACGCGAAGTCAGCTCGGCACGCTTGTCAGCAGGAGTCATTCCAGTCCAACGAGCCATATCGGATCCAGACATCTCTGCTGCTTTTGCTGCATCAGGCATCACTGCTATACCATTACGGGTGAAGCCTTGTTCGCTTACATCGCTACCCCACGCTATTGTATACCCATTATTCACAGCATTGTCCATCACTTCCATAAACTCATCGATAGGTAAGTTATAAGACATGCCATTGCGCCAGTTATCTTGGATTTCCAAGGGAAACTGAGTATAGAAAGGATGATGTGTATAAGAAGTAAGCGATACGTAATCGTCAGCATTTAAGCCCAAAGACTGCGCGAAAGTTTGAGGAGTATAGGTTTTTCCCTCATAAGTGAAGGTTTCGGGGAGTTCGCCCAGATAAGTATCGTATATTCTTGAAAGGCCATCACGCCATACTGGAGAAAGTTTGGAGAATTTTCCTTTAGCAATAGCATTCACATAGCCTTCGGCAACCGCATCCAACTCTGTGTGAACATGCGCACTGTCACCGTACATGATACCAGGCATAGCGTCTTGTGGAACCAAACCGTAATTTTTCAAACAATATATAACATCATAGAAGCTACCACCAGGTGAAAATGAATTGGCGCCTTGATAACGCACATAGTTGCGTGCGCGATCGGTCATGGTATGATGTACTACATACATCTCAGAAAGGTCGTGTTCGCCCTTACCCATTCTGATCAATTCTGACTCCAGGAAACCTAGACCAGAAAAAGACCAACAAGTACTGGAGCGATTTTGGTTCTTGATAGAGGTAATAGGGTTCTCTTTTACGGTTGTGAAAACGAAGCCTTCTTCTTTCGGAGTTTCAGGAGCCACATCTTGCGCGCTCATACACAAGCTATAGAAAAATATAGAGCTTGCTAATAATAGTTTTTTCTTCATTAATCAATGTTCTTTATGGATAACTAATTTATAACGACAAAGATACAAGATTATCTGAAAACGAATAAAAGTTGGATGGTAAATACCAATCCAAATAGAAATAAAAAGATAATTATCCCAAATAAACATATTTTCAATTCTAATTGTTACTTTTACGATTTTCATAATAGATATTTCGAATAATAATATGTAAAGTATAATTCTCAAACAAAGGCCATGATTTCATTTGATAACCAAACAGGACTTGTGCTCGAAGGAGGGGGAATGCGCGGCGTCTTCACCTGTGGAGTTCTAGACTGCTTTATGGATAATGACATTCATTTTCCATATGTTGTGGCAGTATCGGCTGGCGCATGCAACGGGCTTTCATACATTTCGAACCAACGCGGCAGAGCACGCTTCAGCAATATCGAGATGCTGGAAAAATACCATTACATCGGCTTGAAGCATTGGTTTACGAAAGGCAACATCCTAGATTTCGAACTGCTGTTTAATGAGTTTCCAGAAAGAATACATCCTTTTGATTTTGAAACGTATTTTTCTTCAACTAAGCGCTTTGTGATGGTGACCACAAACTGTATAACTGGGGAAGCCAATTATTTCGAAGAGAAAAAAGATAAAAGACGTTTAATTGATATAGTACGAGCTTCGAGCAGTATGCCTTTTCTCTGCTCTATTACGCATGTAGATGAGGTTCCAATGCTGGACGGCGGCATAGTGGATAGCATACCAGTGATGCGAGCTATCGAAGATGGTTATAATTTCAATGTGGTAGTATTGACCCGCAATCGCGGCTATCGTAAGAATTTTAAGGATATTAAAATACCCTCAATCTTTTATTCGAAATATCCCAATCTTCGTGAAACACTGAGTCACCGATGCGAAGCATACAACAAGCAACTAGCAATGGTTGAACAACTAGAAGACGAAGGAAAGATCATTGCAATTCGTCCTCTACAACCTATCACAGTGGATAGAATCGAGAAGGATGTACGCAAGCTCACTGCGCTATACGAGGAGGGTTATGAGTGTGCCGAAGCTATGCTACGATGTCAATCCTATCTTGCGGAAAAAACATGTGCTACGACTGCTTAAAGAGGTTGGCTCTCATCATCAGGCAATGATCGTAATGATGGATTTTCCGTATCATCTACAGATGACATATCTGGAGAATCCTCTCTCTGTCCGTCTTCTATTTCGTCTTCCTCTTCCTCAAGCGGCTCTGGCTTTTGTGGACCATAATTCAAGAAAACCAATGCACACATAAGGCCAGTGATGGCTCCACTCAAATGCCCTTCCCAGGATACATTATCTTTAGTAAAATGTGGAAACATCTGCCAAACCAGACTACCATATAGAAATGTGACCAAGAGAGAAATAGCGACCAATGGCCTGTGTCTACGCAGCAAACCGCTAAAAAAAAGAAAAAATGCGAGCGCATAAATCACTCCACTAGCACCTATGTGCCAACCTGATTTCCCGATAAAAAATGTGAATACCCCGCTGCCAATCCATAGACAGAGATAAATGAGATAAGCCAAATCGCGATAAAAGTAGAAAAGACACCAAGAAAGGAAAAACAGAGAAAGAGAATTGGACAAAAGATGCTTGAAACCACTATGCACAAGGGGGTGTGTAAATATTCCTAACAAACCTTTAGCACGCATGGGATAGACCCCCAACTGATGTAGTTCCCAGTCAGTTGTGATTTCTATTATGCACATGACATAAAGAATAAATAAGACGAACAACGGAAATACTCCAGCTAATATTATTCGACTGGCTTCTGGTTTCATAAATGCATCTTGGTTGAATATTTTTGCAATGCTACAAATAATTAAACTATTTTTTAAAATAATGAGATGTTTTTTTTCCACTTTTCCCTATTATTCGTACATTTGGACGACTTCATCATTAAAAGATTATAAAATAAAAAGATACAATTAACATTAAATTAAATACGCCTATGAGCTATTTGCATTTTGACAAGACCCTGATGACTAATCTAGAGGAATCTTTACCGAGAGAGATT
Source organism: uncultured Bacteroides sp. (assembly GCA_947074295.1). Taxonomy (GTDB): domain Bacteria; phylum Bacteroidota; class Bacteroidia; order Bacteroidales; family Bacteroidaceae; genus Bacteroides. The sequence goes on along the minus strand of CAMTPC010000034.1, from coordinate 23,687 downwards.
CTCCGCACAAACAGATCAGGTGCTTATCAGTGTACGACAATAGTTGGATGTAACACACGTAAATATCACGGTTTATTAGTGATTCCAGTTCCCAACCTAGATGATGAAAATCACGTACTTCTTTCTTCGCTTGACGAAACAGTTATTCAGCACGGTGCAGAATTTAATCTCGGTATTCATAAATATAGCGGTGACAATTTCAGTCCCAACGGTCATAAATACATTCGTGAGTTTGATTGCGAGCATGTCCCTGCCACGACTTATCGTGTGGGGGGAGTAATTCTACGTAAAGAGAAAATCTTTGTGCATTATGAGAATCGCATTCTGATTCGCTACACACTGCTAGAAGCCCATTCGGCTACAAAATTACGCTTACGCCCTTTTCTGGCTTTCAGAAGCGTGAGAGAGTATACGCACGAAAACGCGGAAGCTAGAAGAGAGTATCAAGAAGTAGATAATGGCATCAAGACATGTATGTATTCAGGCTATCCCGAACTGTATATGCAGTTGAATAAGACAAATACATTCGAGTTTCAACCTGACTGGTACAGAGGTATAGAATATCCCAAAGAGCAAGAACGAGGCTATGACTTTAATGAGGATCTATACGTTCCTGGCTTTTTTGAGGTAGATATCAAAAAGGGCGAAAGTATTGTATTCTCCGCTTCGACTTCGGAAATATCGCCACGCAAGCTAAAACAGCTATTCGAGAAGGAAGCTGCCGACCGCACACCCAGAGATAGCTTCTATCATTGCTTAAAGAATTCAGCTCACCAATTTCACAACAAGCAAGAGGAGGAGCATTATATTTTAGCTGGCTACCCATGGTTCAAATGTCGCGCGCGTGACATGTTTATCGCATTGCCTGGATTGACACTGGCAGTAGATGAGATAGACGAGTTTGAGGATGCGATGAGTACGGCTGAAAAAGCAATCCGCTGTTTCATCAATGATGAAGTAAATCCTTATCGTATCTATGAAATGGATGATCCGGATGTATTACTATGGGCCGTATGGGCACTGCAACAATATGCCAAAGAAACATCTCGAGAGCAATGTCGTGCTAAATATGGCCAATTGCTAGAAGATATTATCAATTATTTCTTGAAACGTAAGCACAATAATCTGTTCTTACATGATAATGGGTTGCTCTACGCGAATGGCACAGAGAAACCTATTACCTGGATGAACTCTGTGGTTAATGGCAGACCAGTGATCCCACGCACAGGCTATATCGTTGAGATCAATTCGCTTTGGTACAATGCGTTGCGATTTGTTGCTGAACTGAAAAGAGAAGCAGGTGATATGGTCTTTGCAGATGCTTTGGATACGCAGGCCGAAAAGACTGGTAAGTCATTTGTAGAAGTTTTCCGCAACGAGTATGGCTATTTGATGGATTATGTAGATGGCTATATGATGGATTGGAGTGTGCGACCTAACATGATTTTCACCGTAGCATTCGACTATTCCCCACTTGACAAAGTGCAGAAGAAACAGGTACTTGACATTGTTACAAAAGAACTTCTCACTCCTAAAGGATTACGCACATTGAGTCCCAAAAGCGGTGGCTATAATCCCAACTATGTAGGTCCACAGATTGATCGCGACTACGCTTACCATCAAGGTACGGCATGGCCCTGGCTGATGGGCTTCTATATGGAGGCTTATTTACGTATATATAAGATGAGTGGCATTTCATTCGTAGAACGTCAGCTGATTGGTTTCGAAGATGAAATGACACACCACTGCATCGGATCGCTCCCAGAATTATTTGATGGCAATCCACCTTTTAAAGGGCGTGGAGCGGTATCGTTTGCGATGAATGTTGCTGAGATTTTGAGAATTCTTAAACTACTATCTAAGTATAATTTATAAGAGGAGGGACTATTGATGAAAGTTTTAATGTTTGGCTGGGAATTCCCCCCTCATATTCTCGGAGGTTTAGGAACTGCCAGTTATGGACTGACGAAAGGCATGTCACAGCAGGAAGATATGGAAATAACATTCTGCATACCAAAACCATGGGGTGACGAAGACCAGAGTTTTTTGAGAATATTAGGCATGAACAGTACGCCGATAGTATGGCGTGATGTCAATTGGGATTATGTACAAAACCGAGTAGGTGGATATATGGATCCACAATTGTATTATGATTTACGCGATCATATCTATGCTGATTTTAATTACTTAAATACCAACGACCTAGGATGCATTGAGTTTTCGGGTCGCTATCCTGACAATCTACACGAAGAGATTAACAACTACTCGATAGTAGCGGGCGTCGTAGCACGTCAACAGGAATTCGAAATCATTCATTCGCATGACTGGCTGACTTATCCTGCTGGTATCCACGCTAAGCAAGTCTCGGGCAAGCCATTAGTGATACATGTACATGCCACGGACTTTGACCGTAGCCGCGGAAATGTGAACCCTACTGTTTATGCCATCGAAAAAAATGGTATGGACAATGCTGACCATATCATGTGCGTGAGCGAATTGACACGTCAGACCGTGATTCACAAATATTTCCAGGATCCTCGCAAGGTGACCACTGTACACAATGCCGTATCGCCTCTGCCACAGGAAATAATAGATATCATACCCAAAAAGAATCCTAAAGAGAAGTTGGTTACTTTCCTAGGACGTATCACCATGCAAAAAGGCCCAGAATACTTTGTTGAAGCTGCGGCACTAGCACTCCAACGCACTAAGAATGTGCGCTTCGTAATGGCTGGAAGTGGTGATATGATGGAACAAATGATAAGATTAGTGGCACAACGTGGTATTGCCGATAAGTTTCATTTTCCGGGTTTTATGAAAGGCAAGCAAGTATATGAGGTGCTTAAAGCAAGTGATGTATATATCATGCCATCGGTATCTGAACCTTTTGGCATATCGCCACTAGAGGCGATGCAGTGCAGCGTGCCTACCATTATCTCGAAACAATCTGGATGTGCCGAGATATTAGACAAGTGTATTAAAACAGATTATTGGGATATACAGGCAATGGCCGATGCCATTTATGGTATTTGTACCTACCCAGCTCTTTATGAGTACTTACGCGATGAAGGTAAGATAGAAGTGGACCAGATAGTATGGGAAGCTGTAGGACTAAAAGTGCGTAATATCTATGAGAACGTTATCAAGAATTTTAAAAACTAAAAATACAAGTAAGATATGAGAACCATCTGTCTTTATTTTGAAATACACCAGGTTATACACCTTAAACGCTATCGTTTTTTCGATATAGGAAGCGACCACTACTATTATGATGACTACGCTAATGAGCATTCTATCAACGATGTAGCCGAGCGTTCATATATCCCAGCATTGACTGCACTGATCGAAATGGCTAAAGCGAATAACGGCTATTTCAAGGTAGCGCTGTCCATATCAGGTGTAGCACTCGAACAACTTGAGATTCATGCACCGGCCGTTGTGGATTTATTGCATCAGCTCAATGATACAGGCTGCTGTGAATTCCTGTCTGAACCTTATTCGCATGGTTTATCATCACTAGCCAATGAGGATTGCTTTCGCGAAGAAGTGATGCGTATGAGCAATAAAATCAAGCAAATGTTTGGTAAAATGCCAAAGGTATTCCGCAATTCTAGCCTCATCTACTCAGATGAGATTGGCGCGGTAGTGGCATCAATGGGTTTCAAAGGGATGCTTACCGAAGGAGCTAAACACATCCTAGGTTGGAAGAGTCCACATTATGTATATAATTGCAACATGGCACCCAATCTGAAATTGTTGCTTAGAGATTATAAGCTATCAGATGATATCAGTCTTCGTTTCTCCAATTCTGATTGGAGTGAATATCCACTATTCGCCGACAAATATATCGGATGGATAGATTCATTGCCACAAGAGGAGCAAGTGATTAATATTTTCATGGAGCTAAGTGCACTGGGCATGCTTCAACCTCTATCTTCTAATATATTGGAGTTCTTGAAAGCACTTCCCGCTTGTGCGAAAGAACGTGGTATCACGTTCTCTACGCCCACTGAGATCATTACAAAACTGAAACCAGTGGCAACACTGGATGCAGCTTACCCTGTGTCCTGGGTAGATGAAGAGCGTGATACGGGTTGCTGGTTGGGTAATGTGATGCAACGCGAAGCATTTAACAAGCTATATAGCGTTGCAGATCGTATCTTGCTTTGCAACGATCGTCGCATAAAGCAAGACTGGGATTATCTCCAAGCAAGTAATAACTTCCGGTTCATGACGACACGTAACACGGGCGTCTATTTGAATCGAGGCATTTATGAATCCCCATACGATGCGTTCACGAACTATATGAATATATTGGGAGATTTCTTGAGTCGCGTGAACTCGCTCTTCCCTGAAGACATCGACAACGAAGAATTGAACTCACTCTTGACTACCATCCACAATCAAGGTATTGAGATTGAAGTGCTGCACAAAGAACTTGATAAACTTAGCGTGGAAAAAGAGAAACCCGCAAAGAAAGTAGCGAAACCCAAAAAAGAGAAAGAAACCAAAGTGGCTGAAAAACCAGCAACTGAGAAGAAAGCTAAACCTGCTGCGAAGAAAAAGACTACAGTTAAGAGCAAAGAATAGTTTTAGCTATTTACTATATTAAAAAAGAACCATTCAGAGAGTGATTATTCAGCCTGAATGGTTCTTTCTTTTAAATACAAAACTATCAACTATAATTTAGATTGCTCGCTCGATGTTCCAAACAAAGGCCCGCAATCCCAACTGTTCTGTTTGCAAATCCATTTTATGAAGCGCATCTAGCAATGAATCGACCTTTTCATCATCGATGACTGTGATGATGGCTGAATTCATACTAGGCCAAGCATGTGAACCGAAATGAGGTTCACCGGTCTTTGATCCACGACCTTGTACTTTATCCAGGTAAGTGAATCCTCTACAACTTTGCCGATCAAGTAAAGCAATGATACGTTCATAATAGGCTTGGTCAAATGTGATTAAAACTGATTTCATGTTTCAAATGATTTATTTCAGGGACTGAAACCACAAAGATTTCAGTCCGCTTGTTTTCTACTTCTTTTTGATAATCTCGTCTTTATGCGCTTGGAAGTATTCTTCCATAGCCATTTGGTTTTTCAATTTACGTCTTTGACGTTTCACTCCCACCCCACCAAATACACAATACATAGTAGGTACATAGATCAACGTTAAAATTGTAGATACCAAAAGACCACCAATTACAGCAATTGCCATAGGGCTCCACATCTCGGATCCTTGACCTGTGCTTACCGCCATTGGAATCATACCTAGCACAGTAGTTGCAGTGGTCATCAACACAGGACGAAGACGGCTCTTACCCGCCGTAACTACGGCATTGAGTACCGACTGACCGCGCTCGCGACAAAGGATGGTATAGTCAATAAGCACAATACCATTTTTCACCACAATACCAATCAGCATAATACCTCCAAGCAAACTCATAACACTTAAGTTTGTGTTAGTGATGAAAAGTGCCATCAACACACCACTAAAGGCAAATAATACCGAAATCATAAGAATGAATGGATAAGTCATAGACTCGAACTGCGCTGCCATTACAATGAATACCAGAAGCACAATCATCACTGCCAATGTACCCAAATCACGGAATGATTCTTGCTGATCTTCATAAGAACCAGCAATCTGAATGGTTACATCTCCAGGCAAATCCATATCTTCAATCAAATCAGAACCTGCGGAAACGACATCACTCATAGGAACTCCCGAAATAATGGCTGATACTGTAACGATACGTTCACGGTTCTTACGCTCAATCGTAGGAGGATTGAATCGTTCAACGACCGTTCCAACATCTTTTACACGAATAGCTTCGCCACGTGCGTTATAAATCAAGATGTTTTCAATATCATCAAGGCTGGTACGATATTCAGGTGCATATCTCACTTTGATATTATACTCATCCCCATCTTCGCGGTATTTTGAGGCTGTAGCGCCATTGATACGATTACGCAGATAATTGGCAGCTGTTGTCAAGTTAAGACCGTGAATTGCCAATTTCTCACGATCAAAATCCACCTGATATTCGGGTTGGTAATCACTGCGGCTGATATTTACCTCAGAAACACCTTTCACCTTCAACAAGTCGCGTTTTAGCTGAGCGGCAACACTATCGGTAGCAGCCATATCGTAGCCATAAATCTCAAAGTCAGCTGACGACTGTGCCGACATTCCCTGATTACTACCACCAAAAATCACTTGTGCCTTATTAAATTCAGGATACTTCTTTAAGTCTTCACGCATTTCGTCACAAACTTGTGCAAGCGTGATATCACGATCGCCTGGATCAACCAAACTCATATTGAACGAAATGATATGCGAACCGTTATCTTGCATTGATGCCCAAGTATTGTCTGAATCGGCTTGACCTACTGTGTAGTTACAGATTTTCAAAACACCTGGATATTTGGCCAACCAATATTTGGTAAGCTTTTCTGAAATCTCTTGTGCTTTCTCCATACGTGTACCTATTGGCAATTCAAGTTTCACGGCAATACGCGCATTATCTTGAGGAGGGAAGAATTCCGAACCAATATACTTTGCACAGAAAAGACTCAAGATAAAGAAACCGAAGCAGCAAGATAGAACGAGTGCACGATGACGTACAGCCCAGTTCAACATATGCGCATAACCAGTATCAAGTGAATCCAAAACCTTTTCGATTGGCTTGAAGAAGATAGTAAATGCTTTGGATTGTTTCTTTTGGAGACGCAAAAGTTGTGAGCACAACATCGGAGTAAGCGAAAGAGCTGCTACTGTAGAAATAAACATAATAGCACACATCATCCAACCTAATTGGCGGAACATCACACCCGACATACCACTAACCATTGTTAGCGGGAAGAACACAGCAATCATCGTCAAAGTAGATGCCACTACCGAAATCGCAACCTCATTGGTACCATGAATAGCCGCTTGTTTGGGCTCGGCACCACGCTCGATGTGCGATGTTACATTCTCCAAAACCACGATAGCGTCATCCACTACCATACCGATAGCGATAGAAAGCGAAGAAAGCGAAATGATATTAATCGTATTGCCAGAAGCTGCTAGATAAATAAATGAAGCAATCAACGACAAGGGGATTGTAATACAGATAATCAAAGTGGCGCGCCAACGTCCTAAGAACAAGAATACCACGATAACAACAAACAACAACGCATAGAGCACAGTCTCAGTCAATGAGTCAATCGTATTCAAGATATTATCGGAAGTATCGACTATCACACCCAGTTTCACATCACTAGGCAGATTCTTTTGCAAGCGTGGGAGTGCTTCGGCTACCTTACGCGAAATCTCTACTGAGTTTGCTCCCGACTGTTTCTGTACAATAATCATCGCACCCTGCACACCATTATTATAGGTTTGCTGTGCACGCTCTTCAACGCTATCAACAACTCGTGCTACATCACGTAGATAAATACTTGCACCATTATAAGTTCCTATGACAATATTTTCCAACTGACGTGAGTCATTAAACTCTCCTTCTACACGTAGTGAATACGTTTCATTACCTATATCGAAATTACCTCCTGGAACATTTCTGTTCTCCATACCTATCACATTACTGATCGTTTCAACAGAAAGGTTGTAAGCCTCCAGCTTCACAGGATCACAGTATACCTGAATCTCGCGTTGAGGAGCACCACTGATAGATACTGTACCAACTCCAGGTATACGAGCCAAAGGATTAACTACACGGTCATCCAATATTTTATAAAGGGCTGATTGACTTTCATTGGCTTGTACCGATAGCATCACGATAGGAATCATATCAGTACTAAATTTAAAGATGATAGGGGTTTCAGCATCATCTGGCATCTGCGAGCTCACCATATCCAGTTTATCCCGGACATCATTAGTGAGGACATCGATATCGTTGCCATACTCGAACTCCAAAGTAATCACTGACATATTTTCCGATGAACGCGAAGTGATATGTTTCAAGTTACTTACAGCATTCAATGTATTTTCAAGCGGACGTGTCACATTATTCTCGATATCCGATGCACTAGCTCCTGGATAAGCCGTCATCACCATGATGGTGTTGGTATCAATATCTGGATAAAGGTCGATTGGCAATCTAGATAAAGAGTAGAGACCAAAAATCATCACCGCTACAAAGCAGAGTGAGGTCATAATCGGCTTTTTAACCGCTCCTTCGTATAAACTCATATTCTTTTTATTTTATGTTGAGATTATGCTTTCAATATAATTAGTTCTCCACTTCAACAGCCATACCATCCAGTAGACGTGCTTGTCCAGCTATTACTACTTTAGAGTTATTGGGTACACCCGATTTCAGCTCATAGTTTTCACCCATACGTTTACCTAGTTCTACTTTATTATAGCTCACTGTGCCATCTGGATTGTAAACATACACATAGCGATCGCCCGAGCCAGCTTGTTTTACAATAGCAAGATCCGGAACAACCACATTGTTTTCAACTCCAAAATTAAGCGTAGCACGCGCAAACATCCCTGGGCGAACACGTTGATCTTTATTGTCTAAACGAATTTCAACTGGAAAGGTACGAGTAGCTGCATCAATTGTAGGATACACCAAGTTTACCTTACCATTAAATACCTCATCGCCATAAACATCAAGTTTGATGGCTACATCTTCACCCTTACGCACATGTGTGAAGTATCCTTCTGATACATTGATCATCAGCTTCACAGGAGTGATTTGCTCTATTACCAGCACTGGATTACCACTGCTATACATATCGCCGTTGTCATAGTTGCGTGCTGTAACGATACCATCGATAGGGCTAATCAACGTAGTATTTTCCATCAGGTTGTTATATGCTGTTTCTTGTACATCAAATGCCATCTTTTGAGCATCCCATTCCGATTTTGATGCACCACCAATTTTATAAAGCTCATCTGTACGATTAAACTCTGTACGTTTGTTTTCCAATTGAAGTTTCATCTGGCGCAGATTTGCAGCATCCATTTGGACCAACTTCTGACCTTTACGTACACGATCGCCCACCTCAACATTTATCTGATCAACACGTACAGGTGACGAAGGTTGAATGTTATTCTTCACCTCAGCCTCAACGGTTGCCGTATAGTCTTGTGTTTGTTCCACTGGGCGTTCATACACCTCTGCCAATCTCACACGTGGTTTTTCTTCGACAATCACTACTTCACTTTTATCCTTGCCACTCGTACATGCGGTAAAACCTAGGACAGCTAATAATGCCAATAATTGAAAACTCTTTCTCATAATATATTTCTTCTTTTTTATATTCTTATTCTCGTGTCATTCATTAATAATTATCCATACCCAAAACTTGATTCAAGTCAGCCTTAGCGATCAGATAGTCATAAATAGATTGATTGTATACTAATTGGGCTTCAGTTAGTGACACTTGCGATGAATTCAGCTCCAACACAGTACCTTTGCCCACTTCGTATCTTTTGCCTGCAATTTGCACTGCTTTTTCGGCTTGATATACATTTTCCTTATTACTAGCAACTTGTTCCGAACTTGCCATCATATTATTGCGATAGCTTTTAACCATCATATTAAGATTTCGTTCAGTATTTGTTTTATTCAAATCCAGTTGTAGCAGCTCGATACGTGCAGACTTCACTTTGGTAAAATTGCTGGCACGATAAAGAGGAATACTCAAGCTAAACATGATAGATGAGCTATTGGCCCAATCATAATTAAAGAAGTTCCAATTATCATTGTAAAGCGACTGATACTGATAAGAAAATGCCACACCCAGCGTTGGGATAAAGTTAGTACGCAACAGTTTAATATTTTGATGCAACATCTTTTGATTCAACTCCAGTTGTTTTATTGTTGTATTGTTCTCGAGTGATTCATTGCCTGTCATCAGCTCGTTGGCAAACACTTCCGTTTCATAAGCAGCTAAACTATCCTTAATCTGAATATCAATATCTTCAGTAATACCCATGAGCACCTTCAGCTGAAGTTTAGAAAGTGTTATTGCGTTAGAGGCTGACACAACACCAGGTCTAGTGCTTCGCATCTGTACTTCTGCACTGATCTTGTCAAATTCGCTCACAGCACCTTGTTCATATTTCGCATTGGCAATATTAAAGTTGTCCTCAGCCAGTTTAAAGCTTGCCAACATCACATCATATGTATCTTGCGTCAACATCAGCTGATAATAAGCCTTTGTCACTTGATTCACCAGATCTTGTCGGGTAGCACGTGATTTTTCCAAAGATAGTTCAATATCCGTTTTGCTTAGTGACATTGCCTTATATACAGCAGGCGCATAAACAGGTAAGCTGATAGAGAGTCCGGCACTACCCGTATTGGAATTGTCTTGTCCCATCTTAAACGATTGATTACCCAGTTTCATTTCAGCCGCTTTGATCGTATGATCCAAGGCAGCTGATATAGACGCTTCTGGCAACAAATTCTGCCATGATTCCTTATTGGCTACTTTTTTAAGTGCCACCTCCTCATCAGCTATTTGAATCGTAGGATTTTCCTCCAAAGCTATTGCAATAGCCTCATCGAGTGTCAGGCGAAGCACATTTAACGTCTCTTGCGCTTGTGTCGTCGAAGCTGTCAGTGCAAACGCGATAGCCCAAAAAACACCGTTACCTATTAATTTACTCATTCTACCCATAAATAATAAATTGCGTTTTTTATTAGTGATATCTCTATTTTATATTTGTCTCTAATTTATTCCGTTTCTTGCGGTACTCTACAATAAAATTTTCAAGGACCTCCGCTCCCTTCGTCGTAGAAATACCACGAAGCGTGATGACAATGATCGATTCATATACATCCAAGAAAGGATATTCTTTCCATATATCCATATTGATCAGCATATTCAGCTGTTCGCGCAGCATTCTATTCAATATTTCAAAATTTACATCATCCCGAAAAATGCCTTGCTCTACACCTTTTTCCATAAAGGATACAGTACTCGAAGCATCACATTCTCTTCGTTTGAGCACTATTTCATAAGCCTTGCTATACTTCATAACATCCTCAAAGAAGTTCTTATTCGTTGAGATGAAATTCTCTACACTTCGTTGAAATCCCATCAAAATGACTTCCAATACGTGTGTGGAATTCTGTACCACCTCTTCAAAAAACTCATCCATCTCTCGATGGAGTTTTAATAAACATTCGCACAGTAGCATCTCTTTGTCATCAAACACTTCATAAAGCGTTCGTTTCGAGATACCCACAGCCGAAGCAATATCATCCATCTTGATACATTTAATGCCATTTGCAGTAAAGAGCTCACAAGCAGTATGGATAATCCGCTCACGCAATTCTGAACGTGTGTTTAAATTTTCTCTATCACTAAAACTCATTTTTTAGCCTATTTATATTAATTCTACTGGTATTTTTAGAAGTTTCGTTAAACAATATTTGTCAACATATTTACACTTCGTAACTTTTACGTTAAATAATGAGGAGGCAAATATAAACTAAAAACTCATTCCAAGTTTTTAGTTTCCTAATATATTATATATTATTTCACTTTTATTATATATATCAATCTAACACAAAACTAAAATTAACAGTAAAGTTTTCAACACAAATTGATAATTATCAAGCAAAAAGGCGAATACAACTGTAAATACATACAGTTACATTCGCCTTTGCATACAATTGACATTATACAGTTTTTAATATTCGATCTTTATTCTATTCAAAAAAGCCCTAGTTTTATTGATTTCTGTATACATCACAATGTCATCTTTTATAAATGGTACCTCTTTACGATATTCTTTCAAGAAATTTTCGATATAGGGCGAACTCTTTTCAGGACGCCGAAACTCGATACCTTGTGCTCCATTCATCAATTCGATGGAGAGAATGAACTCCAAGTTATTCATCACCTTGTAGAGTTTCGTCGCTGCGTTAGCCCCCATACTCACATGGTCTTCCTGTCCATTGGAAGATACGATAGAGTCGCACGAAGCTGGAAAGCAATACATTTTATTTTGGCTCACCATTGAGGCAGCACTATATTGTGGTATCATGAATCCACTATTTAGTCCGGGATTAGCTACCAGAAATTCGGGTAAACCTCGTAAGCCCATTATCAACTGAGCCACACGTCGCTCTGAAATATTACCCAACTCGGCCAATGCAATCGCTAAAAAGTCATAGGCAAAAGCCAACGGCTGCCCATGAAAATTGCCACCTGATATGATACGATCCTCCTCAGGAAAGATTGTAGGGTTATCAGTCACTGAATTAATCTCGGTCAACAATACCGAGGCCACATAATTCAGTGTATCTTTGGTAGCTCCATGTACCTGCGGGATACAACGAAACGAATAAGGATCTTGTACATGCTCTTTAGGGTGAGCGATAATTTCGCTACCATCTAATAGTCGACGGAATGCAGCACCTGTTTCAATTTGTCCACGATGTGGCCTGATCTGTTGGATACAGTCCATGAAAGGCTCTATTCGACCATCAAATGCCTCAAGAGAAATAGCAGCAATCAGATCCGCCTTTTTAGAAAGACGGAATGCCTTCAGTACAGCAAACACGCCATTGGCGCTCATAAACTGTGTACCATTGAGCAGTGCTAACCCCTCCTTACTCATCAGCTTCACCGGCTCCCAGCCAAATTCATCAAGCACATTGATAGCTTCACATTTCTTTCCCTTATAATAGACATCTCCTACGCCTATAAGAGGAAGAAACAAGTTGGCCAATGGCGCCAGATCGCCCGATGCGCCCAATGACCCTCGATCATAAACGATAGGCATCACATCGTTGTTAAAGAAATCTAGGATACGCTGCACTGTGACCACCTGCACACCACTGTGACCCAGTGACAGAGCATGAGCTTTAAAAAGCATCATCAATTTTATTACCACCGGACTTATCTCTTCACCTACACTGCATGCATGACTCTTAATCAAGTTTTCTTGTAGTGTCCCGAGTTCATCGAGCGATATATTCTTATTACATAACGACCCAAAGCCTGTTGTTATCCCATAAAGAGGCACATCCGACGCCGCTATCTTACGATCCAAATAATCGCGGCAATGCTGTATACGTTCTTTAGCCTCGGTCGCCAATTCCAATTTTAAATTCTCATTAATGATTCGTTCGATTATTTCGAAGGTCAATGGACCTGAACCCACTTGATAGACATTTTTCATAGCGTCAATTCTGAATGTACCACATGCAATGTTTCCCTCTCTTTTGCCTCTGCATTCACTTCTAGTTCGTTCGCTTCCTCAAGAAGCTGCCCTGCAAACTCTTTATCCTTTATGGAACCAAGATTGATACGGACATTCAGCAAAGCCGCAATCACAGCTGTACGTGCTGACATCATGGCCACACAAGCGTCAGTGATAGCATTCTTATTGCCCAATCGCACCACATCCGCGATGATTTCCATCAATTCGAATCCATTACGTGCCACTTGCATAGGCACCAGAGCTGCATACTTCGTGGCCTCTTGTATAGCTTCACTCCGTAGTTTTTTTTCCTCATCCGTAGCTTTGGGCATCTTATAGCAAGCAAATACTTGCGTATATGCTTCAGAGTCTTTATCTATATCAGTAATGAAACTCGTCTGTGATTGCAAAGCCAATTCGCGAATGCGTTGCATCAGCTCCAGGTGTTCTTCGTAGCCTTTCTTTCCCTCAGTCAGTCCAGCCACCATTGCTGCCAGCGAAGCAGCTATCGCTCCATTCAGCGCGGCTACACTGCCGCCACCAGGCACTGGATCACTACCAGCTACCTTATTCAAAAACTCTTTTACAGTTAAATCGACAAGCATAGTATATTCGTTTTTACATCATTATTATTTTTAGCTCTGCAACACTCTTCCACGTTTTATGGTTTGTTGCACCGAATTCATTCCCGTGTAATAAGGCAGTACATTCGGCGTATCACAATCAAGCATCACCAGATCGCCCAGCTTACCCACTTCGATACTACCTATCGTATCTGCCTTGCCCAAAGATGCGGCTCCATTGAGAGTCAAAGCTGTGATAGCTTCTTCAACTGACAAATGCATATACAGACATGCTACTGCAAATAGTAAAGGGATAGACCCCGAGCAGCAGCTACCAGGATTCAGGTCGGTAGCCAATGCCACGGCACAGCCCTGGTCAATCATATATCGACCCCTCGCATAAGGTTCTCTGAGCGTAAAAGCAGTCAAGGGCAGCAAAGTTGCCACGACACCAGCCTCAGCCATTTGTTTTATCCCCTCATCGGATGCATGTAGCAGATGATCAGCACTCCGCGCATGCAACTTAGCCGCTAGCTCAGCACCACCGAAAGACACGATCTCATCTGCATGAAGTTTTATACCGAATCCCATATCCTGGGCCACTTCCAACAAACGCTTAGATTGTTCCACTGTAAAAACTCCCTTCTCACAAAACACATCACAGTTTTCGGCCAGCCCTCGTAGTCCGATCAGTGGTAACATTTTTTCAATCATGAAGTCAATATAGCCCTCAGGGTTCTCTTTAAACTCAGGAGCCACAGCATGAGCACCTAGATAAGTTGTAGCTATATCCACCTTCCGTGTCGCTTCCTCATTGATGGCGCGCATCACTTCGAGTTGCTTCAACTCCGTAAAGCAGTCCAGCCCATATCCACTTTTTCCTTCAACGGTAGTCACCCCCATCCGACTCATCGCATCGATAAACCACTCCGCCTTTGCTTTCAGTTCGTCAAAAGACGCCTCACGAGTGGCACGCACGGTGCTATAAATACCACCGCCCCGTTCCATAATGCTCATATAACTATCGCCATTCATGCGCCAGATAAATTCATCAGGCCGATAACCTCCAAACACCAAATGCGTATGCGAATCCACGAAACCCGGCAATACCACCTTTCCCTCAGCGTCGACTAAAGTATAGGTAGCCTTATGCTCATATGTTCCTTGCCCCACGGCTGTTATCACGCCATCCGTTATCTCGATATAACCGGATGGTATTTCCAGCAATTCGTTCATTTCAGCCCCACGCCGAGCCGCATGACCCTGCGGAGTGAAGATATGTGCATTTATAATCAACAGATTTCCCATAGTCTCATTCCATGATACGTGCTTCCAGTACTTGCTCCATTGAGAAGTTTTCTAAACCCAAATAGTAGGAAGCAGTGTCAATCAAAGCCTCCATAGGCACCAAGCCTATGATTTCGCTTCCCACAATGCTCACTCCATATCGTTTCGCCTCGATACGCGTCATTTCGAAAGCACGGTAAAGAGCCGTTTTCGAAAAGTCCGTCATATTGATAGAGACCTGCGTGATGCCTCGTTCTTTCAGCTCTACACCCATCGCTTTGCAGTAGCGCAGTCCACCGCCGATGAAGCGTATCTTTTTAGCGATATCTTGTGCTATCGCCATATCGGCAGTATTCAGATTAATATTATAAGCCACCAAAGGCATACGTGCACCTATCGCCACTGCACCAGCCGTTGGGTGACGTTCGGCCATTCCATAGTCGGGTGTCCATTCGGGAAGTTTAATTTTATCAGCCATTCCCTCAAATTCACCTTTGCGCACAGCAGCCAGATTCTCGCGATGCGCAGCGCTAGCCGATTTCTCATAGAGAAAGACAGGCAATCCATAGCGTTCAGCCACCTGCTCGCCCAACTGTTTGGAAAGAGCCACACACTCTTCCATCGTCACATTCTTAATCGGGATAAAAGGCACCACATCGACTGCTCCCATACGAGGGTGCTGGCCATGATGCAAGTTAAGGTCGATTTCGGCCACTGCCACTCCTATCGCTTCTAACACCGCTTGGTATAGCGCTTCGGGCTCGCCCACCACTGTCACGACCAATCGGTTGTGATCTTCATCATTACTATAATCCAACAGTTTTACGCCGGCTTTAGCCCTGAATGGAGCCACAATCCTATCTATCTTTTCCAAGTCGCGCCCCTCGCTGAAGTTGGGCACACATTCTACTATCTTATTCCAATTCATTGTTCTTCAAAGTTATTATATCAGATTATCAATCAATTCATCATCTACCAGATAGGGCATCGTGATATGGTAGTCATCACCATGTGAGGCATTAAAAGCATCTGTCGTTTCCATGGCATTAGCGTTGCGCGCCCATGAGCGTCGAGCCACTCCTCCCATCACATCCCAAAGCATGGCCGAGCGCAATATCTCATCTACTCGTTCACTTCCATCGCAAACCATACCGAAGCCCCCATTAATAGCCTTACCTATGCCTACACCTCCTCCATTGTGGAGTGCCACCAGACTCATACCGCGTGCACAGTTACCGGCAAAGCACTGCACTGCCATATCGGCCATCACATTGCTCCCGTCTTTTATATTCGAAGTCTCTCGAAAAGGCGAGTCCGTACCGCTCACATCATGATGATCTCGGCCCAGCATGATTGGCCCTACTTCGCCGTTTCGCACCATTTCATTGAAACGCAGCGCGATTTTCATCCGTCCCACTGCATCTTGATAAAGGATACGTGCCTGTGTACCCACTACCAATTTATTCTTCTCAGCGTCGCGAATCCAGTTATAGTTGTCGCGATCCTGTCCTCGGCGATGAGGATCGATACATTCCATAGCCGCTTTATCGGTTTTTATCAAGTCGTCGTGCTTGCCACTGAGGCACACCCATCTGAAAGGTCCATAACCATAGTCAAATAATTCGGGCCCCATAATATCTTCCACATAACTGGGCCAGATGAATCCATCCTTCTCATCCACCCCGTTAAAGGATATTTCTTTTACGCCCGCATCATAAATCGCCTTCATGAAAGAGTTGCCGTAATCAAAGAAGTAAGTCCCCTTTGCCACCAACTTCTTTATCACTTCAAAGTGACGTCTTAGCGTATCATCAATAAGTTTGCTAAACACATCGGGAGCTTCATGTAGCAATCGTGTCCGCTCGTCAAATGTGATGCCTACCGGGCAATAGCCGCCTTCGTAAACAGCATGACAAGAGGTCTGATCGGAAAGTAGTTCAATATAAATATCATGCTCCACCGCATGTTCTAACAAATCAACGATGTTACCGTGATAGGCGATAGAAATAGTCTCGTGACGAGCCATCGCATTCTGTGCCAAACGAAAAGCCTCATCAGCATGCGCAGTGATATGCCCCACCCAGCCCTGGTTGTAACGTGTCTCGATACGTGACAAATCCACTTCGGCTACGATACAAGCAGCCCCAGCAATCTCAGCCGCTTTGGGCTGTGCACCACTCATGCCACCCAGTCCTGAAGAAACGAACAGATGCCCATTCAAATTTCCATCCTGTGGTACACCCAGTTTCATGCGACCGGCATTTAACAGAGTATTGAAAGTGCCATGAACGATACCTTGTGGCCCGATATACATCCAGCCACCAGCTGTCATCTGACCATAATTGGCCACGCCCAATTGCATGGCCGTGTGCCAATCTTTCTGATTGTCAAACATCCCCACCATCATAGCATTGGTAATGATGACGCGTGGCGCATCGGGTTTCGAGCGAAACAACCCCAATGGGTGTCCCGATTCGATAACTAAGGTATGTTCTTGTGTCAGTTCCTCGAGATATTTTTTGATGAGCAGATATTGCATCCAGTTCTGGCACACCTGTCCTGTTTCCCCGTAGGTCACCAGTTCGTAAGGATAGAGCGCTATATCAAAACACAGATTGTTGTCTATCATCACCTGGAAAGCTTTGCCTTCAATACATTTTCCTTTGTATTCGTCGATAGGTTTTGCTTTCAAGTCGCCAGCAGGCCGAAAACGGTAGCCATATATTCGCCCTCGCGTTCGGAGTTCATCCATAAATTCAGGGGCCAGATCCTTGTGAAGTTCTTTGGGGATGTAACGCAAGGCATTGCGAAGAGCCAGCGCTGTTTGTTGTGGTGTAAGCGTATAACCACGGTCGGGCGCACGCCTTATTCCATGTATAAATTCGGGATAGGAAGGCAGTTGCGCTGATAAGGTGATATGTTCCATAGTCTATATTGAGTTTACAAACTGTCATTCAAAACAGCATGATAAGGTTTTGCAATATAGATATAATGATTCATTTAACCAAGAAAAGCAGCCATCTATTAACAAAAAGATTATTCCTCATTCATCGCAGAGTAGTTTCAGATATTTACCTGTGATACGTGCAGCTTCGCTTTCTTCGCCCAGATAGGCTTGCGCCAATTCGGGATAATCTGCCAACAGCTCCAACAGTCGGTCACGGCTGACAAAGCGTATCTCCCCATTCTGCCCGTCTATCTCATAATAAACCCGTTTTGATACCAAACTGGACGATGCAATGGCTTTACCTAATTCACCACCGATATTCGAGCCCATAGAGTAAGACGATTGGGCTACCACCGACCCCAATGGAATAGCACTGAAGTAAACATTTCCATTCATCACAAAAGCGGGTGCATACCACTGACCAAAGCGCAATCGTTTATAGTGAATCCTTTTACAGTTAACATAAAGTTCGCCATCAGCCATAATAGCATAAGGTCGCCTTTTCAGATAACTAGAGAGTGATTTGCTAGCAGGGTGCGATATTTTATAATCGGCACCCCCCTGGAGTAGTATCATATTTTTGGTACGCTTTTCCACTTCCAGGTATTTGATGGTATCACCTTCCTGCGCCATCAAATTCTTTAAATTGGAGTAAGCAATATATTGAGCTGATGCACAGCTCATAGTAAAGATGAGTAATAGTAGAAAATAAATGCGTTTCATGAGCAATTTATAAGAAATAGGATTAGGTTAGCAAGTTACCTATTTCCATGTTTATACGCAACTAACTTCTAGGTAAAACTTTCAAAAACATACATATAGGACTATTTATACGCAGTTGAGGTATTTTAGTTTATCACCTTTACAATCTTGCTCTATAGAGTTGTGCTAGTGCTTTCTGAAACTGATTCTCCAATTGCAGGTAATTCAATCGACTTTGATAAATTACCGAAACCTCCACGAAATATTCAATCATGCTAATCTGACCGCCAGTCAACGCCTGTTGCAGAAGCACCAGGTTTTGTTGCCCCTGAAAGGTTTGTTGATATTCTGTCATTGACTCATACAATGACTCAGCATCTCTGTAGTTCTGTGCCAAGGCTGCCTCCAGCTGCAGTGATATATTTTCAAGCAAGAAGTCATTGTTCAACATCAGCGCCTTCGCCGTTTTCACTTTATTCCTATTCTGGAAAATAGGGAGCGTTCCCCCCACTACAATACCATTAAAAGGGGCACCCGTCTCTGTATTTCTTCGATAACCTATCTCCAACTTTGGTATCCAGCCTTGTTTTTCAACGGATACCTGCTGGGTCAACACCGCCTTTTGAGCCAAATGGGTCTGCATATTGGGGTCCATCACAAGCATTTCATTTCTCAGTGCCTGATAGTCTATCGGAAAAGTCACATCTGGATAGTTTTTTTCTTCAAATCCGATGGGGATATTTCCATTTAGCGCAGTCAGTTCTTGAATCTTATTCCTCAAGGCAGTTTCATTCAGCTTCGCTTCCGTTTTTATATTCAGCAGTTCCAGTGCTATTTTGTTCGTTTCCAAAATATTTGCATCACCTGCAGCCAGACGTTGTTCATAAAGTTCTGATAAGATTTTTGCGTTCTTCAACCTTTCTTGCAGTATATCTTGCTCCTGACGCAACATGATGATATCCAGACAAAGTTCTTTAGCCTGCAAAAGAAGAGTCTGTCGTAAAATGTTTGCCTGTCCTTGAAACGCAGCAGCCTTCATCCGATTCAGCTTTGCCCTACTCATATAAAGGGTGGGGAAATCAAAACTCTGTGTCACCACCAATTCTCCTATGACATTGTTTTTATCATCTGCATTCCATTGCCGTATATATTGCACGGCAGGGTCATCCAGATTATTATCCGTCTTCGCCTCTAAGACTTGCGCCTGCATCAGCTGCGAAGCAGCTTGTAACTCCATATTATTTTTCGCAATAGATTGCAAAACTTGCTCTATCGGATCTTGTGCTTTAGCACTCGAAATAGATAGCAGCAAAACGATATATAGTATTGTTCTTTTCATTATTGTTCGTCCTTAGTTTTATCTAATTCATCCAATTCTAAAGCCATCTTTCTATTCGTATGATGCATCAAGAGATAGACGATGGGTATGATGAAACCATTTAAGAAAGTAGAGGTGAGCAACCCACCCAAAATGACCTTCGCCATCGGGCTTTGAATCTCATTCCCTGGTTGATCGCCGGCCAGTGCTAGCGGAATCAGCGCTAAAGCCGAAGACATAGCTGTCATGATGATAGGGTTCAAACGATCCATGGAGCCTTTTATCACACTGTCATAAAGAGGATATCCTTCTACCCGCTGCAGATAATTATAGTGACTGATGAGCAACATCCCATTGCGCGTAGCAATACCGAATAAGGAGATAAACCCGATAATAGCAGGTATGCTGATTTCGCCAGTGGTGATAAGCAGCGCGAAAACTCCGCCAATCAAGGCCAATGGAAGATTCAGCAGAATCACAGCCGATTCTTTCAGATTCCGAAACTCATGATAGAGCAACAAAAAGATGATGATGATACTCATGATGGAAGTGAGCAATAGCGTGCGACTGGCTGCCTGCTCGCTCTCAAACTGACCACCATACTCCAGATGATAACCTTCCGGCAAGACTATCTTATCGTCGATGGTTCTCTGAATATCATTCACCACACTCCGCAAGTCCCTATCTGCCACATTGGCCGATATCACAATCTTGCGTTTCACATTCTCGCGACTAATGGTATTGGGTCCTGTAGACGAAACGATATCTGCGACATAGCTAAGCGGAACTTTACTACCCTCCTTGGTATCAATAGTCAAATCTTTTATTTTCTCTATCGCATCTCGTTGATTGTCATTCACCTTAACGATCAGGTCAAAAGCTTTGCCTTTGTCATAGACTTGAGAAATCACTTCGCCCGCTAAAGCCACGTTGATATATTCGGCAAACTCGGGTAGTGATATGTTATATCTGCCCAGCATCTCCCGGTTGGGTTTGATCTGCAGCTGTGGACGCTCCACTTGCTGCTCCACATTCAAATCGGCAATACCCGGAATATCTTGAATCGCATTTTTTATCTCATTGCCCAAGGCAAACATTTTGTTCAGATTATCCCCAAACAACTTGATGGCGATGTTTGCTTTCGTACCACTCAACATGGCATCTATTCGGTGACTGATGGGCTGACCTATTTCGACATTGGCACCAACCAATGTTCCTAATCTTTCGCGAACATCGGCCATCAGCTCTGCACGTTTGCGATCTTTAATCACAAAGGGCGCTTCTATTTCGGAAGTGTTTACCCCTAGCGCATGTTCATCTAGTTCGGCGCGGCCTGTTTTGCGGGCTACTGTCTGTATCTCGGGTATCTCCAGCAATATTCGCTCTGCACGTTCGCCCAGTTTATTGCTTTCCTCGAGCGATATGCCTGGAAGGGAAGAGATAGAAATCGTGAACGAACCTTCATTGAAAGGAGGTAGGAATGAGCGGCCCAAGGTGAGCGCGACTATCACAGCGGCAACAAATAGTAGTAATGTTGAACCCAATGTTACAGCCTTATGGCATAATACCCATCCCAGCATCTTACGATAGGCTTTTTTAAGATGGCGGGTGACGAAAGGTTCTTTGTTAGACTTTTCTTTTTCGTCCTTCTTCTTCTTTTCTCGACCTAAAAGATATGAGCACAATACAGGAGTCAAAGTCAGTGCCACAATGGTAGAAGCAAACAAAGCGACAATAAAGGCAACACCGAGTGGCACCAACATACGGCCTTCCATACCCGTCAAAAAGAACAGCGGAATGAAACTGACGATAATGATTAACGTGGAGTTGAGGATGGGCATTCGCACTTCCTTGGACGCATTGAACACCACTTCCTTTATTGGGAGCTGTTCGGCTTTGGGTAAAAGTTTGTTCTCGCGTATCCGCTTATATACATTCTCCACATCTACTATTGCATCATCTACCAGCGAACCGATGGCAATGGCCATACCTCCTAAGCTCATAGTGTTAATCGTCATTCCCATAACATGCAAGGTAAGGATAGAGACGATCAAAGCCAAAGGCAATGTCACCAATGAAATAAGCGTGGTGCGCACATTGGCCAAGAAAAGGAACAGTACGATTACTACAAATATACCACCTTCCATCAACGACTTCTTCACATTGTCGATTGAGCTTTCGATGAATCGGCTTTGGCGAAATATATCTGTCGAAATATTCACATCGGGAGGCACCGTTTTCTGAAGATCGGCTAACGCTTCTTCGAGTTTCCGAGTCAGTTCGATGGTGCTTGTAGCAGGTTGCTTCGTGATGGTTAGTAGCACGGCAGGTTTCGCTCTTTCCGAAGCCAAGCCTAGTCGCGGTGCTTTAGGGCCCACCATTACATCGGCAATATCTTCAAGGCGAATCGGAAATCCGTTGTTGTTTTTCACCAAGGCTTTTCCTAACTGCTCAACATCTGCTGTGGCCATTACCCCACGCACAATGTATTCGTTGCCATACTCATAGAGCACACCTCCATTGGCGCTGAGATTCATGCCACGGGTCATCGTCATCACTTCGTCTAATGAGACTTCGTAATGCTTCATTCGGAGCGGATTGAGTAATATCTGATACTCTTTCAAATCACCACCCAGTACGGCCACCTGCGCAACACCACCAGTAGACAATAGTCGAGGACGAATCACCCAGTCGGCAATGGTCCGTAAATCTATCATCGAAGTGGAATCGGCCGTCACACCGACAATCATCACTTCGCCCAATATGGAAGATTGCGGCCCTAGCGTAGGACTGTTCACATTGGGAGGTAGTGACTCGCCAACAACAGCCAACTTTTCACTTACTATCTGTCGCGCCAGATAGACATCTGTCCCCCAGTCAAACTCCACCCAAACCACCGAGAATCCATTGGTTGACGAAGAGCGCACACGACGTACACCCGTTGCCCCATTTACGGCCGTCTCCACGGGGAAGGTGACCAGCTGTTCCACTTCTTCCGATGCCATACCATTGGCTTCAGTCATCACTACCACTGTCGGTGCATTCAAGTCAGGGAATACATCCACTTCCGTATTCTTTGCGACATACCAGCCTACTATCATCAGCAAGATGGCAGCAGCAATGACTACGATACGGTTATGGAGAGAAAATTTCAATATTCTGTTCAACATTGTATCTCCTCCCTATTTTAATGTTGATGTCCTCCAGCCGAGATCGATGCCGACGCTTCTGCCAGTCGCACTTGATAAGCTCCCTTAGTCACCACACGGTCTCCCGGGACAATCCCCGATAGTATCTGTGTATTTACCCCGTCACTTGCCCCGAGTACAACTTCTTGCCTTCTATAGCCCTCTTCGTCAATCTGAATATAGACAAAGTAAAGTCCCTGCTGTTCGGTCAAAGCAGTTTGTGGCAATACCATCACATTTTCCATTGGCGTGCCTAGCAGATAGATTTCGACGAAAGAGCCTGGAATTATATTTCCCTGATTATTGAATTCGAAAATGACAGGAACATAAAAGGAGTTGCTTTCTGCTGTCTTTCCTGTGGATAGCAACTTGCCATGCATTTGAGCCAATTCATAGACCTGTTTGTCATAGGGAGTCTGAAAATTGGCCGACTGTACAGAGGACAACATCGGATAATACTTCTCTGCCACATCCGCCCGTAAAAATAGCTTGCGATTTTG
>CAMTPC010000033.1 GCA_947074295.1 uncultured Bacteroides sp. | reverse complement strand
GTGGTTGATGTACTGTTGAAGCACTTTAAACGGCTGGCCGATTCCTGCCGAACCAACCTCAAGCTCATAATCTTCTTCTTCACGGTTCAACTTAGATTCGATGAAGCGACTCAAGTCGACACAATCTTCAATCCAAACTCCTTCAGCATGATCGATTTCGACCACAATGCGACTATCAGGGGTAACCGTAACCTCTACCAAAAAGTAGTCTTTTCCTTCCAACCACTCTTCGACAATCTGACAAACACTCTTTTTTTCTATCATTGATTAGCGTTATAAGAACAAAAAAAGGAGCTTAATCGCCCCTCCACCTTTCATCCATTTCGATGCAAAGATACAAATAATCTCTTCGCGCACAAAATATTAAACGAAAAAGAAAAGAAAACAGGCGGGAAATGAGGTATATCACCCCAAGATATAGATATATTTAACGTTATCTATTGATTATTAATGTCATAAAGCAAGATATAAGACCTCAAAAACAGCACAAACAGCATTAAAAGTCAGACATTTTTTCGGGTATGATGCACGCATAGTTGATGCAAAAATGTATCTTTATCCCCGTAAATAGATAACAACAACATGGTACATCATCTCAACACCAACAAACAGTTTATGACGGGCAGCTTCATGCTGGCTTTTGCCGTAATAGTGATAGTAGTCGTATTTTTATACATGAGCATGCGTAGTGATTGGGATCCCAGCAAACCCAAAACCTATAGCGAGCAATTTGAGATATGCCTCAGCAAGGGTTTTAGCAATGATTCAATCACAGTGATGATGGGCGACAGCGTCATTTTCCATGGATTCGTAAGCAGCGAGCCAATGGTGATCCAAGTACAACGTTTCGAAGCAAACACCTCTTTGATGTTCGTCAATCCCGAAACCGAAACTGTAAGCATCGTCAATCTAGACGAAAATGGGGGATTATTTAATATTGTGAATGAGAACGGCGTTATTAAAGTAGCGCCTTAGACATTGTCTCAGATAACAATCTGCGAACGCACCAACTGGCGCTGAAGCGCCTTGGCATCGGTACCTACCAATCCACTCAGAGTGCGCCAAAAGTTAGGGCTATGATCCTTGTGAGGTATATGACACAATTCGTGCAGCAACACATAATCCATCAGTTCTTGGGGCAACATCAACAAACGCCACGATAACCGTATATGATTATCACCCGTACAACATCCCCATGAACTGAGGCTCGAGTTCACACGTACAGATCGATAACTAAAGCCATGCTTCTGAGCTAACGCCTCCAGTCGAGGAGGCAACACCACTTCCGCATTGCGTTTCAATGCCTCAACGATGACTTTACGCAGCCACTGCTGTACTCTATCCTCACTGAAGTCAGTCGTTTCGGGACAATACACATCCATCTTTCCTGGAGCCGTACGCGCTGTGATACGCTGTCCGCTACATGGATGTATTTGGAACTGAAAATATGGAGCATCAATACGATAATCAAAATCAATGAGTCGTGGACCCACCATAGATCTGCTTTCGAGCAACTTAGGCCGTACCGACTCAAGCGCCTCCTCTAATTCCTTGCTAGACGCCATCGGTGGCATTGACACATAGATGCCATCTGCCGCACATCGGAAGTTAAACCGTCTCGCATTGTGTCTGCGCTGCACGTAAATAATGCCTAATTCTTCGTCTCTCAACTGAAATTTCATCGTATCCTCTCTTTTTTTATTGCAAAGAAACAAATAATTTCAGAAAATCAATTCCAACACACTCTCGAGCTATACATTCTTCGTTTTATTTCAATAGATTTTACCATTCCTTTAAACAATCATTTGCCTAAACACAGCATTTCATTCGAGCCTAACCAAAATAATAGAAATAAAACTTAGAGGAATCACCTCTAATAATGGAATATTTTCTGTAAGTTTGTTTTTATAGTTTATATCAATCACCAATAATAACCTTTATATCTCTCAACCATGACAAAACATTTATTATCCCTGTTTTTGATATTGGCATTTTGTCCACTGCTAAATGCCCAGACCTTTGAAGAAAAATTCGACCATTTCTGGAATGTCAACGACACACTCTATATGCGTATCACTCTAGAAGAGTGGCAAGCTGCAGAGCCCACCAACCCCGAGTTATTCACCGCGTTATTCAATTACTATTTCATGAAAGCAAGCCATGAAGTATTAGTACTTTCTGCAGAAGCTGCACCCACTGACCAAGAAAGCCTTGTAATACAAGATTCATTAAACAACCAAGTAGGCTCCATCTATGCACAAAAAGCCTATCAACCCGGATATATCACACAAGGAATTGACGCCATCAATAAGGGCATCGTCCTCTACCCCAACCGTTTGGATATGCGTTTTGGTAAGATCTATGTCTATGGGCAGATGGAAGATTGGGAAGCTTTTACACAAACGATATTGGAAACTATTGAAACCTCAAAAGCCAATGATAACAAATGGCTTACAAGCAACAATGAACCATTGAAAGACGCCAAGCAATATATGCTGTCGGTGATACAAGACTATCAGTACCAACTATATAGCACCGAAAACGACAGTTTATTGAAAAATATGCGAGAGATAGCCGAAGCAATTGTGACACTTTACCCTGACCACGTAGAAAGTTGGTCCAATATAGGCATCATCTATATACTGACTGGAAAATTGGACAAAGCCATCGAATCTTACAAAAAGGCCGAATCCATCGACCCCACAGATGTTATTGTACTGGCCAACATCGCCCAAATATACGAACGAGAAGGCGATAAAGAAAGCGCCAAGGAGTATTACAATAAGATTATCGAGCATGGCAACGATGAAGACAAGCGATATGCGAAGATGAGATTGGAAGGAGAAAATGCAGAGTAAAAAGAACAAAAAAAAGAACTTGTTGCAACTTTTATTTCATCATTCACGTCTAAAGAGTAAGAAATAACCTTTTAAACAAAATGAGCAATGAAAAATAATAGTTCCTTTATTAGATTAATATTTGCCGCAGTGATGGCTCTTACCATTATCAATACTAGTTTTGCTAGCGAAAGATATTCAGATAATACTCAAAACAGTGAAAGCATCACACGCACCTTTGACGTAAGCAAAGGTTTCCATGCCATTAGCAGTGACGTTGTCGGGAGTGTTATTTTTGTGCAGACGAAGGATGAAGATTACAAGTTAAAAATCACGGGGCCAGAAGATTATATAAATCAAATAGAAGTAACCGTAAAGGAGGGAGTTCTGACTTTAATAGGGAAGGATAAGAACTTCAAAAAAAGGCGCAATATCATGAGTCGAATTGATATATATATAGCTTCTCCTCAAATAAGTACCATACGAATGTCGGGTGTAGGTGATTTCAGCGCGATGGCAGGCATAAAGGCAAACGATTTATCCATCCAGTCAGTTGGGGTTGGCAATATCACAATCAACAATTTAGAATGTAATAAAATCAATGTAGCCAACTCGAGTATAGGAAACATCACACTAAGTGGCAGTGCTAATAAAGCCACACTGAAATCAGAAGCGGTAGGGAGCATTATTGCCGAAGACCTAAAGGTGAAATCAGTAGATGCAACTTGCGCGGGGGTAGGAAACATCACCTGCTATGCCCTAGAACAAATCATCGCCAATGCTGATGGCATTGGGAGCATTCGCTATCGCGGCAATCCGAAAGATAAGGTTTTCAGGAAGACTGGAATCGGTAGCATCAAAGCGATGTAAGATAAACAATATATTATATGAAAGGGGTTGCTGCTCACGCAGTAACCCCTTTCTAAATATAAGTTAGTTTTCTGTGTAATATTTATCTCAGCGTTTCACAACACCGATTAAACTGTTTTAATAAGCATACTAACTATATCTAACTTTAAAGCAAATGAAAAATTCTATGTATCGCATGAAGAATCATCAATAGGCGATTGCAAAATAGCAGCCAATTTTGTAATAAACTCTTCATCCATCCGACCTGTAAAGTTGATGACTGTAAATTGTTCATTCTCATTCATCAGCATCACAAGTTCTATTATCTCATTACGTTTCCTGCAAACCACCATTCTGCTATTTACAGTAGGTTGGGCTTGGGCTGGAAAAGCCTCGAAACGACTATTGTTCTTATCTATCAACTCTATTGCTGCCTCATAGTAGCGTTGCCCATCTACTTGCGACTGTAGCAACTGCATACTCTTCAGATCAGCTATCATCTCCAAGAGCTCCTCACTCTTACCACTATCATTACGAACTATTTCCCTCATCATCTTCGGGCTGATAGTAATACATGTTAAATTCGAGTCGGGCAAATGCTCATCCAAGAAGCGCGAAACAAAGTCTTGAGCATTAAGTTTCACAAAACCTGCCAACACCAGCAATATCATTATTACAATCCTCATTCGCGTATCTCGTCTAAAATTACTCCATCAATACTATCGGGCAAAGCTATAGTTACATTTTTCGATGTGTTAATCTTCTCTGAGACCATCAACAAAGCCGAAGACACCTGCTGATAAGCTATATCTGGATTATCATAAGTATCCGTATAATTATCATAATCGTATTCAGACTTTTGCGACGGAAATATATCTTGAGCTAGATTTCCCAGGAATACCACAGACAATACTATAGCTGTAGCTCTTAGTAACGGTACAAACCATTTGCGGTCCACAACTGGTTTTATAAACACCACCGGATCACTAATAGCACCAAATATTTTCTCATCAAATTCTTCACCCAGCTCTTGCTCATGCTGAATCGACTGATAACAAAACAAATCCTTATAGCGAAGCAGATGAACAGGCACATCATCACCGATGAAGAAATCGCGCAGCATTCTTTCTTCTTCCAATGATGTTTCACAAAGCCAATAACGCTCCAACAACAGTTCGATTTGCTTATAATCCATATCCATCTATCTCTATATATTTTTGCCTCACCCATTGGCGGGCGCGAAAAAGATTCACTTTTACCTGATCTTCAGAAATAGAAAGCAAAGTAGCAATTTCCTTATAACTTTTACCTTCTATATCTCTTAACTGCATCACGACACGTTGTTTATCTGGCAAGGTGTTGATTATTCGATCTATCAAAGTCAAACGCTCGGCATGAATCAAACTATCATAAGGAGTGGATTGATCTAATAGCATTTCAGCATCTTCAGCAAGCGTCTCAGTTTGCGTGACAGCCAAACGGGTCTTATCAACAGCTAGATTGTATGTCAATCGCAAGCAATAAGCCTCTACAGATTCCAAAGAAGACCATTCGCTTCGTTTGTTCCACACCTTCAGCAAGGTTTCTTGCACCACATCCTCCGCTTCGGCAGGGTTACGAGTTATGCGCAACGCCAGTCGATAAAGTTTGTTTTTCAGTGGCAGTATGTCCTCACGAAAACGAATATTCTTCATCTCTCTACATTAATGACGGATGACCAAAACAAAAGTTACAACAATATCTGCATTTTTCTGAATTATTTCTTGATATGCGTCCCCTGACTACCAGATATATTGGTAGACGAAGTGATAATCACTTCACCAACTCCAGCGTTTATCGCCTCAAATGCATTTTCCAGCTTAGGAATCATACCACCTTGAACGATGCCATCCGCCACCAGCTTCACAAATGAATCCTCGGTTATATGTGATATCACACTATCATCATTAGTCTCATCCCAGAGAACGCCCTTTTTCTCAAAGCAGTAGACCAGAGTCACATCATAATATTCGGCCAAAGCCTTAGCTGTTTCACCCGCAATGGTGTCAGCATTCGTATTAAGGATATGCCCAGCGCCATCATGAGTCAATGGTGCCATCACAGGCACTACATCACTATCAATCAGTTGTTTCAAGCGTTTACCATCTACACGTTTCACATCACCGACAAAGCCATAATCCACCTCTTTGACAGGACGAATCACCGAACGAATCACATCCATATCAGCACCCGTCAAACCCAGTGCATTGATACCATGTGCTTGAAGTCCTGCCACGATACTTTTATTCACCAGTCCCCCATAGACCATCGTCACGATCTGCAAGGTTTGCGCATCCGTCACACGGCGGCCATTCACCATTTTGCTTTCAATACCAAGCTGTTCTGCCAACCGTGTAGCCGATCGGCCACCACCATGTACCAAAACCTTTGCCCCAGGAATAGCGGCAAAATCTTTTAGTAGACGCTCCAGTGAATCACTCTCTTCAACAATCTTTCCACCTACTTTAATCAAGGTTAGTTTTTCTTTCATCATATGCTTATTTAAAGATTTATATTCATATTAAAAACAGCGGTGGCAGGATAAATGGAATATCCATTCAGCCTACCACCGCTTTATATCTTCATCTCTGCTTCATGTCCTTACATATTACGAGAAACAGATCCTGCTTATCTATTCAAGATAGGTATATCCATAAAGGCCCGAACGATAGTTGGACAAGAATTCCTTTCCTTCTTCCAATGAGATCTTACCTTCTTTTACAGATTTCGTCACCCATGTTTCCAGTGTACGAACCAGTTTCTTGGGATTATATTGTACATAGTCCAATACTTCAGCCACCGTCTCACCATCAATAATCTGGTCGATGCTATATCCTTTATCACTTACAGTGACATGAACCGCATTGGTATCCCCAAACAGATTGTGCATATCCCCTAAAATCTCCTGGTAAGCTCCTACAAGAAACACTGCTAGATAATAAGGTTCTTTACCTTTCAAGCTGTGCACGGGCATATAGTGCGAAACGTTGCGCGTCGATATGAAGTTTGCGATCTTTCCATCCGAGTCACAAGTGATATCTTGCAGAGTAGCCGAACGATCAGGTCGTTCGTCCAAACGCTGAATAGGCATGATCGGGAAAATCTGATCTATAGCCCACGAGTCAGGCAGGGACTGGAACAGGGAGAAGTTACAGAAATATTTGTCAGCCAATAGTTTTGACAGGCCTCTAAACTCATCCGGACAATGTTTCAAACCACTAGCGATCTGATTGATTTCACGAGTGATAGACCAGTATAATCTCTCAATCTGAGCACGTGTCTTCAAGTCAACAATACCGTGACTAAACAAGTCGAGTGCCTCCTCGCGTATTTGCTGTGCATCATGCCAAGCTTCGAGCATACGATTCTGGTTGAGCAAGTCCCAAATCTTGTACAATTCGAGTACCAGCTCGTGCGCATCTACTGCAGGCTCCTCATTCTCATCCCATTCGGGCAGTGTAGTCGTTTCCAGCACCTCGAATATCAGCACAGAGTGATGTGCGGTCAAGGCACGTCCACTCTCGGTAATGATATTGGGATGAGGGATATTATTTTTATCACTGGCAT
This sequence comes from uncultured Bacteroides sp., assembly GCA_947074295.1. GTDB lineage: Bacteria > Bacteroidota > Bacteroidia > Bacteroidales > Bacteroidaceae > Bacteroides. The sequence goes on along the minus strand of CAMTPC010000033.1, from coordinate 24,035 downwards.
CTACCAATGTAGATATAGAGTCGTTCACATACTCTTGAATAGAATAGTTCACGCTGCTTTCACTGTTTGATGAGCGTGTACCGTCATAGTCCACACCCAGACCACCGCCTATATCGACAAACTCCACAGGGAATCCCGATTGGTGTAGCTGAACATAGAATTGCGAAGCCTCTCGAAGCGCTGTTTTAATGCGACGTATCTTAGTGACTTGGCTTCCGATATGAAAGTGAATTAACTTCAGACAGTCGTTCATGCCTTTGGATTGCATGAAGTCAAGCGCCTCAAGCAATTCGCTCGATGTCAGGCCGAACTTGCTTGCATCACCTCCCGAATCTTCCCACTTACCACTGCCCGAAGAGGCCAACTTAATGCGTATACCGATATTGGGACGCACGTTAAGCTGTTTAGCCATCTTGGCTATCAGTTTAAGTTCGTTCAGCTTCTCTACTACCAAGAAGATGCGTTTACCCATCTTCTGAGCCAGTAGTGCCAACTCAATATAACTTTCATCCTTATAACCATTGCAGATAATAAGTGAATCAGAATCCGTATTGATGGCAATCACCGCATGAAGTTCAGGCTTTGAGCCTGCTTCCAATCCCAGATTGAATTTCTTTCCATGGCTGATGATTTCTTCGACAACCGGACGCATCTGGTTGACCTTGATAGGATAGATGATAAAGTTTTGGGCTTTATAGCCATACTCTTCTGATGCCTGCTTAAAGCAAGAGGCAGTTTTCTCGATTCGATTGTCCAGAATATCAGGAAAGCGGATCAGCATCGGGGCAGCTACGTCGCGTAGCTGCAACTCATCAACCAGATTCTTTAAATCGACCGCAACACTATTTTTCCGTGGAGTGACCACAACATGACCATCGTCATTAATACCAAAGTACGAAGTGCCCCAACCATTGATGTTGTATAGCTCCTCAGAATCTTCAATACGCCATTTTCTCATTTCTTAATACCCGCTTGTATATTTATAAGTTGATTTACTAAACAAATGTAGGTATAAATCTAATGTACTTCATCAAATTGACACGTTTTTTAACGTAGCATTCGTTAATTGAGAAAACTATTCTTAAAAAGGAAATGAATCGCCTAACTAATTGTTAGTCTGCAAGCTTTAGCTGCTCACAAAGGCAGTCAACACTTTTGGATATCTGGCTGCGATTCTCCAGTTTATCACCACTAAATACGTGTTGCGCTTTTGTATAGAAAGGTGCCCGGTCAGTCAATGCCTTCAAGATAAAAGCCATTAGTTCCTCATCGGTTTTGTCTTGTAAGATAGGACGTTGTTGGCGGGCGATACGCAAACGGCCGAACAACACATCTGGATGCACATCCAAGAAGACAGTGGTGCCATGCGTATTCATGAAGTCCATATTGTCAAAAAAGCATGGTGCTCCTCCACCCGTAGAGATAATGACATCCTCAAACTCGGCCACCTCGTGCAGCATCTTACGTTCGATGTCACGAAAGCCCGCTTCACCATATAGCTGAAACAGTTCAGTGATCGACCTGTGGTAGCGCTCTTCGATATACCAATCCAGATCGATGAATGGTAACTCCAAACGCTTGGCCAATGCTTTGCCCAACGTGGTTTTACCAGCTCCCATATAGCCTGTTAAGAATATCCTGATCATTATTGCTTCTCTATTTTGCTACAAATTTAAAAAACATTCTTACAATAACTTTATCTGAAGTCTAAAAATTATTAAGTAGTGGTTTCTGATAAAAAGAAAAACAGCCAAAGGATATATTCCCTAACTTTGCAACAGAATCGTTTTATAGGATATATGGCTAAAAAGAAGTTTTATGTAGTATGGGAAGGTGTCGAACCAGGTATTTATACATCTTGGACAGACTGTCAGTTGCAGACCAAAGGATTTGAAGGTGCAAAGTACAAATCGTTTGACACGCGCGAGGAGGCCGAACGGGCGTTCACCGCATCGCCATGGGCCTATATAGGAAAAGGGACTCCCAAATCTTCGGGTACAGCGACCTCATCCGATGCTCTACCTGTATATCCAGCCTCTGTCATCGAAAACAGTATCGCAGTAGATGCCGCCTGTAGCGGCAATCCGGGCATGATGGAGTATCAGGGCGTATATGTAGCCAGCCGTCAACAGCTGTTCAAGTTCGGACCTGTCTATGGCACCAATAATATCGGCGAATTTTTGGCCATAGTCCATTGCTTGGCCTACCAGAAGCAGCAAGGTTTTAATCTTCCCATTTATAGCGATAGCGTCAATGCCATGAGCTGGGTGAAACAGAAGAAATGCAAGACCAAACTGGAACGCACGCCCAAGACGGAGGAGCTTTTCAAGATGATAGAGCGAGGCGAGAAATGGCTGCGCGAAAACACATGGACTGTCCCCATCCTCAAATGGGAAACCAAGCAATGGGGTGAGATTCCAGCCGATTTCGGGCGCAAATAGATTTAGTACTTACCAAATTTCTTAATCAAGAAGGATGGATTGACACGTAGATATACACCCACAGTGAAGTTGGTGGAGTGTGCACCTTTCTCTCTTTGTCCATCGGCATACTTCAGGTGACCCGGCATCACATAATAGACTTCTACTTTAGCGCCTAGTCCGTAGTGCTTAGCAAATGTACGGTAGTATTCAGCTGTAAGCGATAAGGTTTGCGGCTTCTCAAAAGTCAAGTCCTCTTCCGTCATGGAGACTGCACCAAAATAGGGGCTTCCAAACAGTGAGATGAAATCTTTGCAAACGAAATAACCTGCATTAATCAAGAAGTCATCACGTAGCTCTACAGTAGAGCGCAAGTATCCACCATATCCTTTGTCATGTGGCCAAAGATCGCCCGACTGCTGATAATACCCCAGCATATCGGCTTCGAAATGCAAGGCTTTAAACCACGGGCGTCCATATTGGCGTGTAGCCCCTACGCCTATCGCACCATTGATCAGCGTCGACACTGGCCGATCATTGTCCACCAGATTCTCTCCCCCACGATGTTGTCCCACCAGCTGTATGGGCATATAGAAATGCCAGCGTGCCTCTTTGCTATTCAGCAAAGTTTTTGTGGTCAATCCCAATGTAAACGCCTCTTGATGGGTATCTTTATCGAAGATGAAACTTTCCCAGTTCAGCCATAGGTCCATATTGAAGCGTGGTCGGTTATAAAGCAACTGCATTCCTGCCTCGGGATCGGCAGTCAGGTTGAGTTCGGAGTTATAGAGTGGTTCGATGAGCGCATGATTTTGGCCACCATAGATATTCCCCAAAACGATATCAAGATTGCCCAACTCCACTTGTGCCCGCACGAAAGGGACGATATGTGCACCTTTCTGGTATTGTGAACCTTTCCACAGCGAGATATCATTATAGGCATAGTTGGGATAGCGATAAGCGCCACGATAAATCAGCGCCTGTCCTCCTACCTCAAGTTTCAGATAAGACAGTGGATTATAAACGAATTTGGGTTGAATCCACATCCCTGGCAATGAATAGCCTTTAATGAATTTCCCATCAAACTCGTTATTCTTAAAAAACAGCGTCGCATCCAATTCAAAAGAAAGATCCCCTTTCTTTTCGGGGTCAATATGATAATCGGTCTTGAGCACCTGATCGGTCATCTGCGCTGATGCAGACAGGGACAGTGCCATAAACAATAAGAAGCAAAAAGACGACTTTAGGTTAAAGAGTGATTGTGTTTTCATAGTATCAGTGTATCATAGGTCTATAATGTTTAAAGCGCTTGCATATCGTTCAGGCGTTTGTAGTAGCCATTCAGCGCCAACAATTCCTCGTGTTTTCCGCGCTCCACTATTTCTCCTTCGTATAACACACAAATCTCGTCCGCATTCTTGATGGTAGACAAGCGGTGGGCGATTGCAATCGTGGTGCGCGTCTTCATCAGTCTTTCCAGCGCCTCTTGCACCAAGCGTTCCGATTCGGTGTCAAGAGCCGACGTAGCCTCATCCAAGATCAAGATTGGAGGATTCTTCAAGATAGCGCGGGCAATACTTATGCGTTGACGTTGGCCGCCCGACAGCTTACCACCACGGTCACCAATATTGGTATTATAGCCCTCAGGTTTTTCCATGATGAAATCGTGTGCATTGGCAATCTTAGCCGCCTCAATCACTTGTTCCATCGTAGCGTTTTCCACACCGAATGCAATGTTATTAAAGAAGGTGTCATTGAACAAGATAGCCTCTTGATTCACATTGCCAATCAGGCTTCGCAAATCATGGATGCGTGCATCTTTGATATTCACGCCATCAATCAGGATCTCTCCTTCTTGCACATCGTGGTAGCGTGGAAGCAAATCTACTAGAGTCGATTTACCTGAACCCGACTGCCCTACCAATGCTATCGTTTTACCGCATGGCACCGTCAAGTTGACATGTTTCAGGATTTCGCGTTTGCCATCATAGCTGAAAGATATATCTCTGAACTCTACGTTATCGTTCATGGTTTCCAGTTTCACTGGATGGGCCACTTCGGTAATCTTATTCTCGGCTTTTAATATCTTGTCAACACGCTCCATGGAGGCCAATCCTTTAGGGATGTTATAACCCGCTTTCGACAAATCTTTCAAAGGGTTAATCACACTGTAAAGTATCACCATATAGAAGATGAATGTAGGCGCATCAATGCTAGAATTGTTACCCAAGATCAGCGAACCACCAAACCACAACACCACTACAATCAGTAGCGTACCCAGGAATTCGCTCATCGGATGTGCCAAGGCTTGACGTGTAGCCACTTTATTGGTCGCATCACGGAGCTCGTTGCTACATGCCTCAAAGCGATTTACCATGCGCTTCTCTGCGTTAAAAGCTTTGATGATACGTAGTCCGCCTAGTGTTTCCTCCAATTGTGACATGGTGTCACTCCATTTCGATTGCGCTTCGTGCGACTGGCGTTTCAGCTTCTTCCCTACTGTACCCATCACCCAGCCCATCAACGGCAAAACCAAGATAGTGAAAAGCGTAAGCTGCCAGCTAGTGATAATCAGTGTACCAAAATAGAACACAATCAAGATAGGATTCTTGATCAGCATATCCAACGAACTAGTCACCGAGTTTTCCACTTCACCTACGTCACCACTCATACGCGCTATAATATCACCCTTCCGCTCTTCCGAGAAAAAACCCAAGGGCAAAGAAAGTACTTTAGAATATACCATCACACGAATATCGCGCACCACTCCCGTACGAAGCGGTATCATGATGGCCGAAGAACCGAAATAGCAAGATGTTTTCAGTAAGGTCATGAATCCCAAGAACAACCCCAAGAGCAATAACGTCATGGATGGGCCATAGTTATTGATCATTTCTGTCACATAGTAATAGAAATTATTGATTGCTGTATCTTTCAAACCTGCTCCTGCGTCCCAAGGTATAAACTCATAGACAGTCTTGTCCATCTCAAACAATATTTGAAGGATAGGGATAAGAAGCGTGAACGAGAAAATGTTGAAGACAGCCGAAAGGATATTCAAAAAAACAGCGCCAACTATGTATTTTCTATAAGGCGACAAGAAGCGTCGCATCAATTGCATAAATTCTTTCATCGGAAATTTTTAAAACTTGATAAGCCCGACAAAGATAGAGGAAAATCTTAGAAATATCTTTTTATGACTCAATAGAATACGACTTAATTAGATTTCTAAACAGAGAAATCTGTAGTTTAACGAATAGTAGTATAAAATAAGGTAGATCCACAGTGTTTTGATAAGGCATCCATACGAATAATAAAACACTAATTGACGCCAATCATAGGTGTTTATTTATAAATCCAACTCTCGGCTTTAGCACGATAAAAATAACTTTATTCTATAAATTATACTCACATCATGCAGTAAACCCATAGTAGCTATCATTTATAGCATATAATCCATTATACAAAGATTAAAAAACTATCACAAAATATAGCCCTGAGAATAAAGGCTAGTACATATATAGTACATATCTTTGCAAAAATTTTCCATGAAGCAAAATCTATTAATTATCGTTAGTCGAATATTACAAGGAGGTATTGATAATATTCTTATTGAATATCTCAAACAGTTCGACAGAAATAAATTCTCGATAAAGCTTGCTATCGGCACTTGCATGGAAGAGCAAGAAGTCTGCATACAAGATGTGCCTGATGATGTTGAAGTTCATTATCTCGTAAAAAAGCATTTCTTAGTGAAATACCGTAAATTGCGCAGCGTCAAAAGATTGTCATTGCACAAAAGAACTTACGATGAAGCCTTGCTCAATCCCATTCGTCGTATCATCCAAAAAAAGAATCTCAATAAGCTGATTAAGAAAAGCGATGTCGTGATTGATTTCGATTCATCGTTCTATTCGTTCCTTTCCAATTGTCCTATACCCAAGATATCTTTCTTCCACTTCTCCTTTCGCGAGTATCACCGCGGCAATAAGAAGAAATTACAGCGCCTAGGCAGAAAGCTGGTGGTCTATGATAAAATAGTAACCATCTGCGAGCAAATGCGCAATGAAGGAATAGCGATGTACCCCGAACTGGCAAACAAATTTATTACGATTTACAATGCCCTTGATCTCACTGCCATAAAGGAGAAGTCATTAGAGACTGTTGATTCGCCTCTTATCCATCAGCCTTTTATTCTTGCAGTACAGCGATTGGAGGAAGCACAAAAAGATTCTACCACTTTAATAAAGGCGTATGCTATTCTTAAGGAAAGATACCGTATACCAGAAAAGCTCTATATAATCGGCGAAGGAAAAAGCCGTGAAGAATTAACCCAACTGACAACACAGATGGGATTGGAAAACGATGTCGTTTTCTTGGGTTTGCAGAAAAATCCTCATCCATGGGTTCGTGCCAGCCGTCTATTTGTACTCAGTTCTAAATACGAAGGTCTGCCCACTGTGCTTATCGAGGCTTTGTGTCTTGAGAAAGTCATCGTATCGACCAATTGCCCAACAGGTCCACTCGAGATTCTCGACAATGGCAAGGCAGGGGTTTTGGTACCTATGAGGGATGAGATAATAATGGCTGAGAAAATAAATGAAATGCTAAGAGATCCACTGTATAAGGAAAAACTCATAACTGGGATGCAAAAGCAGATTAAAAAGTTTGATATAGAGAATACAATAAAGAAGATCGAAGAACTTTTGCTCTCTCTCGAAAAAGTTTCATCTCTGCAAGTCTGAAAAATTAAACCACTTGTCGATGGTATAGATCGCTATCGATAAGTGGCGTTTTCTCAACAACCCTTTCTTTAGAGTGTTTATATACTCGCTTCCCAACTCCTCATTTTCCTTCTTAAACCGTAGCACACGTTTCCAGATCCTTCCGCTTACCACCATTCGCTGATAGCTACCCAGATTAAGGTAATCCACCATTCTAACCATTATATCATTTCCTTCCTTAAAGTACAAACCCTCCTTCACTGCTTTCGGAGAGACCTTATTAAGGTGCTGTCTAAAATAGTTCAATTTACGGTTAATGCTGATTACCTGTCCTTGTCTACAGACACCAATCCAGAAAAGCCAGTCTCCACAATAGCGATAGTTGCAATAGTCTGCTGGTACTTTGTAATAACATGCTTTACGAAACAATACCATGCTCGCATTGTAAACACTGTTACCCCATAGCATTTTGCGTTTCAAGTATTCGTCGCCATCATAAGTCGCTACCTTGTTCATTCCCGGACTGAAATGATCCCAATCTTTCGGAAGTTGCTTCCCATTCTCATCAATCATCTGCGACCCTGTGAATACAATCGTAGCAGCTTTATTGCGATCCAGTTGCTCAACTGTTTCTTTCAGAAAATCGGTATCAGCCATGTCGTCACTTTCTGCTATCCATATATATTCCCCCTTCGCCAGTTGTATTCCCCGTTCCCATTGTTTAAAGGTGCTACCACTATTCTTTTCGTTAAAAATCACCTGCGTCACCTGTGGCATGTGTTGATAGGCAGCCAACACTTCTCTACTAACGTCTGTAGAGCAGTCGTCCAGTAAAATCAGTTCATAATCTGTATAGCTTTGTTGCAGAATGCTATCTATGCGCTGACACAAATACGCGCTATGGTTATAATTGGGTACGATTACCGATACTTTTGGCGAAATCATGAGAAGTATATGTTATAATAAGAATTCAGACAGTCATAAAAAGCTCCTCGAAGGATTCAAAGTCTGAAATCTTTAGTGGTTTGTCTTTATCCATGATCCAATAGAGAGGGCGATCATCATAGAAAGCAGCCATCAAAGAGAAGGTACTTTTCACGCCCATGATATAGTCACATTGTGATAGTAAGTATAAATCTTCTGCCTCGGTACCTTTGGGATGATAAACGGTTTCAATTCCCAACTCACATCGATAATGCTGCACGCTCAGATTCTTATCATTGGTACAGATATATACCGCGATTTTTTTATCAGGAAATTGTTCCATGAATTGGCGGATATAGTTGATATAAACCTCATCATCAAAAAAATATTTCCCACCCATCCAGCGGCAATAGTCACCACGTCGTATATGCACAGCTAGCTTTATATAAGTATCAGCAGGACATACCGACAGAAGCTTATCGATACGCGTTGTCACTCCCTTTCGAAAAGTGAACATCTCCTTTATCTCGTGTTTGTGTTTTAAGAATAGATCTGGAAAACGAAAATGCCATCCATCTACAGCCACCATCTTTTCTTGCCTAAGCGAGTCGATAACTGTAGGAGTCACATCTTTTGGATCATCTAAAAAGAAACATTTCATCAACTTGGTTTTTATCATCATCTTAGAGAAGAGATAGACCGGCCAGCTATGGTATTTCTTATCACAGATATTGAAGTAGCGATATTTATATGCAAACCGCATGGAAACTACCGGAATATCCTGTTCCTTTCCCCAAGCATACGTATGAGCATATTGCAAGATATTGTTGCACATCTGCCCGTAACCTTTCACAAAAATCATAAGTTAACCTAGAATAAAAAGCGTAAGTGTTTATAAGTGTAGGCAAATGTAGCAAAAAATGGTGAATAAGCGGATAGAATGATTGTTAATGATGCAGCTACAGACTAAAAAAATATGGACAAAAGGACGATTCTTTTTTTAAACACAAGTAGATTGCAAATCAACTAAGGGTGATTACCATCATGAATAAGGGTACGTATCATCATGACTAAGGTTAGCCCATAGAGACATTACAGCCTACCACGAACAGCAAGAAAACAAACAAAGAAAGAAAACATCAACACTTTATCTATCAAGAAATTACAAAGATAACGATCATCATAAATCACAGAAAGCCCCACAGCTATCTGCCCCGAGCATTTCCTTTCCCTGAATATCGTTCAAGTAAAATTCAATGACACGTCGCCGTATCATAGCATCGGTTCGAGCGCAGTCTTCATCATTGGCAGGATTGGGGAATTCCATTTCCACTACATGCATTATCCGTCCCGATAGACGAGGATCGTTCAATCCCATACAATGATTCAACAATATGGCATGATCCCATTTTCCTTTTTGTTCCTCCGTCCATTGGACAACCGTCATACGAAGCACTTCGACACCTTTACCCAATGAGGCCAATTCATGAGAAACCATTTCGCTCACATAGTCATCAACCGAAGATAACACAAGTACATTTGCTTCCATACAAGCTCCTTATTATTTAGTGATTTAAGCTAATCATTTAGAATGAAAACAAAAGCATTTTCTGCTTTGTTTTATCAATAAACAAGGTTTCACATTAAAGTTTATTTAAGAATGGGAGCAATCGAAATGAGAGCCAGAGCTTTTGCCGATGAGCAAGGCCTGACACATGTACGTTTTCACAAAAAGTGGCATAAATTTGATGTCTATACAGCTTTTAAAGAAGGTGATGAAGATAATCTGGTTTACTTCCTGGTAGACAACGAGCAAATACGAATGGCTACTCCAGCCGAGACTGATCGATTTATACAGGGACATAATGTGCGGAATGACATGCCATAATCTCACAAGAATCATCTATGAAAGAAAAACGAAAGAAGACAAAAAGATATGTGTGGCTGGCAATACTGTTGCTGGTAGTAACAGTATTGGCGGTCAATTTCTTTCGCACGCACTGGGTTGAAAACTACCTGGCACACAAACTGATAGAACGGACATCCGCGGAAACAGATGGTTTCTACAACCTGTCTTACAGGAAGCTATCAATCAGTTTTCTTAATGGTGAACTGAAGATTGAAGGAGTGAAACTGGTACCCGATTCGGCAGTCTTTGCCGAGTGGGCAGGCAAAGATAGCTTACCCAACACCTATATGGACCTTTCCATAGAAATGATCCATTTCAAAGGGCTAAACTTGACGTGGCGACACGACTTTAAAAAGCTGCATTTCAAAGCCTTCCAGATAGAGCAGCCCAACATCAAGATTTTCCAGACGGGCGAATCGATACATCCCAAAAAGAAGCATCAGCATGCAGCCTCCAAGAATGTGTATCAGATGATTTCACGCTATATAGCGGTGCTCAGTGTGGATCAACTCAATTTGGACAATGCCAGCGTGCTGTTTACGGCAGTCAACCCCAAATCGCCTATCGTTTACTCCATTCAAAACGTGAGTTTCGACGCGTATGGTTTTTGTCTAGACGAGCAGACGTACGAAAACGGGAAATTACTGTTCTGCGACAATTTCTGCTTCACCACACACCAGCCTCAAGAGCTGTTGTCCAATAATGATTTCACGCTGAATACTGACAGCATCAGCCTCAGCACTGCCGATTCGCTGATCTATATAGGCAATATTCGCCTCAACTCTACTCGTCTCAATCCAGGCTATCCCGAGAACAGTCTGGACGCCATGGTAAAAACCGTGTTGGTAAGTGGCATACAGTTTGACCGTAAAGAAGCGTTGAACTCTCTCACGATTCGTTCATTTGATATAGAAAGTCCCGAAATAGAGACTTCGCATCTGGTACACAAAACAAGTATCGAGGAAGTGCAAAGACGTGATACACACAAGGATGAGAATCTATTGGAACAGCCTCTTTCGATTTACGATATCATCTCACCTCTACTTCAGAAACTCGTGATAGAGGAGATAGACATAGACAAAGCCAAACTGAAATATACAGTTCACTCCCCTAAAGGAAAAGACCTGTTCCAAGTAGATGCACTCACATTCAAAGTATATGAGTTAATAATGGATTCGGTAGCTATGAGTGATGACCAATATCTGTTTTCGCAGAATTTTGAGCTCAACATCACTGGACTATCAGGTGAGATGGAAAGCAGTAATCATCGGATAGGTATCAAGCAAGTCGATTTCAACTCCACAGAAGGAGATCTGACCATCAGGGAAGCCCGGTTAAGACCTATCAGCACACACACGTCAAAAGATTATATAATAGGCGACGTGGAGGAAGTGCAGTTAAAAGGACTCAACTATGCCAATGGAATAGAGTTTCAATCCTTCAGCATCCTACACCCCGTCATCGAGTATACGATGATGGCCAAAACAGTAGAAAAGCCAAAGAAAGGGAGTGAGAAGAAGAAAGAGACCAAACCTCTTAATCTGAAAGGTATATTCTCACCATTGATGAATCACCTGTCACTGAAAAGCTTCCGTATCGAAGATGCAGGATTTATTGTGAAGGATCGCCGCGCGCCACAATCGACCAATTATAAACTTGAGAACCTCAACCTCTTTGCCACCGATCTATTATTAAAGGAATCAAAACAGGCACTGGAAGGCTATACCTTTAGTTATGGCAAAATAGGTTTCTCGTTTACTGATTTTGACAACATACTGCCCGGCAATGCCTACAGACTGACCATAGATAAAGGTTCCTACTCCACAACCAGCGAGCTGTTCAGTTTGAACAATATAGTTTTACTCCCTCAAGATACACTCTTTGACAACTCCAAATCTTACTTGCGATTCCTATCTCCTCTGCTCACTATTAGCGGACTTGATGGACATTCGGGTAAAAACAAAAGGGATGTTTCCTTTGAGCGCTTCTATCTACAATGTCCCGAAGTCGATTTACACGATATTAACGGCAGTCATTACTCTGCCACATTGCAAGATCTGTCCATCGACAGTCTGTTCTGGAGCAAAGCTTCATTCAGCATCGGCGCCATCAATCTGGCTCATCCTGTGATTGATATTTATAGCCGACTGAAGCACAAAAAAGCAGCGACAGTGGAGGAACATAAAGCTTTTAAGTTGCCCACACTGTCACTTCCCGATAGTTTATATCGTAGTCTTTCGGGTATTGCGGAGGAGTTTTCGCTCGATCGTTTCGCCATCACCGATGCACGAATCAATCTTGCTGTACACAGCAAAGACACGACCACCCATATCGATATCGATACAGTGAGTCTAGCAATATATGATATTGAACTGAATACACAGCAACGCACCTTCGGCTGGCAACGTCCCTATTTCTCCATCGGCCATTTCTCCTATCCGCTAGATGGTGGTATGTTCGATATTGGGTTTAAATCCATTAAACTTATGGATGACAGTCTTTATATATGTGGGCTGAGCTACACATCCCCTTACTCGAAAATGGAATTCTCATACGTGGATCCAAAACATAAGAGTTGGTATGACGTCACGATTCAAGGCATCGCTTTAGCCGGGCTGAATCTGCCCGAAATACTCAACACGCATACCTTTAAGCTAAAGGATATGCGCATAGAGGTTCCTACCCTGCAGAACTTTGTCAATCAGAAAACCAAACTGCCACGGCATAAGCTTTTCCCCATGATCTACTCATATCTACAGAAAGCACCGATAGGTATAGATATACCCGTGATTTATGTAAACGACTTTTCCGTGATCTATGAGGAACTATCACGCAAAGGCAGCGTAGCGGGTCAACTACTACTACAAGATATGAGTGGTACGATCAGCAACGTGACAAATATCGTCAACCCTGCACACCCCTATATCATCGCCAACCTGAACGGGCGGTTAATGGGGAAAGGTAAATTCGATATCGTATGGGAAGTGCCGGTCGATTCGCTTAATGACCATTTTCATCTAGGAGTAGAGATGAGTGAGTTTGATCTGCGCGAAATGAATCAACTAGTTTCGCCACTAGCCCCACTCGAGATCAAGAGTGGACACTTGACGAAATTGACACTTAGCGCCGATGCTTCCTCGCAAAAAGCCAAAGCTGACATGTTGATGCAGTACGAAAATCTGCATGGCGAGGTGATACACTATAAAGACAGTACTATAGTGGAAAACAGGTTTGCTTCGCTGATAGCCGACAAGCTATTGCAGCACGAAAACAAAGAGCGTCATGCCATCATCGAAATAGAACGCGACCCTTACCACCCTACCTTCAACTATATCTGGCAAATCATGGAACCTGCATTGATTGAATCCATCGGTTTCTCAGAAGAAGTACAAGAAGATGCTGTACATGCTATTAAGTTTCTGGATCGTGTGAAACATTTCTTCAGACCTAAAGCTAAGAAATCCCACTTTAACTATCCGGATCTGATACTGCCTGGTGAAAAAGAGTAAAATGATAGAAGAAACTGCGTTTTCAACGTTTTATTAAGTAGAATAGGTATCTTTGTGCTCGAATTGAACAATAAAGACTAGATACGATGGGAATATCTGTGGTAATCAACACCTATAATGCATCCAAGCACCTACGAGATGTTTTGGAATCGGTTAAGAGTTTTGATGAGATAGTGGTATGCGACATGGAAAGCACCGACGATACTCTTGAAATAGCTCAGGAGTATGGTTGTAAAGTAGCGACTTTCGAGAAAGGGAATTATAACATAGTGGAACCTGCCCGCAACTTTGCCATCGCACAAGCTTCCGAACCATGGATATTAGTGGTGGATGCCGATGAGTTGGTGACACCAGAACTTCGCGAATATCTCTATGCAAAGATTGCTCAGCCTGATTGCCCTGCGGGATTGTATCTTTCGCGGAAGAACTATTTCATGGGACGCTTCATGCATGGGCGTTATCCCGATACCATCTTGCGATTCTTTAAGAAAGAAGGTACTCACTGGCCCCCCGTTGTGCATTGTGCGCCCGTCATTGATGGCCCTGTGATGCGCGTTCCACGCAACCAGAAGGAGCTAGCATTGATTCATCTGGCTAATGATACAGTGGCCGACATCTTACGAAAAACCAATGACTACACTCGCAACGAGGTACAAAAGAGAAAGAACAGAGAGGTAGGAATGCTTTCATTGATGTTTCGTCCTTTCTCGCGTTTCTTTAAGGCCTATGTCATGAAGGGGGGATTCAGAGATGGCAAACCAGGATTCATCTTGGCTGTACTGGATGCATATTATTTGTTCGTGGCGCTAGCTAAGGTTACTGAATACAAAGAAAACGAACAAAATGGTAGATAAAGTTTCCAAGAAGCATACGGTAAAGGTGGTCACACCTATATATAGCTCGACACTGTCGGACCTTGAGAAATCGGCCTTACAAAATAACATGAGAATGTTGGCTGATTACCCACATGTATTGGTTAAACCAGTAGGATTGGACCTCTCGGAAATAACAAAGGAACTACCCCCACATGAGATAATGGAAGTATCGGACGAGTGGTTGGGTAAGAAAAATGGCATTGCCGGCTATAACCGCATGATGCTATCAAAAGCTTTTTATGAACGGTTTCTTGATAGTGAATATATATTGATTTGTCATCTAGACGCTTGGATATTCAGAGATGAGCTATCGACATGGTGCGATAAAGGCTTCGACTGTGTGGCACCATCATGGATACGCCGAGAAGTCTATGATTGGCCCATTATCAACATCTACTTCGGACTCAAAAAACGTTTGACTCATAAAGACGGGAAGATAACGAAGGAAGATATCTATAATAAGATAGGTAATGGAGGATTGTCGCTGCGTAGGATCGATTCTTTCGTCCAGGCTTGCGACCAATACCAAGAACGAATCGAAAAATTCTTGACCAAACGCCATCACCTATCCAATGAGGATGTGTTCTGGGCAGTTGTGCCCGCTGAGTTCCGCTACCCCACACTAGAAGAGGCATTGGAGTTCGGTTTTGACACGAATCCCAAATACTGTCTCAACAAAAAAGGAGGCAAACTCCCATTCGGTTGTCATAGCTGGACCAAGCCGCGCTATTATAAGTTCTGGAAACAATATATCAAAGCATAAACAATCTTTACTTGTCGCATTTATGAAACAGAGTGTAGCCATTATCATACCGGCTTACAAAGACGCATTCCTACGCGAAACATTGGAATCCATCAGCAAACAATCCTGCAAAGATTTCATTGTATATATTGGTGACGATTGTAGTCCATACTCTCTTTATGACATCGTGCAGACCTATGCCGACAAGATAAATATCGTCTACCATCGCTTCGAGGAGAATATGGGAGGAAAAGATCTCGTGGGACAGTGGACACGTTGTGTGGCTTTATCGAAGGACGAACCGCTGATCTGGTTTTTCTCGGATGATGATGTGATGCCCAGTGACGGGGTGGAGCGTATAAAACAAGCTGCCCAAACGAGGGATATCAATAATTGCTTTTTCCGTTTTCCGCTTGAAGTGATTGATGCTAAAGGAAGAGTGTTGATCAAGAGTAGACCGATGGAGGATACGATCAGCGCCTTTCAATTTATGCTTGAAAAGTTAGATGGGAAGATAGACTCGGCAGCATGCGAATATGTGTTTAGCCGTACCATCTATAATGAAACAGGGGGATTTGTCAATTTCCCGATAGCATGGTGCTCGGATGACGCTTCATGGATAAAGTTTGCCGAAGCAACGGGAATAACGACACTAAAGGGGAAACCTGTGGGGTGGCGGAATGTGGAAGGAGCTAATATCAGCAATTCTTCGCGCTATAACACACTAAAAGCGGAAGCTACAGCCTTGTTCATTGATTGGCTTCACCAGTTTTATGGAAAACGATTGAACAACCCAGCAGTACAAAAGGCCTTGCGCCACTATGTTCGCACGATACTGAGATATTCTTTGCAAGGATCTTACAGCAAGAAGCAATTGCTCAGGATATGTCAGTCCATACGACACATAAGCTGGAGATTGTCCCTTTATATCTATTTTAAAAACCGCAAATAGGCGATAAAGACGAGCTTATCATCTTAATAAAAAACTATGACTATGAGCAAAGAAAATATTCTGATTGTCACGCCCTACTTCCCCTATCCAGTGGATAGCGGTGGCGCGCAAGCGCAGTTTCATATGATCGACTATCTGAGAAAGGAGGTCAATATCTCTTTGACCTTTACCTATTACTCTTCGCCGGGTACGGAAGAGAATATAGAAAAACTACGGGCGCTATGGCCGGATGTGCACTTTTTCCCTTTCGCCATCAAACGACAGAATTTTTGGTACCGTAAATGCCGTCAGATATTGACCAACCTCAACCGCTGGCACGAGAATGAGAGCCGCAACCTAGTCAATCATCTTCTTACAACATCATTTGATGAAAATTTCCCTTATAGTTTCATCGACTATATCGGCACTATCATCAAACAAAATAAGATAGAATTGGTGCAGTTTGAATTCTCAAAGTTCCAAAACATGGTGTTTGGATTTCCTGAAGTGAAACGTATCTTCATCCAGCACGAGATACAGTTTATACGGAATGAGCGTTTCATGAAAGATAAGGACCTGATAAACACCTGTGACACTTACCAGATGCGAATGCTGAAAGCCACTGAGATAGCTGCGATGGAGAGCTGTGATGCAGTGGTAGTACTTACTGAAGTTGACAAAGAGATCCTTGAGAAGGAGGGGCTTAAGGTTCCTTTATACGTATCGCCTGCCGTCATCCCCTTACCAGAGCGCAATCTAGGCAATCATTATACTT
The DNA here is from genome assembly GCA_947074295.1 of uncultured Bacteroides sp. Classification (GTDB taxonomy): domain Bacteria; phylum Bacteroidota; class Bacteroidia; order Bacteroidales; family Bacteroidaceae; genus Bacteroides. Next base: position 7,226 of record CAMTPC010000033.1, on the reverse strand, counting down.
TTCATGATAAACTGATTTTCTTGGGTAGCTCGAATCATCATCCCAACTATGAGGGAATGATGTGGTTTCTAGAAAATGTATGGGACAAGATATTAGCCGCGCGACCTAAAACTCAATTAGAAATTATCGGTCAGTGGCGACATCGGTATATGGATGAGATCCAAAAGGATTATCAGCAGGTCAGCTTTACAGGGTTCGTGCCTTCGATAGAGCCACATCTGGAAGGTGCAATCATGATAGTACCCATACAGACAGGCAGTGGTATGCGCATGAAGATTCTAGATGCAGTGAACAATGGTGTACCATTCATCACGACTTCTGTAGGTGTGGAGGGACTAGATTTCAGAAATGGCGAGGATTGCTATATAGCCGACAAGCCCGAGGATTTCGCCAATCTAGCCCTGGAACTGATGGATAATAGTGAGAGACAGGAAGTTTTCAGGCAACACGCACTGGCGCGTATCAAAGAAATACTACCCACAGGAGAGCTTCTGAGAAAGAGACTGGACATTTATAAAAAGCTACTTCCCCAAAACGAATAAGCGCAAAAGGTGAGCTACAAATCAATGAATCGTAAATAAATTGTTTTAACTTTGTACAAAGTTTAGACACTATGAGGGTATTGATAATAAACACATCTGAGCGCACTGGAGGAGCTGCCATAGCTGCAGGCAGACTACTTGAGGCCTTGAAGAACAATGGACTCAAAGTAAAGATGCTGGTACGCGACAAAGAATCGGATAAACTGAATGTAATAGGACTTAACTATAACCTTCTGGCTTTGTGCAAGTTTGTATGGGAACGCATTGTGATTTGGAAAGCCAACCGCTTTAGACGCAACAACCTTTTTAAAGTGGATATCGCTAACACTGGTACCGACATCACTACGCTGCCCGAGTTTGTACAAGCGGATGTGATACACCTGCATTGGATCAACCAAGGTATGTTATCGCTAAGGGATATTCGCAAAATTCTCCAGTCGGGAAAAGCGGTGGTATGGACCATGCACGACATGTGGCCTTTTACTGGTATCTGTCATCATGCCCGCGAATGTAAACGCTACGAAAGCGAATGTCATAATTGCCCTTTTATTTTCAGGGGTGGGAACCGACATGACCTTTCCTGGCGCATATTTCAGAAAAAGAAGAAACTCTACAAGGTGGCTCCTATCACTTTTGTGGGCTGTAGCAATTGGCTCAGCGAAAAGGCACGCGCTAGCGAGCTGCTAATAGATCAACAAATCTACTCCATACCCAACCCTATCAATACTAATCTATTTAAACCACGCAATAAACAAGAGGCTCGTATCTTGTGCCAATTACCCTTGGACAAGAAGCTTGTATTGTTTGGGTCGGTGAAGATAACAGACAAACGAAAAGGAATCGACTACTTTGTAGACGCATGTAACCTATTGGCTAAAAAACATCCAGAACTAAAAGACAGTCTAGGAATCGTAGTTTTCGGCAAAGGATCTGACGTACTTAAGCCATTGGTACCCTTTCCAGTATATGCATTGAACTATGTAAAGGACGACCACCAACTGGTGAATATCTATAACGCTGTAGATCTTTACACGACACCTTCATTAGAAGAGAATCTTCCCAATACCATCATGGAAGCGATGGCTTGCGGCCTACCATGCGTAGGATTCAATATCGGAGGGATACCCGAGATGATCGATCATCTACACAATGGCTATGTAGCAACATATCTCTCGGCGGAAGATTTCGCCAATGGCATCTATTGGACATTGAAGGAATCGGAATACCAGACACTCTCAGAGGAAGCACATCGCAAAGTGGCTACGCACTACTCGGAAAGCATCATCGCCAAACGATATATAGAAATATACAATAAGATCACTGGAAGCTATGCATAATAAACTGACACCTCGTTTTTCGGTCATCACCGTGACTTATAATGCACAGCACACATTAGAGGAAACCATCCTCAGTGTGGTGTCACAAACCTATCATCATATAGAATATATCATTGTTGATGGTGCATCAACCGACAAGACCGCACAGATCATTGAGAAGTACAGAGAGCATATAGCGAAAGTCGTGAGCGAAAAAGACAAGGGATTGTATGACGCCATGAACAAGGGATTAAAACTTGCCACAGGTGACTATGTCTGCTTTCTCAACGCAGGTGACTGTTTTCATGCCGACAACACCTTGCAACAAGTGGTACATTCCATAAAAGACAATAACCTCCCTGATATCCTTTATGGACATACCGCGATAGTGGATGAGAAGCGGCACTTTATGCGTATGCGCCGACTTGAGCCGCCTACCCAACTAGATTGGCGCAGCTTTCGTCAAGGGATGCTGGTCTGTCATCAGGCTTTTATATTGAAACGGGCACTTGCTCCATCTTATGATATGCGCTATCGCTATTCAGCAGATTTCGATTGGTGTATCCGTGCCATGAAAAAAGCCAAGACACTCCACAATACTCGCCTCACTCTAATCGACTATCTGGATGAGGGGCTGACTACCCAGAATCAGCAAGCATCATTGCGGGAGCGATTCCGCATCATGTGCCGCCATTATGGCTATGTGAGCACCGTGCTACACCACGCCTGGTTTATAGTGCGTGCTGTGATAAAGCGATAGAATTATTGAGTCAGTAATATTTTCTTCAGCTCTTCCATCCCTTCTGAAGCACCCTTTCGAATGACATGTATCGGTAGAGATGACTTAACATCTACTGGATGTGGGTCGATTAGGTAGATTTCGCATCCGGGTTTTACATAATCGAGTAATCCGGCTGCAGGATAGACATTCATTGAAGTCCCAATAATCACAAATATATCTGCCGTATCCACCATGCGAGCAGCTTCTTCTATCTTAGGCACTGGCTCGCCAAACCATACAATGAATGGACGCAGTTGAGATCCATCATCGGCCAAATCGCCAATCTTTACTTCATAGGCATCTTCGGCTAATTCGCGAACCAAACGAGGATTCTGCGGATCGCGCGTGGAGCAAACTTTTACGAGTTCCCCATGCAGATGGATGATATTCTTGCTGCCGCCACGTTCGTGCAAGTTATCTACATTCTGGGTAATTATCGTTACATTGAAGTGTTCTTCCAGTTCTCCTAGTATCTTATGACCCAAATTGGGCTGCACATCTTTCAACTGTTTACGGCGTTCGTTATAGAATCGGATAACCAGTTCTGGATTACGCGCATAACCTTCTGGTGTAGCCACTTCTTGAATAGAGTAATCTTCCCACAGCCCCCCTGTATCTCTGAAAGTTTTGATGCCACTCTCGGCGCTCATACCTGCTCCCGACAAAATAACCAAATTCTTCTTCATGACCGTTCTCTTATTTAATGATTTGTTATGGACCTTGTGATGTTTGGAGTGTTTTTAACAACACTTATCCATCATACTATATATAGATTTAAACTAAATCGAGCTATTATTGTTCTTGTAGAGTAACTATAATCACAACTTCAACATAAACTTACCCTCTGCAAATAACAAAAAAACAAAAATAGGCTTTAGAGACTTGCAATTAGCAAATTTAAAGTTACAATAACTTCTACATTCAACTAAAAAAAATTAATTTTGCAACTTACGATACTATCATATTGATTCATGGCCGACAATTTTGTTATTCATTGAGTCATTAAACAAATTAATTATGGATAAATTAAGCTACGCTATCGGTTTGGGCATTGGCCAGAACCTGTTGAGTATGGGAGTGAAAAACCTCCAAATAGAAGATTTCGCTAAGGCTATTCAGGCTGTCATCGAAGGCAAGGAGCCAGAAATGACCCATGTTGAAGCGCGAGAAATTGTAAATGCATTCTTCAAAGAGTTGGAGACTAAAATAAATGCAGCCAATGTAGAGCAAGGAAAAGCTTATTTGGAAGAAAACGCTAAAAGAGAAGGTGTGGTGACTTTGCCTAGCGGTTTGCAATATGAAGTAATCAATGAAGGTACAGGTGTAACGCCAGCTGTAACTGACCAAGTGAAAGTTGACTATGAAGGTACTTTAATTGATGGAACATTATTTGATAGTTCTGTTCAACGCGGCCAACCAGCTGTATTTGGTGTGAATCAAGTGATTCCAGGATGGGTAGAAGCTTTGCAGTTGATGCCCGAAGGCTCTAAATGGAGACTTTATATTCCTTCGGACTTGGCTTATGGCGCTCAAGGTGCTGGCGAAATGATTCCTCCACATAGTACTCTAGTATTTGATGTCGAACTGCACGAAGTGATGAATAAGGACAATCTCAAAAACGAATAAAATTTCATATAATCACTCTAAAAAACTTTAAAAGCAAAATGAAAAAAGTAACAATTCTTGCAGCAATTGCTATTGCTACAGGATTAGCATCGTGCCAAGAAAACGTGCCTACTCCTGTTTTCAAGACAGACATTGACTCATTATCATATGCGATGGGTATGTCTAACGCTAATGGACTTAAACCATATCTTAGCGCACGCATGAACGTGGACACTACTTATATGGGTGAGTTCGTAAGAGGATTCATCAAATATGTGGATGCCACTAAACCAAAAGAGATCGCATATATGGCAGGTATGCAAATTGGTGCTCAAGTGGGCAATCAAATGATTCCTGGCGCAAATAATGAAATCTTTGGCCCTAATGCCACTAAGTCAATCAATAAAGAAGACTTCATCAAAGGATTCGTTGCAGGTACATTAGAGACAAAAGGCAAAATGACTCCAGAAGAAGCAATGAACTATGCACAAACTACAGTGCAAGATTTGAGACAAGCAAAAGCAGCTGCAGATAGCATCCATCCTGCACCATCTTTGTCGTCTGCACAAATCGATTCATTGTCTTATGCCCTTGGTTTGTCTAACTCACAAGGTTTGAAAATGTATTTGGCTACTCGTCAGAATGTAGACACTACTTACATGAACGACTTCGTGAAAGGATTCAAGGAAACAGCCAAAGGAGCAGACGAAAGAGAAATGGCTTTGATGGCTGGTATGCAAATTGGTGGCCAGGTAGCCAACCAAATTCTCCCAATGGCTAGCAAAGAAGTGTTTGGCCAGGATTCTGAACAGACAATCAATAAAAACAATTTCATCGCTGGTTTTGTAGCAGGTGCTACTGGCAAAGGTGGTAAGATGACAATGGATGAAGCAACAGAGGTGACTACAACCAAACTGAGCGCTATCCAAGAAAAAGCTCTTATCCAAGAGTTTGGCAGCAACAAAGCGGCAGGTGAAGCTTTCCTTGCTGAAAATGCTCAAAAAGATGGCGTGATCACTACTCCTAGCGGTTTGCAATACCGCATCATCAGCGAAGGTAAAGGTGAAGTACCAGCAGCTGGCGATATGGTAGAGGTGAACTATGAAGGTACATTGATTGACGGTACTGAATTTGATAGCTCGTACAAACGCGGCCAATCGGCTAAATTCGCTACAAACCAAGTTATCGAAGGATGGCAAGAAGCTCTTACTATGATGCCTGTAGGCTCTGTTTGGGAAATCGTTGTTCCCCAAGACCTGGCTTATGGTACAAGAAACCAAGGCACTATCAAACCTTTCTCTACATTGATCTTCAAAGTAGAACTACTTGGAGTTGAAAAGAAATAAAAAAGGGCTAAACATATCCTTTTTATAATAGGTGAAGTGGCTGACTCGTTATAGAGATCAGCCACTTTTTTTGCCCTTTTACTAACAAACATTTCTAATTATCAAAGTTAGCCGAAACAATAAGAAAGCTTCCACACGTCCATTAATAATAGATAAAAGTAAGATAAATCCTCTATTTAATACTCCGAATTTCAATACATCCGTTATTTATTTGCCCATTTGGTAGATATTTTGAAAAATATCGCTATATTTGCTTACTATTTGACAATTGATGCTAACAATACATTTATAAGATGGAAAAAATAGACAACCTCGACAAGCAAATTCTGGAGATTATTTCTCAGAACGCGCGCATCCCTTTCAAAGATGTTGCCGCAGAATGTGGCGTATCACGTGCCGCCATCCACCAACGCGTACAACGCCTCATTGACCTGGGCGTGATTGTCGGATCAGGCTATCATGTTAACCCAAAATCATTGGGCTACAGAACTTGTACCTATGTTGGAATCAAGCTCGAAAAAGGTTCTATGTACAAAGCTGTAGTTGATGAATTGATGAAGATTCCCGAAATCGTGGAATGTCATTTCACCACAGGTTCATATACCATGATGACTAAGCTTTATGCATGCGACAATGAACATCTAATGGATTTGCTCAACAACAAGATCCAAGAGATTCCAGGTGTAGTAGCCACAGAGACTCTGATCTCGCTAGAACAAAGCATTAAGAAAGAAATACCAATTCGTCTGGATAAATGATTACCTCATTCCTAGACGAATATCACCTATCAGGACTATTCATCGGAATCTGTACCTTCCTCATTATTGGTCTGTTTCATCCTGTAGTGGTTAAAGCAGAGTATTACTGGGGCACAAAGTGCTGGTGGATATTTTTGATATTGGGTGTCTGCGGGGTAATCGCTTCTCTTTGCGTAGATAACATTCTTCTCTCATCGCTTCTGGGCGTGTTCGCGTTCTCCTCATTCTGGACTATAAAAGAGGTGTTCGAGCAAGAAGAGCGCGTAAAGAAAGGGTGGTTCCCCAAGAACCCAAAACGTAAATATAAGTTCTGATGAACTTTAAAAAATAGTGGTTTTTTCTTAGGATTGTTTGCATATTTCACAGAATTTATCTACTTTTGCACCGCATCTAGAGAAATCAAAGAAGCACGGACTTGTAGCTCAGTTGGTTAGAGCAACAGACTCATAATCTGGAGGTCCTAGGTTCAAGCCCTAGCTGGTCCACAAAGGAGAGAAATAACTCGCTGATATTCAGCACATAGTTATTTCTCTCCTTTATTTTTGTCAACCGTTTGTCAACCAAATGTTTACGGCTCACCCGATAAACTATGGGGGCTAGGCATATAGCTTTATAAGTCTAAACAGGAAGAACTTTACATCAATAACTCCTCTTAGACTTGCTCTAAAGTAAGCATCTAGGTAGTTTACATCACAGTTATATTCTGTTCCATGATAGTATACAGTTGTTGTTTCAAAGCAATGGCAGTCGTGCCACGAATCATATTCATCGTAGATTTGGCCTTCGGTTTTGTCAAGACGATAAAAACCGATTTCATAATTGGCAGCCACCTTTTTGTCATAGTCATACCACTTGAATGAGTCTTGGTAAGATAGTGT
>CAMTPC010000032.1 GCA_947074295.1 uncultured Bacteroides sp. | reverse complement strand
CAATCAATCCTGAATGGAATATCACAGGTAATCTTCTCGAAGGAGAGAATTTCCCGGTTTATCGCTTCCTGCCACATCGCACCAATGGTGAAGGATTTTTCTTGGCAGCACTACGCAAACCGATGAATGGTGAAGAATGTACGGTGGATATTTTTGAAAGAAAGATTAAAAAGAGTAAGGATATTAAGCGAAAAAAGGATAGCACTAATCCACAAATTAAAGAACTGCTGGGCAAAGCAAAAAAATGGCTGAAGAAGGCGGATGAGTATGATTGGCAGATTATTAATAATCAAATACAGGCTTTTTCAGCCTCTCATATAAATGACTTGGAGGTGCTCCGTGATAGTCTTCGTGTAGTGATGGCAGGTGTAAAGATTGCTGAAATAAAGGGAAGGGATTTAATACCAGATCATGCATTGTCAATGAGTAACGCCCTTGATTTAAGCTCGTTCGAAGTTTATGAGATAGACTATGAACTTGCTATAGCTTATTTACGAAAAGAAGCCATCTCATTGCCCGAGACAGCTCCTTTGGGATATATATTATTGACTTATCAAAATAGGCCTTTGGGTTTTGTTAAAAATATCGGTCGACGTGCTAATAACCTTTATCCGCAAGAATGGCGCATTCGAAGTGGATATCTACCTGATAAGATTAAACTAGTCTTTGGGTGATAAAGTTATTTCTGCTCGCCTGTAACAAGCTTTTCAAGAAACTGTGTATATTGATCTGGACTCAAGATACCTTTGATTCTGGCCAAATCACTTTGTACGAGGCTCGATTTGCTCTTTTGTAGACGCATTACTTGTGCTACATAATAGTTAATGGAGTCGTTGATAGCTTGCTGTGAAGGCTGGCTTTGAGTTGTTACATTGTTCCACTTATTTTTCTGCTCTTGTGTCAAGTTTAGTGACGACTGTGTGTTTTTATGCCATTCACTGTTTCCCCAGTTGCCATACATCATGCCTGGACCGTCACAATAATAGCCATTGTTGTAATTATTATTCCAATCGCCATACATCATGCCTGGACCACCGCAATAATATCCTTGTGCAGCAGCCATTCCAGTGACGCTTAAAATAGCGAATAAGCACCAAATGAACTTTTTCATAATCTTCCTCCTTTTAAATAATGAATAGATTAATTTTTAAACTACCTAATAATAACTAAAGAGAAAGAGAATTGTTCAATAATCAGCCTTCGTCTAATATTCCTTTGCCTTGACGTATGATTTCTGGTTCGCTTCCGGTACAGTTTACTATGGTTGATAATTCGACTCCACCTATGCCACCATCGATAACCAAATCTACAAGATCTCCGAATTTCTCGTCCATCAGTTCTGGATTAGTCGCATAGCCAATATCATCTTTAGGACCGAGAGGTAAGGTGGTTGTCATTATCGGTGCATCCAATAAACGAGCTATCTCTCGGATGATATTATTGTCAGGCATACGTATACCCACTTCTTTACGGTTGCGAAAGATCTTGGGTAGTCGAGTTGTGCCATTTAAAATAAAGGTGAAGGGGCCAGGAAGATTTCTTTTCATCAGTTTAAATACACTATTGTTTACCTTGGCATATTCGCTAATGCTGCTTAGGTCATAACAGATGATGGAAAGATTATTCTTGCGTGGATCAATACCTTTTATTTGACAGATGCGTTCTATGGCGCGTTCTTTTAGACCATGACAGCCGATGCCATACATTGTATCTGTAGGGTAAATGATGATTCCCCCATCATTAAGTATTTTAATAACCTCTTGTAGATCTTTGGGATTGGTATTCTGGTCATAGAGTTTGAGTAACATGGTTTGCTTTTTCTTTTAAAGTTGCAGTTTTCATTATTTCAGTATTCCTTTGAGAAAGTCAAGCGCCTTCTCAGTCGCTTTTCCTTTTATGGAGTCAATGTTAGACGAAGAGACGGAGTCGAGTCCCAGAGCTTGACCTATTTGTTGTTTCGCCTTTTCGCCTACGGATTCAATAGCTTGGTTGGCCATCGACTTTGTGTCTAAAGCAAATTTGGGTGAAGCGAATGTGCCACCAATGGTAAACTTGACATTGGCGGGCAAATTAGCACCTGCAACCTTGATGGGGGTGTTGATTACGCCAGCATAGTCGATGGTTTGATCCAAACCTGTTGTACCCGATAGACTCATCGCAAAATCACCTACTTTTAAATCAAAAGGCTGGGTTTGCAGTCGTCCATCTTTTATTATAAAGTCCAAACTGATATTTTTAGCAGTTAACTCTTTTAGGTCGGGCTTGTTGATGGCATCTGCTATCTGATCAATGGTTTTAATGCCACTCAGACTGATATTGTTCGTACTTAGATTTCCATTGCCTTGGAATGTTGACAACACCGGACTCATATTCTCGTCAAGTGTAGTTTCGATCTTCATATTGCCCGAGAAACTACCTTTGATACTTTCAAATATAGGTGCCATTTGCTGCACCAAATGTAAATCCTTGTAAGCCTCTGCAAACTGAATGTCATTCATCTTGAAGGTTCCTGTAAGTTCGGGTGTCTTCTCGTTCTTACTCGAATAAGATCCATTGACCATTAGACTTCCCCCCATCGCATATAGCGAAAGATTCTGCATGTCTGCAACTCCTTCTTTGAGTAGAAAACGACCTTTAACATCCGTAAGACTCATCTGGTTCATGACAACTTGTGCTAAGCTGGCATTCATTGTGAAATCAATGTTTTTGGGGATGATCAATATACCGCTTGATGCTGGACTTATTGCAGGCTTATCTTCAATTTCGTCAATCAAGGTGTTGCCGTTTTCGCTAGATGATGAAGTTGTGAAGTCATCAAGATTAAGATAATTGCTTGTTATATTCAGGCTGCCTTTCAATATGGTTTCTTTAAAAATATAACCCATATAATTTTCGAGTTTACTTTCAATGGTTAAATCGCTGTCACCTATCTTAATAGTTGTCTCACTCAATTGTAGATACTTTGGAGTAAATGTGAAGAGTGATTTGTGTACATCCACATCCAGACCATCTTTCATTTTGACTTGCATATTACTAATACCAATATTTCCAGATGCACTGATTCGATCATACTGTTCATTTTCTATGGCTGAGACCTTTCCGGAGAGCGATACATCTGCATCGATAACGCCATTCATTTTCATTTCACCAAAAGGAATCACTTTTGAAATAGAGGCTAAATCAATACGTCCTTTGGCTATAGTCTGAAAATCGGCGTCGGTAGTTGGGTCTTTGATGATAGCTGTTAAACTGAAAGGATTTTCACCCAATCTAAACGTAAAAGGATGGATTGTAATTAGCGTCTGGTCTATAGAGCCACCAGGATTGGTAATTTTTGCATCAAGATTAATCTGATTTACTCCCAATGGAAGTGATGGATACTGAAACATTCCATCATTGATTTCGAGTGCTATTGAGAAGGTAGGAACGATGCTGTCTCCCTTTAATATCCCTTTAGCAGAGGCATTTAGTGTGGCCGTACCATCGGTACGTAATGATTCAAAGCTATTGGAATAGATCGCTGGAATGAGAGAGAGAATTTCCTTAAAGCCCACTTCGCTGGTGTTTAAAGATAAGTCCATGTCAATGCCATCATCAACCAAGGCAAGCCAACCATCAACACTTGTAGTGATAGCGTTTAATTTGAATTCGTTCTTTTTGAATACATACTTTTGATGTTCAAAATCTGCATTGACATAAATGTCAGTATATATTTCTGCGTTGGATAGTAAAGTCACTCCATTGCTAACGAAGTTAACTGAGTCTATCTTGCTTTGAAGGTTAAGCAATGAAATCGTGTTGCTAAAATCGCCCGAACAAAGAAGATTGAAATTACCGATATGGAGATGTTGTTTCAACTCTCTATCATCATAAGCTAAGTTAAGCTCCTTGATGAAAAGGCGCTTTAATTTCAGTCTGAAGGTGTCTTCTTTTTTGTCTTTTTCTGCGTCTTCCTCTTTTTCTTGATCTTTATCATCTTCCTTTAAGATATCCCAATTGGTACGTCCGTCAGGCAACACTATTGCATTAAGGCGTACATTGCTTATCTCAACCTTGGAGATGTCAAACCCATCATTGCTAAAAATAGAAAAAAGGTCAACTACTATAGTAGTTTCTTGAATAGAGGCTAAGGTATCCGCAGTAAATTCGTTTTCTCCCTTTATCCAGAAATCATAAATAGAGATAGAAGCTTTAGGAAAATGGCGGAATAGGCTAAGGTCCGAACGGCTATAGCTAAATTCACCCCTAAGCATTTTATTCCCTTCTTTCTTGATGATATCATCTATTTTGCCATGAAAAGCAAACGGGAGAATAATCAGCAATAAAATGATGATTATAATGGTCGTACCGATAATCTTCAGAAATATTTTCATATCTTTGCTTTATTAGAGATGATTCAAATTGAGATTCATTTATTAAATAATGAACAAAGCTAACGAAAAGTTTACTGTTAAGGTGTGCTAAAGGATAAATTCTTTGATTCTTAGTGTTTTATTTCCTGTAAGGATCCGATTAACTTTTCTTTTTCTTCTTTTTCTTTTTCAGTTCTTCAGCAATACGCCATTGAATCGCAGCTGTTTCTTCATTTCCAGCTCTGAGTAGAGCATCTCCGAAAAGCTCATGGGCACCGGCATGTTCAGGCTTTAGTGATGTGGCTTTATCAAAATCACTGATAGCCCCGTCAATGTCATTGAACTCGAGACGGAATTTACCTCTATTGTAATAGGCTTTGAAACTGCCGGGTGCAAGTTGAACGGCTCTATTGAAGCAATCGCCAGCTTCAATGAACTGACTGATATGGCAGAGCGTCAATCCCTTACGCACCCATGCGTCTGAATATTCGGGATAGAGCTTCAAGGCTTTATCGTAGTTGGCAAGGGCGGCTTGTGCATCGTGTGCTTGCGTGATACAATCATTGCCCATTTGTAGATATTCGCGGGCGTATTCGCGGAGACTTTCTTGCTGTTGGCGCATTTGCTCTTTTAGACGTTTATTCTCTTCCTTTAGGGCAGATATAGAATGGAGCTTACGTTGAATGAGCCGACGCGGTGCTGGCTTTTCGATATCATAACGGGCGTGGATGGCTATAAAGAAGTGATCAAGGCAGTCCGCCATTTCTCCTTTATCAAAGGCTTTGATGGCTGCGGCATACTCTACATCGGCTTTGGCTTGCTTTAAAGCTTTCTCAATAGCCACTCGATTGTTGAACTGTGTCGCAAAGTTAACAATTTCTTGCTTAACAAAGATGTCTGTACGCGAAAGTGGTTTATTAAGCATGATTCCCTCTAGTGAAGTGCAGCGGCTCAACGCTACATAGGTTTGACCGCCGGCAAAAACACCGCCTGTGAAATCGATAACTACTCTATTAAAAGTTAAGCCTTGGCTCTTGTGTACAGTAATAGCCCATGCCAAGCGAATAGGGTACTGGGTGAACGTTCCCAAAACCTCTTCTTCAATCTCCTTCTTCTCTTCATTATATTTATAACGGATATTGCGCCATGAGTCTAGTTTTACATCAAACTCTTTGCCACTATCAGTCATCACATATATAGTGCCTTCTTCCTCATCTATACCCGAAATTGTACCGATGGTCCCATTTACCCAACGACGTTCATAGTCGTTCTTGATGAAAATGATCTGTGCGCCAGGCTTCAGTGTCAATTCTTTGGCAGTGGGTAGGCTGCTTTCGGGAAAATCCCCATCAATATTTCCATTGAAGATAATCTCTTCGCCGGGAAGTTCGGCAAGCTTCTGGGTGTTGATATGATCTACTACATCGCGACGAGTGGCTAGGGTAATATACATATCCGCTTCGCTTTGTTCTATTTCGGTGCCATAGCGAGTGTTCAAGAGCTGCAAATCGGCATTGCCTATTGTATTAGTACGTATATGGTTCAATACATTCACGAATACAGGATCTGTTTGGCGATAAACTTTTTGCAGTTCTATGGATACTAGTTCTATTTCGCGGAACACACGTGCTGAGAAAAAGAAGGGAGTGGGATAGAAACGATTAATAATCTCACGTTCGTCGCTTTTTACTACTGGTTCGAGCTGAAACACGTCACCTACTAGTAGAATCTGTTTTCCGCCAAATGGATCGCGCAGGTTGCGTGAATAGACACGTAATATACGGTCGATAGCGTCGATCAAATCGGCGCGTACCATTGAAATTTCGTCAATAATGACCAGTTCTACTTGCTCTAATAGCTTGCGATGCTGTTTATTGTATTTAAAGAAATCATGTATGCGCCCTCTACTAAGGCTGAGATTTGGATCATCTGGTAGAAGCGGATGAAAGGGGAGTTTGAAGAAACTATGCATGGTACTACCACCCGCATTGATAGCCGCAACGCCAGTTGGGGCCAATACGACGAATTTCTTTTTAGTATTGGCGCAGATGTGTCGTAGAAATGTAGATTTACCCGTACCTGCCTTTCCTGTAAGAAAGACGGAAGTACGGGTATATTGTATCAGGTTAAGGGCATCCTTAAACTCTGGATTCGATGTATCTATCGCTGTGTTGCTCAATCGCTTAAATCAGTTTAAAGTGTTCAAGTGCTTTTTTTATACCATCATTATCTACTGTATCAGTCACATAGTTGGCACAGGCTTGCACTTCGTCTTTTGCATTGCCCATAGCTATGCCCAATGCAGCATGACGAAGCATGCTCACATCATTGCCCCCATCACCAAAAGCCACTGTGTCTTCAAGTTTCAGGCCGAAATATTTGATGATTTCATCTATTCCTCTTTGTTTAGTATTTCCTTTGGCCGTTATATCAGCAAATGCAGGATACCAACGACCACTTTCACAATTGGGTATCAGATGAGTAATTTCATCCTCTTGTTCTTGAGTGATAAATGGCGTTATTTGGAATATTTCGGTAGCGGTAGCCTCCTCCGTTGTTTTAGGCGGAATCTCATCCACATGCAGATAGTCGTAGAATATATCACTTACAAGTTTATTGGGTTGGCACACTGCTATGTCGTGTTCGGCTACGAAAATGCACGGATAGTTGTTTTCACGGCAAATTTCACCGAGTGCCACCACCTCATCATGTGGAATAGGACTTTTATAAATCACCTCATCACCTACAAAGCAATATGCGCCATTCATCGTGATGTAGCCATCTATTATGTTGAGAGACTGGATAGCATCCAAGTTATTGATAATAGCCTTGGGGCGTCCGGTTGCAATGAATATTTTATGTCCATTGGCATGAGCTGCCTTTAAGGCTTCGATCGTAGATTCTGGTATGGAATGCGTGCCGAAACTTACCAAAGTTCCGTCGATGTCAAAAAATAAAGCTTTTGTCATACGTCAATTCTTAATTTGGTGGTGCAAAAGTACGAAAAAGAAAGCCCTGCATTCTAACACACTTGTGGTATTTTCGCCTATTTGCGATTGATTTTCTTCTTTTAGCCTTCTTTATATTATGTCCGAATCGTAAATTTGCCGGCATTAATCACAAATACTTATTCATTATGAACTACGATTTCGACGAAATAATAAATAGACAAGGGACCGATTCTGTAAAATGGGATGGCATAGCTGGTCTTTGGGGGCGAAACGATCTTACTCCTATGTGGGTGGCCGATATGGATTTTCGTACGGCACCATTTGTGATCGATGCCATAAAGAAACGTCTCGAACATGAAGTATTGGGTTATACCTTTGCTTGCGAGGATTGGTATACGGCTATCATCAGTTGGGTAAAAGCCAGATATAACTGGGATATCACACGCGAAATGCTAGTGTTTTCACCTGGTATCGTGCGTGGCTTGGCCTTTGCCATTCAGTGTTTCAGCGAAAAAGGAGATAAGATTCTAGTAATGCCTCCTGTCTATCATCCTTTCTTTTTGGTGACACAGCATAATGAACGCGAAGTGGTTTATAGTGCACTGACTTTGAAAGATGGACAATATCACATTGATTTCGAGCGTTTGCAAGCCGATGTACAAGGCTGTAAAATCTTGATATTAAGTAATCCACATAACCCTGGTGGACGTGTTTGGAGCAAGGAAGAGTTAAGTCGTATAGCTGATATTTGTGCAGAAAGCGGAACCATCGTTATTTCGGATGAGATTCACGCTGACTTGACTTTGCCGTCGCATCAGCACATTGCTTACCCTACTGTTTCTCAGAAGGCGAAAGAAAACTCTATCGTCTTTATGTCGCCTAGTAAGGCATTTAATATGCCCGGCTTGGCTAGCTCCTATTGTATCATCGAAAACAAAGAGTTGCGCGATCGCTATTTGGCATATACCTCGGCGAGCGAACTCAATGAAGGGCATATCTTTGCCTATCTCAGTGTAGCAGCAGCCTATAGTCATGGCACAGAGTGGCTCGACCAAGTGGTGAGTTATATAGCAGATAATATTGATTTCACGGAACGTTATTTGGCCAGCCACATTCCTAATATCAAGATGATACGTCCACAAGCCTCCTATCTCATCTTTTTAGATTGTCGTGATCTGGGGTTGGATCAAGAATATTTGAATCGATTGTTTGTAGAAGATGCTCGTCTGGCGTTGAATACCGGTACTACCTTTGGCAAGGAAGGCGAAGGTTTCATGCGTCTCAATGTGGCTTGTCCTCGTAGCATTTTGGAACAAGCGTTGCAGCAATTGGCCACAGCAGTGAGCAATAGATAATAAAGAATTAGCAAGTAAAATGCGTGAAGTCTTGGTTGATACTTCA
Source organism: uncultured Bacteroides sp. (assembly GCA_947074295.1). Lineage (GTDB taxonomy): Bacteria > Bacteroidota > Bacteroidia > Bacteroidales > Bacteroidaceae > Bacteroides. The sequence goes on along the minus strand of CAMTPC010000032.1, from coordinate 22,842 downwards.
CGCATTTTCTTTTTAGATATGTATGCCATATGCATGCTTCACCTCATCCATCACAAAAGTACTTTCCAATGACCCCAGACTTTCGATGGTACCCAGCACGTTCAGGATGAATTCTTGATAATATTTCATATTGGGAGCATGTATCTTTAGCAGATAGTCGAAATGCCCTGAAATATTGTAGCACTCCGTCACTTCTGGTATGCTCCGTATCATCTCCACAAACTCGGCGGCTATGTCACGATTCAGTCTACTCAACTTCACATTGCAAAACACGATGAAACCTTGATTCAGCTTCTCGGCATCTAGCACTGCAATATACTTCTTGATATATCCGTTATTTTCCAAGCGCTTCAAGCGTTCGAAAACGGGTGTAGATGATAGACTGACACGAGCAGCAAGCTCTTTGGTGGTGAGGCGAGCATTCTCCTGCAAGGTGCGAAGTATCTGTAAATCCACCTGGTCCAATTTATCTGTAGATGTAGCCATAGAAAGATATTCTGCAAAAGGGTTAATTTGATAGGCAAAACTAATCATATATTCTAAAATAATCCATCAAAATAGATTTATTATCTATAAATATCTTATATCTTGTTTGATATATCTTTGAACTATAACTTTGCAAGAAAATAATAACAGAATAATAATCACTAAACATATACAGCTATGGCAACAAAGAAACTTCGTTTTGAGACTCTTCAACTACATGTAGGTCAAGAAAATCCAGATCCAGTGACTCAATCACGCGCGGTGCCCATCTATCAGACCACTTCGTATGTGTTCAACAACTCTGCTCATGCAGCCGATCGTTTCGGTCTTCGCGATGCAGGTAATATCTATGGTCGTCTCACCAACCCTACGCAAAGTGTATTCGAGCAGCGTGTTGCTGCTCTTGAGGGCGGAGTAGTAGCTTTGGCAGTGGCGTCGGGTGCAGCAGCTATAACCTATGCGTTCGAGAACATCACCCGTGCTGGCGATCACATTGTATCAGCCAAAACGATTTATGGAGGTTCATACAATCTTTTGGCACATACGCTTCCTACTTTTGGTATCACTACTACTTTTGTAGATCCTACTGATCTTTCCAATTTCGAAAAGGCCATCCAACCCAATACGAAAGCCGTATTCATCGAATCGTTGGGCAACCCACACTCTAATATAATCGACATTGCGGCGGTTGCCGAAATAGCTCATCGTCACAAGATTCCTTTAATCATTGACAATACTTTTGGTACTCCCTATCTGATTCGTCCTATCGAGCTGGGCGCAGATATCGTAGTGCATTCGGCTACTAAGTTCATCGGTGGCCATGGTACGTCGTTGGGCGGTGTAATTGTCGATAGTGGTAATTTCGATTGGGTGGCATCGGGTAAGTTCCCTCAACTCACTGAGCCTGATCCAAGTTATCATGGTGCACGTTTCGTTGAGGCTGCTGGGGCTGCCGCTTTCGTCACTCGTATCCGTGCAGTGTTGCTTCGTGACACAGGAGCTACTCTTAGCCCGATTAATGCTTTTATCCTATTACAAGGTCTGGAAACACTTTCGTTGCGTGTAGAGCGTCATGTGGAGAATGCATTGAAAGTGGTTCAGTTCTTAGAGAATCACCCTAAGGTGAAGAAAGTGAATCACCCTTCGTTGGGTTCTCATCCCGATCATGAGATCTATAAAAAATACTTTCCCAAGGGTGCAGGTTCTATCTTCACTTTCGAAATAGATGGTGGACAAGAAGAGGCCCATCGATTCATAGATAGTCTTGAAATATTTTCCCTATTGGCCAATGTGGCCGATGTGAAATCATTAGTGATACATCCAGCTACAACTACTCATTCACAGCTTAATGCTGCTGAGCTAGAAGAGCAGGAAATCTATCCTGGCACAGTGCGTCTTTCTATAGGCGTAGAGCATATTGATGACTTGCTCGAAGACCTTTCTCAGGCACTCGATAAGGTATAATACATTTTCTAACCTTTTCTATATCGATTAATATTCAGGTAAATAGATTGTTAGCAGTGAGGCTATTCTTCCATTCGGTGGAGAATAGCCTTTGTTTATTAAATACAGTTAAATCGGATGTTGTAAGAGTACACTTTACTTGTTTTTGATAATATATTTGTGATATCATATTAATATCATAATAAACTACTCTATGACAACAAATGAATTTGATTTTAAGGGATTTAGAACTAGCGGATTCCTGATGCTTATGCTTTTCTTTTTGTTAGTAGCACTCTGTATTGTAGCTTTTATATTTGAAGCTCCTTCGCGTGCATGGACGATAGTGATGTATGTCGCAGCTGGATTAGGGCTTTTAGTTGCTTTTATTAGCTTGGCTGGCTTAATGATGCTCGAACCCAATGAAGCACGCGCCATGGTTTTCTTTGGCAAATATGTCGGAACATTCAAGGAGACTGGTTACTTCTGGGTGAATCCCTTCTTGGAAGCCAAGAAAGTTTCGCTGCGTGCCCGCAATCTCGATGTAGCACCGATCAAGGTGAACGACAAAATAGGCAATCCGATACTCATCGGTTTGGTATTGGTTTGGAAACTGAAAGATACTTATAAAGCTTTGTTTGAAATTGATTCACAGACGATGGCTGTAGCTGGTCAAGGCCAAGCTGTAGGTGCGACAGTTGCAGGACGTATGTCGGCTTTCGAGAATTTCGTGAAGGTGCAGAGTGATGCTGCGCTGAGACAAGTAGCGGGTTTGTATGCCTATGACAATAGCGAACTTGATGCTTCGGAAACCACGCTTCGTTCTGATGGCAATGAAGTAAACGAAGTGTTGGTGCAAAAGCTCAATGAGCGTTTGGCTATGGCCGGTATGGAAGTCATTGAGGCACGCATCAACTACTTGGCTTATGCGCCAGAGATTGCAGCTGTGATGCTTCGTCGTCAGCAGGCATCGGCCATTATCACTGCCCGCGAGAAGATTGTGGAAGGTGCTGTATCGATGGTGAAAATGGCACTCAATAAACTTTCTGATGAAGAAATTGTTGAACTTGACGAAGACAAAAAAGCTGCTATGGTCAGTAATCTGCTCGTTGTGCTTTGTGCCGATGAGGCTGCTCAGCCTGTTCTTAATACGGGTACGTTAAATCATTAAATGAATAGGAGAATTTTTTTATGAAAAAAAGTGTCTTGGTATTTATTTTGGGATGGTTTGTTTGTAGTTTGCTAAATGCACAGTTAGCTGATAATCATCAGCAGAAAGCACAGCAGGTTTTCGATTGGGTACGCGAGGCTCAAGGAGATAGTATATGGGAAGATTCATCACCCACAGTACAAAAAGCTATATCTCCTCAAGACCTAAATGGTGTCTGGAAGAGTCTCACCACTCAATTTGGTCCTTTCATCTCACAGGGCGATTGGCAATGCGAAATGATTAGTGTTTTAACTGTCTATTACTGTAAGGTGAAGTTCGAAAAGTATCTGCTACGATGCACTGTTGTATTTGATGAAAATGGTAAGATTTCGGCGTTCAATTTTACACCAGATCTCCCCGAAGACACAGTCTCGAAAAAGACGATGGATGCTACAAAAGTAAGTGAGCAAGATATTGTAGTGACTACTGGGCAGTATAAACTGCCTGGTACACTGACTATGCCCAAGAATGCTGCAGGCAATGTGCCGGTTGTGATCTTGGTTCATGGATCAGGTTCGTCAGATCGCAACGAGAGTATAGGCGAACTGAAACCTTTCCAAGAATTGGCTTGGGGATTAGCTGAGCAAGGTGTTGCTACTATTCGCTACGATAAACGAACTTTAGTCTATCCAGGTGCTCTTTGGGCCGATGATGGTCAATATACGTTTGATACTGAAAGTGTGGACGACGCTATCTCGGCTGTGCAGCTGGCAAAGTCGCTACCTGGTATCGATTCTACTAAAATATATGTGTTAGGTCATAGTTTGGGTGGAATGTTGGTCCCTCGCATTGCTCAACGTCTTAATGACACAGAACATCTTGCGGGGGTCATATCATTGGCTGGAGCTACGCGTAAACTTCAAAATATGATAGAAGAACAGGTTGCTTATTTATCTTCTATTACAGGAACTCATATGGATGCAAAAGCAGAGGCTGCAAAGATGATGAGTGCTCAACCTCAAAGTTACCGTGACTTTGAGGCTGCCTATGATCCGGTAGGTGTTGCCAAAACTTTGAAATTGCCTATCTTGATTCTACAAGGCGAACGCGATTATCAAGTCACCATGGAAGATTTTGGAAATTGGCGCATGGGTTTGATGCGCAATCCCAATGTCCGGTTTAAATCTTATCCGTACCTCAATCATCTTTTGCAAGAAGGAAAAGGCAAATCTACTCCCATGGAATACTCGGTTTATAGTCCGGTGCCCGATTATCTGATTACTGATATAGCGGCTTTTATTAATGATAAATTTGAATGATTCCTTAATATGCCCAAGAAAGAGAATCCTACTAAAAACTTTGTTTTGCGCATTGATGCCGAGACGATGGATGCCCTCGAAAAGTGGGCTGCCGATGAGTTTCGTAGCACCAATGGACAATTGCAATGGATCATTGCTGAGGCTCTCAAAAAGAATGGCCGTCTTAAGAAAAAAAAGAAAGATATTGGTATAGAATGAGTATTAAAGCAAGTCTGACTGATCAGTGCATGGATCAAGGCTGCTCAGGGTGCTGACTGCGGCTACTTACGGCGCTGATTACGGCTGCTTAGATTGTCAGATAAGTCTGTTTTGTAAATGCTTGTTTAAAAGACTATTATCAAAAAAGAGTAGACGATGTTTAAGGCAGAGTAGTCTGAATAGGTTTCATGGATTATTATAGCCAACATCGTATCAAATTAATAGAATGATACCTATAAAAACTCAATATTTACAATGCGGATAATAATTAAGAATATAGTATGCGATAGATGTTGTAGAGCTGTGCAAGGAGTTTTTCATCGACTCTCTATACCATTAGAATGTGTGGCAATGGGGTATGTCGATACTGTATCCGATCTATCAAATGAAGAGTTGGAATTGCTCAATGAAGAATTGTTGGCGTTGGGTTTCGAGATATTGAAAGATAAAAACGAACAGCTGATCGAACGCATAAAAACTATTATAATAGGACAAGCACGTCTGGAGGATGCTCCCACCATTAAGCTATCTGTGTTATTGAGCGAAGAACTCAATGTTGATTATAAATCAATGAGTCAGTTATTTTCAAAGTTAGAGGGCAAAACGATAGAAAAATATTATCTGACACAACGGACTGAATTTATAAAAGAATTGATCGATTATAATGAATTGACTATATCTGAAATCGCCTATAAGTTAGGTTATTCTAGTGTAGCACATCTATCTACTCAGTTTAAACAGACTACAGGGATGACCCCTACACAATATAAAAACGACCACAACCAAGAGCGTCTGGCGCTTGATGCTTTGTGATGATACGACTAAACTTATAACAGATTCCGAAAATTCTATAACACATTCTTTGTGTGCTGCGCATAACTTTGTATCCAATAAAAATACAACAATGTTATGCGTACATTTTTTGACTCTCTCATCAATATCACCACTGAAATGTCGTGGTATTTGCTGCTGGGCTTTTTCGTAGCTGGCCTACTTCATGTCTTTGTTAAAAAGAAGTATTTCAATAAATATGTCTCGGGCAATAATACACGCTCTGTAGTAGCTGCTACCTTGTTGGGTATACCATTACCCTTGTGCTCGTGTGGGGTCATCCCTACGGCTGTATCGTTAAAGCGCAAGGGAGCTTCTGACGGTGCCACCACGGCTTTTCTAACTGCCACCCCTCAAACGGGAGTAGACTCCATCGCTGCCACTTATTCATTGCTGGGTGGTCCGTTTGCCTTTTTGCGACCTTTGGCTGCGCTTATCATCGGTGTAGGTTCAGGGGTGATGGTGAATATATTTGGAAAACACTCCAAAGAAACATTATCCGATGTCAATCATGATCATGTCGAAGATGAGGAATTTGCGCATTTGTCTTTTCTAGGAAAGATGAAAGCCGCCTTTAAATACGGTTTTGTGGATATGTTGCAAGATGTGGGCAAATGGTTACTGATTGGTTTGGTGGTAGCTGCAGCCATTACCGCCCTAGTGCCTGATTCTTATTTTGAGCTGCTTTCGCAATATCCTGTACTCAATCTATTTGTCGTGTTGCTTTTCTCTATACCGATGTATCTATGTGCCACAGGATCTATTCCTATTGCACTATCCTTGATATTGAAAGGTTTGTCTCCCGGTGCGGCCTTCGTATTGCTCATGGCTGGACCTGCCACCAATATGGCCTCTATCTTCGTAGTATCCAAAGTCTTGGGCAAACGTAATACAGCTATTTACCTATTCTCAATCATCGCAGGTGCTATTGGTATAGGTTTTTTCATTGATACTGTTTTGCCTGCTCGTTGGTTTAATCTGAAAGAAATGCTGCTCCCGATGGCTCAATGTCACGAAACGATATCATGGTTTAATATTATAGGGACAGCCTTGCTCTTGGGTTTAATCGTTTATGCATTTTATGCCAAGTTTCACAAGCCAAATATGGATCATTTAAACAATTCTATAGATATGACTAAAGTGTATAAGATTAAAGGAATGAACTGCAATCACTGCAAAATGAGTGTGGAAAAAAATCTGGCTACGTTGCCAGGAGTTATTGCTGTAAAAGTGGATCTCAATCAAGGGGAAGCCTATGTGGAGGGTGAACCCGATAGTGTTGAAGTAAAAAAGCTGATAGCAGAATTGGGGTTTGAATGTGTTTGATTCATTTAATAAATTCAAGGAAAAGTCTTTCTACTTTATTGTAGGAGGACTTTTTTTGATGCTTAAAATCAGCGTATTGACTCTTTAACTATTCTTTTTAGTTTTGTTTAACTATAAGGATTAGTTGTATAACTAAATAAGTTAGTTACTTTGTAGCAGTTAAAATAAAGAGCTATGAAAGGATTGACTACAAAAGAAGAAGAAATCATGGGTTACTTCTGGGAAAAAGGCCCATTGTTCGTGAAAGAAATCTTAGGTTTCTATGACGATCCTAAACCACACTTCAATACTTTGTCTACCATAGTGCGTGGATTGGAAGAAAAAGGTTATCTTTCTCATCATACTTTTGGTAATACCTATCAATACTATGCCATCATTAGTGAAGAGAGTTTTCGCAAAGGAACACTTCGCAGTGTCATCAACAAGTATTTCAATAATTCATTGTTCAGTGCCTTTTCCTCATTGGTGAAGGAAGAAGATATATCTCTCGATGAATTGAAAAAACTCATTGATGAAGTCGAGAAAGGAAAGGCACAAGAATAAGTGCAATGAAACCTTCAAATTTCTAACCTTACACAAATCATATAATATGGGACTTTTCTTTGTTTACATACTTAAATCGGCATTTTGTCTTGCGCTGTTCTACCTATTCTATAGGCTGCTTTTGAATAGGGATACTTTTCATCAGTTCAATCGTTTTACGCTGATCCTTATTCTTCTTGCATCATGGCTGATACCTATGATCGAAGTAGTCAGTGTGCATCAAAATGAAATTAACGATACCGTATTGACTATAGAACAACTTCTCTTGATGGCCACAAATGATGCTGAAGAAGTGATAACTGAGGCTGCGGTCATACCCGTCTCTACGGAAACTCCGCCGCTGAGCATGACGCAATTAATCATTCGCATTGGCTTAATCATTTACTTTATTGGTATAGCCTTCTTTGTGATGCGGTATATCTATTCCTTCTTTCGACTGATTATGTTGTCAAAACATTGCAAAAAAATAAAATTGGAGAATGGTTGCTGGTTGCTGATTTCGTCTAAATCTATCGCTCCATTTAGTTGGATGAAGTGGATCGTGATTGCCGAAGAGGACAGGGCGGTAAGTGGTGCTGAAATAATAGCCCACGAAATGGCACATATCAATATGAAGCATTCAGTGGATTTGCTGATAGCCGACTTCTCTATCTTTCTACAATGGTTCAACCCTGCTGTATGGCTACTAAAACAAGAACTCCAGAATATTCATGAATACGAGGCCGATGAGGCCGTGATACAACAAGGCATCGATGCGAAAAGATATCAATTATTATTAATCAAAAAGGCCGTTGGCACAAGGCTCTACTCTATGGCCAACAGCCTAAATCACAGTACTCTTAAAAAACGAATATCTATGATGATGAAAGAAAAATCAAATCCGTGGGCACGCGCTAAGTCGCTTTGTCTGCTTCCATTGGCTGCATTGGCGGTCACTGCATTTGCACGTCCCGAAATCTCGGCTACAATAGATGAGATTTCTACGGTCAAAGTTAGTGATTTAGTGGTAAATGATGAAATTTTAGCTACAGAAATTGTGGAAACTCCTTCAATGGAAGCTCCCTTGGTGGAAACTGCTAAGGCTGATAAAAAGCCTACCAAGAAAGGTGAAACAGTGCAAGCTCCTATCGATGAAAAGGATATGAAAGTGAGTATGGAACTTACAGTCTCTGATTTGAATGATACCGATAGTGCTTACACTCTTTCGTTCAATAATGATCAGAGGCCTGGTGATGCTTCAAAAGTTTATCTTGTAGCTCAGGAAATGCCATCATTCCCGGGAGGGGAAGAGGCGATGAATAAATATCTGGATAAACATCTTTCGAAGTTGAAGGGGAGCGATTCGGAACGCGTGTTTGTAAAGTTTGTAGTCGATAAAGACGGTGAATTGAATGATATTAGTATTGCAGGTACGGCTGGCAAAATACTGAATGTTGTAAAAGAAGATGGTGTAACATTGGCTAGTGAAATCATAGGAGTGTTGAAGGGGATGCCCAAATGGATTCCTGGTAAAATTCATGGTGAGACGGTTGATGTGCGCTATACGTTGCTCATTAATATCGCTAAAAAGTATTTCGATAATGTGGTAGTAGTTGGCGATGATAGCGAACCATTAATAGTGGTTGATGGTAACTTGGTGGACAAGTCAGAACTAAATTCTATTGCCCCTGAAAACATAGATGCGATCACTGTGAAGAGAGGAGATGATCCAGCTATGATGGAGAAGTATGGTGAAGCTGCAAAAAATGGTGTGATATTAATTAGAACGTCCATAACTTCAGCTGATGAAATAACTGGTATAGTTGAAGATAAGGATGGTGAGCCTATTTCGGGCGCCATTGTTCAAGTCGAAGGTAGCGATAAAGCTACTGTAACTTCTCTTAATGGCCGCTTCTCTATCAAGTCAATGGAGGACTTAATTCTAAAAATATCTTATATAGGTTATAAAACAGAAACTGTACAGACCCAACCGGGTGAAAATTTTGTTATAACATTAAGTTCGGAGTGATTGCCGGACGTAAATTCTCTCTCTCTTAATAGTTTAGTGGGGGCATATTCGATGGAATGTGCCCCCATTTATTTTGGCGGCATAAGAAACAGATTTAATATCTTTACAAAAAGTTGAATAATGTAGTATATAAAGTGAATATAATGTTGTATATTTGCACGCAAGAAGGATTTGCTCTGAAAAATAAACGTGTTTAATATTAGAAAAAACTATCATAATATGAAAAAAACTTTATTTCTATTTTCTCTTTCTGTTGTGCTCGGATTGTCATCATGCATAAATCAAGATTCAGACTACAGTGTTCAAACAGATGAACGTACAGTTATCAATGAGGCGTTGTTCACCACAAAGGCTTATGATGTTCCTGTTCAAGAGGGACGTATATCAGTTGTCATTTTAGATGGCGATACTATAGCTGTGACCGATACTCCTATTACGGTTGAAATACCCAAGGACATTCCAGTATCGGCGACGCGAACCGCTGCCTCTGATCGATTGCAACAATTTTATATTGGATATGAGGATATACCTACCTTCCAACCAGGTAGTTATATAACTGACGGCAATCATATCCTTTTGTTTGAGGATTCTTTTAAAGCTGACTATGATTATAACGACCTAGTGCTGTATGTAAAAACAAAAATTTATGGCAATGCAAATGTTGGTAGAGAGGTCGAAGTGAGTGTACGTGGATTGGCATTAGGAAGTACAAAGACTATCGGTTTTGGTTTTACCGATCTGAATGGAAACGATTATTTGTTGACGGATAATGTACGTCGTGATTTGTTCGATGGAAAAGGTGGTATGTTAAATACAGATCCTGCAAAACAATATGAACCAGGTATTATAGCTGATGGTGGCGCTGATGAGAAGAAAGATAACTATACCATTGTTCGCTCTCCAAAAGGGGGATCTTCTATTGAGACAGCTGGAGGCTATTTGTTGTTTGATGCCGTGACAACCACAAATAAGAATGAAAAAGACCTTTGGAAATGTTTTTCATTTTATATTTTGGTTGATAATGGTGTGAAGCTCTATGTTGCAGCTGTAGACGCTACTCTTAATAATGCGCATCCTTATGGTTTGAAACTATCAAAGAATGAAAGTGACTTATATTATCCAGCCGAGACTGTTTATATGGCTGATGCTTTTCCTGGTTTTGAAAGCTGGTTGGCAAATCCTAGTACAAACAATGATTGGTACAAAAATCCTGTAGTTGAGAATTGTTATAAAATTAGTTCCAGTGGTATGTGGCAATGGTAAATATGAGTTTATAGACAAATAGATACAGACAAAAAGAATGCAAAGAACAGCATATTGCGTGAGGTTTCACCCAATATGCTGTTTAGTTTTTTACCACTGTGTATAATGCACATTTTGCGCCAAGTTTGTATATGGAGTAGTAGATAAAGAACGGCTACACAAGGCACAAAGAAGCCACCAAATGGTATGAACCAGAGGGACAATAGTGCAGCGGCAACTCCCAAAATGAGGTAAAGATAGCGTCCGAAGGGTTCACCAAAGCGTACGATAATAGTTCTTTTGCCACTGAGAGCATCTTGGTCACGATCACGGTAATTATTGACTACTAGTAGTGTATCTACTACTAATCCGCACAATAAAGAGGCGATGATGACATTGCTAGTCCAGTCGAGAGCTTGTACATAATAAGTGCATCCTACAGGAATGAAGCCAAAGAAGATGATGACAAGCACATCTCCCCAGCCATTATAAGAAAGGGGGTAGGGACCACTCGTATAGAAAAAGGCAAACATAATGCATAAGATACCTACAAATATCAGCTTCCATCCTCCGAAATAGATAAGGCTGCATCCGATAATAGATGCAATGAGAAGCGTAATAACAATACCTATTTTCATGGCCGAAGCAGTGATCCATCCTTGCGCGCATGCTCGTTGAGGACCAAGACGGTCTTCTCGATCGCTCCCTTTTAGAAAATCGAAAAGGTCATTAATGAAGTTGGCAGCAATTTGCATCAGGCTTGCAAAAACTAAGCAGATCAAGGCTGGTAGCCATTTAAATTCTCCATCGGCATAGGCCAATGCTGTTCCTAGAAAAACAGGGCAAGCTGCCCCGGCAAGTGTCTTGGGTCGTGCGGCCAAAAGCCATGCTTTAACTGAATTGCGTTTTACTGTTTCCATGCATGCAAAGATACAGTATTAATTCCTACCTTTAACCACAGATAAAAGATGAAGTTATGCAGATAAGATATTCACACTTTCTAATTTTGTTGTTTACATTGTTTTTATCGTCTTGTGCTACAGCTATAAAAACTAAATCATATGATTTTAGTAGCAATCAATTGCCGCAAGCGTTTGATAGCTGTAAAATAGCTTTTATATCAGACTTGCATTATAAAAGTTTGTTCAGGGAAAGGCAGTTGAATAAGTTGGTGAAAAAACTTAAGCAACTCGATCCTGATATTTTATTGTTGGGAGGGGATTATCAAGAAGGCTGTCAATATGTAGATCCACTTTTTAATATGCTGAGTCAACTTCAGCCACCATTGGGGATTTATGCCGTGATGGGGAATAATGATTACGAGCGTTGTTACCAAGAGATAGTCCATGCAATGGATATTAATAATATACATCTGCTGGAACATGCTAACGATACAGTATGGCTTGATAATGAGTATATTATAATTTCTGGTGTCCGAGATCCTTTCGATTTGAAGCGAAATGCTGAATCGCCAACTTTACAGCTGTCTCCAGATGATTTCGTGATGCTGCTGGTTCATACACCTGACTACGCCGAGCAAGTGGATATAGCAAATGCTGATTTGGTGCTTGCAGGTCATACGCATGGAGGACAAGTTCGGATACTAGGATATGCTCCTATCGTTCCGTCAATATACGGTAAGCGTTTTATGTATGGTTTCACTTCTAACACGAGAGGTATACCTGTGCTTATCACAAGTGGTTTGGGGACGTCGCGGTATAATGTACGGATAGGTGCTCGTCCAGAAATAGTGTTGATTCGATTGTTGAAGTAGTTATGTAGGGCTTTGATATTGCTCTTTTATGATGCGATAGACGCTTGGATGGAGAAAATAACGAATATCATGTCCGCTTTTTAAGGAGCCTCTGATGAAGGTAGAGCTTATATCGAAAACGGGTGCTTGCGATAACACGACATTGGTGGGTAAGTTTGCTCTTGAATCGAAATCAACAGAATAACCTGGACGTGGATATATGATTAGAGGATAATTGGCAAGAATCTCATCGGCTTTATACCAACGATTAAAAGTGAGCCAATTGTCCGAGCCTATAATCAAATGGAATTTGCGGTCGGGATAATGACGGGAGAGTGCATTGAGGGTATTGATAGTATAGGAAGGCTGTGGGAGAGTGAACTCAAAATCAGACGCCTTGAATTTTGGATAGTCTTCAATAGCAGCTCTTACTAGTTTGAGTCGGAACTCATCGGGCCATAAATCAGCCTTCTCTTTCAAAGGATTGTGTGGTGTGACTAAAAACCATACCTCATCAAGCCCTTCAAACTCACATAGATAGTTGGCAAGGGCAAGATGTCCGATATGAATAGGGTTAAAAGAACCACTAAAAATTCCTGTCTTTATCATTTAGCTATACGCCTAAGAATGACTTTATAGCAGTGAGGGTTTCTGCTTCTGCTTTTTCTAAATTGTCGTTTATGATAACAATGTCGAAGCGTGTAGCGAAAGTCAATTCGTAAGCAGCTTTTGCTACACGATCTTCTATGACTTCGGGAGCATCAGTAGCTCTGTTTACAAGTCTTTTTCGCAGTTCATCTATCGATGGCGGTTGTATAAAAACTGACAATGCTTTGTCGCCATAAATATCTTTGATGTTACAACCTCCTACTACATCAACGTCGAAAACCACATTTTTGCCTTGTGTGATGAGGTCTTCTACAGTTTGATTTAGAGTGCCATAATAACGGTCGGTATAAACTTCTTCGTATTCCAGAAAGTCACCATTCGCAATATGTTGTCTAAACTCGTCAGGCGTTAGGAAGTAATAATCTACTCCATCTTTTTCAGTACCACGTGGAGGGCGACTGGTAGCAGAAATAGAAAAAGCTAAATTGAGGTTCTGTTTTAGCAGATATTGGATAATAGTCGATTTTCCCGAGCCAGATGGAGCCGAGAAAATGATAAGTTTACCATTCATATATTAAATAATAGTGCTATTAATTACATTACATTGAGCACCTGCTCTTTGATTTGTTCTAATTCGTCCTTCATTTGGACAACGATCTTTTGCATTTCGGCATGATTGGATTTACTGCCTAGCGTATTTATTTCTCGGCCTATTTCTTGAGCGATAAAACCGAGCTTCTTGCCTTGTCCACTACCACTTTCCATGGTGTGGATAAAGTATTCGAGATGGTTGGCCAAGCGTTGTTTCTCTTCGTTTATGTCAAGTTTCTCAATGTAGAAAATGATTTCCTGCTCAAGTCTATTTTTGTCATAGTCGATGCTGAGTGTCTTTTCAAGAGCTTCCGCAATGCGATCCTTAATCTTGGTAATGCGCTCATTTTCGTAGATTGCAACCGATTGTAATAATTTACCTATATTGCCGATGTTTTCACGGAATTTCTTTTCTAATGCTTCACCTTCTTGTTTACGGAAGTCGACTAGATGGTTGATTGCCTCCATAATACCCTTTTGAGCAGCAGCCCATTCTTCATCGCTTAATTCAGCAATTTCTGGCTTTGACATGACATCTGGCATACGTAGTAGGGTTTGAAACCAATCAGCTGGTACTGGAATATTCAAATTGTCAGCGATCTGCTTGATTTGATTGTAATATCCTTCTACTAGAGATTGACTGATAACTGTAGCGCTATTCGAATTCTCCTTTTTTTCAATCCAAAGATTGAAATCAACTTTACCTCTTTCGAGTGATTTTGAAATCATGTTGCGAATCTCCATCTCCTTTTCTCTATAAGCAGGTGCAATACGTGTAGAAAGATCAAGAGCTTTGCTGTTAAGTGATTTAATCTCGATGGTTATTTTCTTATCGGGTAGTTCGGCAATAGCTTTGCCATAACCCGTCATGGATTGTATCATACTATTCAGATTGTTTAGTGCAAAAATACACCATATCTTTTAGATAACCTTGTGAAATATAGAAAATAAAAGCAAGATCGACGGTTGAATATCTTTTGAAGTTGTTGAACTGGTTTTTAGTATAATACATTTTAAACACGCTAGGTTGTTAAAGACTGTTTTTAATGTTTATGTATGTATATCGTTGTTAAATGTCGTTCGTTTGCTAATGTCTTGTTGTAGAAATTGCATTTGCTAATCTAAATGATTGTATATAATGATATAAGCCTTTGTGTAATTATGATATATTCGATAAAACGTGTAAAATAGTTCGTATAATGTTTGAAAATCTGTCTTTAAGTTTTATATTTGCATCGCTAAAATTTGCTGAAAGGAAATTAAAATCAGCTGCTACCGTTAAAATTATTAAGTCTCATTATGTTTAAAATGTACAATAGATTAGAGGTTGGAGGTATTTTAAATAATAAACTTTTTAGTTTAAAGGCTTCCCCTATGTCTTTGTATTTCTTTTCTTGAATTTCATTTTAAAAGGATATATTCCCAATATATCATCTGACGCAAAATAAATAATCACTTTTTTTCACTTAAAACACAATTTATGCAGAAACATTTACGAGAATGTTTGTGGTTGCTATGTATTGTATTTAGCACCACAATGTTTGCGCAAGCTAATGTGTTAGAACCTACGAAGGGTGTACTCCGTGTAAAACTTCAACAAGAAGTGGCTACGCAGGTGGGTATTCTTCCCGCTTCTACGCGCAATGGTATTGTGGCAACTGGTATTGAACCATTTGATGTAGCTTCACAAAA
Organism: uncultured Bacteroides sp.; assembly: GCA_947074295.1. Classification (GTDB taxonomy): domain Bacteria; phylum Bacteroidota; class Bacteroidia; order Bacteroidales; family Bacteroidaceae; genus Bacteroides. Next base: position 7,651 of record CAMTPC010000032.1, on the reverse strand, counting down.
AGTGAAGGCAGTAAAAATGGAAAGAGTCTTCCCTTATGTTGAGAAGATGGAGGCGAAAGCCCGCAAACACGGATTACATTTATGGTATGAAATTCGTTTTGATGAGAGTGTGAATGCAGCAGAAGCAATGCGTATTTTTAGTAATGTGCCAGGTGTGGTGATTGCAGAGAATATAGTGCCTATGCAATTTCTAGGCTCAGACAACTTTACAGTCGTTTCTCCTGAAATAGCCTTGAGCTCTGCTGATCGTACTTCAGAAATGCCTTTTAATGACCCATTTCTTAGTCGTCAATGGCATTATAACAATGATGGCTCTCTTTCTGGTAGTATTAAAGGGGCAGATGCCAATATCTTTGCTGCATGGGAAATTGCTACAGGAAACAAAGATCTTATCGTAGCGATTATTGATGGTGGTATTGATTATACACACCCTGATTTGGAAGCAAATATCTGTATCAACGAGGTCGAACTCAATGGCGCTCCTGGTATGGATAATGATAAGAATGGCTATGTTGGTGATATTTATGGATTCAATTTCGTTTTGAATTCGGGTGATGTATCGCCACACTCACATGGTACACACGTTGCCGGTACAGTAGGTGCAGTCAACAATAATGGTATTGGTGTGGCTGGTATTGCTGGTGGTAATGGCCAAGGTGGTGTGAAATTGCTTTCATGCCAAGTATTTGATTCGCGCTCAAGTGCGCAAGGTGATTTTGCTAAGGCTTTCTATTATGCCGCTGTGCGTGGTGCTGCTTTAGCGCAATGTTCATGGGGATGGGCTACATCTGGTTATTATGAACAAGCCGTTGTGGATGCAGTAAAGTTTTTTACTGCTGAAGCAGAGTGTGATTTCATGAAAGGTGGTTTGGCTATATTTGCTAATGGTAATACGGGAACAGAAGGTGATTTCTATCCTGCATGCATGGATGAGGTTGTTGCTGTTGGTTCGATGACTTGCGATCTGAAGCCTGCACCTTACTCTAGTTATGGTAATTGGGTAGATATCACAGCCCCAGGTGGTTATGTTGATGTGAGCGCAGCTCAAGGAGTCTATAGCACGTTGCCAAGTGGCCAATATGGATATAGTGATGGCACCTCGATGGCATGTCCTCATGTTTCGGGTATCGCTGCTCTTGTGTTGTCTAAATATGGTAATCCTAACTTCCCTAATGAAACATTACGTCAACAGTTGATCACTTCGGTGAATGACTTTTATACTTCAAATCCATCCGTAGAAGGTAAGTATGGTAGTGGTTATATCGATGCTTGGAAAGCGATGCAAATGGGTAGTGGTACAGCACCGCAACCTGTGACCGACTTTACCATGACTCCAGGACAGGACAATATCTATATAGAATGGATTGTACCAGCTGCCGAAGCTAATAATGTGAATTATCATCTAATTTACTACAGTACTACTCCATTCACTGCTGATAATCTTGCGGGCATTCCTCAAAAACGCGTTGATACAAAATTCAATGTATCTGGTGATGCAGTAAGCTACGAAGTAGATGGACTTTTGCCCACTACGACTTACTATCTTGCTATTAGAGCAATAGACCGTTGGGGTAATGCAGCCGAAATTTCTCCTGTGAAATCGGCTACAACTAACGCTGGCCCTAAAATGGAGCTCAATAAAACCAGTTTAAATATCGCTTTAGATGCTACACAATCTTTGGTTGCTCAAGATGCATTTGTCATCAGCAATACCGATGAAGGTCTATTGAAATGGAGTGCTACTGCTAATACAGTTTCAGTAAAGGCCTCTTCTAATTTAACGGCTAATGATGTGAGACGTCCGGGCAAAGTCGTAGCTTATAATGGTAAGATATCGGCTATCCCTGCAAGTGCTGCATATCCAGTCGTATCAGCTGATTATTTTACAGAGAACTATCCTGAAACATTGTCTTATTATAGTACTATCGCTGCCTATTTAGGAGATAGTGATTTGTCATTGACAAACTCTTGTGCGCAATGGTTTTATATTGATGCTTCTCAATTTCCTAATGGATTTAATTTGACGCATCTTAATTATGAAGGTTTCAATGGATCGAATCCAATCATCAAGATTTATGATGGAAATTACAGCATACAAGAAGAAACATTGCTTCTCGAGGAAGCTGACATGTACTTCTGGCGTGGTAATGATTTGGCTTTGAGTGAACAGTTATTCTTTGAGCCAGGAAACGCATTTTGGGTGGTAACACATTTTCCAGCTGGTCAAACGAATCCTCTTGGCGCAGGCTTAATTGATAATTATCGTACAGCCTATAGCTACTATAGCTCTAATATGGGAGAAAACTGGACGTTGCTAAGTGAGACTTTGCGTGACGGAAACTTGAGCCATATGGCTGATGAGGTCGGTTGGTCAATCACTGCTAAAAGTAAGAATCCAGACTGGAGTGATGTGATAACACTTACTCCTCCTTCAGGAATGGTATTGCCAGGCGCACAGCAAGAAGTTAAACTAAGCAATGATGGTCAAGTGTTAGTTAATGGCACTTATAAGTTTAAATTGACTCTTACGACCAATGAAGCGACGAATGCTAAAAAGACAGTGCCTGTAACATTTACAGTTACTGGTAACAAACCTGAATTAAAAACTGCCAAGGTGGTCGATTTTGGTGATTTGTTGATGGGGCAGTCCAAAACACTGGCATTGGAAATTGTAAACAATGGATATGGTTCATTTGTTGGCAATAGCTGGGGTTCTTTAGGATCAAACAATATTAAGTGTACATCCGATCAGTTTGAAGTGCCTACATACACAAACGGGTTCCCAGCTCGTGCAACTTCGACAATGGAAATCACATTTAATCCAAAGGTGAGCGGTAGCCATAGTGGTACAATAACCTTTACGGATATGTTAGGTAATTCTCATTCTTTAGTAGTCAGAGGTATAGCAGATGAACCTGCCAAGATTCAAATTACACCCGCTTCGTTTGATTTGGGCGACCTAGAAATAGAAGGTGAATCTAAAGAAGTTTCATTCACAATAAATAATGAAGGAAAATATCCTTTGGAATATGTATTCCCGAAATTCTCAAATGAATCTGTTGAAACTACAGGAGAATCATCACACAAATTCGGATATACCTATAAATCGAACTTGAATTGGACAAATGGGTTTGAATATGACAATAATCCAGAGTTGGTTAATCCCGTGAAGATAAATGATCAGTTTGGTGATTATGATTATTGGTCTGATGCAATTCCTCTAGGTTTTACATTCCCTTACTATGGCAAGGAGTATGACAAAGTTTATATCTCTACTTATGGTGCAGTGGCCATGGAAAATAATGGAGCTATTCATTCTTGTATTCCTCCTTCAGCTAGTGTAACATGTATTGGTGGTTATGGTTTGATCACTATGTATGGAATGAATCCGGTTCAATTGTCTCCAGAGAGTAGAATCGAATACGCATACCAAGATGGTAAATTCTATGTGAAATATATAAATGTATTAGCATTGGTAAGTTTTGGTAATTATACACCTGTTAGCTTCCACATGACTCTTGCGCCCAATGGTGATGTAGAATTCTTCTATGATGATCTTTACCCCTATATGCTTTTTGAAGGCGGTGCAAGTCTTTTTGTTGGGCTTAATGATATTCCAGTTCAAGATCCTTTGACTGTAACTGATGCTGATTGTAGCGATAAAGGTATATTTAATGGTTTCATGCCTGGTTCAGCTATCAAGTTTACCGCTCCAGGTAAAATGATGGTACAAAGTATCTCTGCTCCTGCTGGTGTTATTGGTATTGGTGAGTCCAAAGAAATCATAGCTACGATAAAAGCTACTGAAGGTATGTATGCTGGAGAGTTGAATAATTCACTGGTAGTTATCAATAATGATCCTAGTCAGTCTGCCGCTTTTGTTAGTTTCAAAGCTAATATTATAGGTGAATCATTGCAACCAATAATTGAATTGGAGAAAGATGCCATTGACTTTGGTAATGTTTTCAGAACATCGATTGCTAAATCTGCTGTATTGATAAAAAATACAGGAACAGATATCTTAACTATCGATAAGGTAGTGTTTGATAATACTGCATTTACTACCGACACAAAGTTACCTATTGAAATTAAGCCTGGAACATCAAAAGATATCATGGTGACATTGGCAACAAACCTTCAAGCTAGTTATGATGGAAAGATGACGATCACTGCAGGTGATGCTTCTGAACATGTCGTTGCTTTGACCGGTATAGTGATTGGTGTGCCAGATATTAGAGTGACACCAAATGAAATAGTTCAGACTATAGGAAGCGGCTCGCCATTGGCTACGAATATTACAATTCAAAATACGGGTGACGAAACACTAAACTATTCATTCATTCCAAATAGCATGTATAGTATAAGTAGTCTTGATGCTTCAGAGACTTCTTCGGTAAACTATATTTATAGTGCTTCTGTAAATGATGAATCAGTGTTATATGATTGGGATGCTATCGAAAATACGGATGAGGCTACTCATTTGAAGTTATCTTACTGGTTATATCATGATTATGTTGAAGTAGAGTTGCCTTATGAGATCAACTATTACGGAAATAAATATGATAAGATTTATGTATATGGTGTAGGTTTTGTATCGTTCAACAAAGTGGAAGACTATAATGAAGCTCCAACTCCTCCATCAACTATACCTTCAAATGAAACACTTTATACCAATTTTATCGCACCATACTGGGGACACCATTTTATGGATCAAACTAATACTGGTGGTGTTTACTATAGTGTAAAAGAAGATCGCGTTGTGGTTTCATTTATGGAATATGGCAACTCAGTGAACTATGGTGTTTGTTATCAGTTGATCATGTATCGTAATGGTAAATTTAAGTTCCAATATAAACTAGCCAACGAATATTCTTACTGGGATGGTATTTATGGAGTAGCAGGTATGCAAAATGATGCAGCAACAGAAGGTATCTTATTGCCTAATCGTTGTTTGGCAATGAATAATGCTGTTGAGTTCTATCCAGTGAAGTCAGAATCTATACTTCAGTTTGAGAGATCAACTGTAAATGTGAGTCTTGATACTGACCGCATGGCTGGAAATTATCAGGCAAACATTGTATTGAATACTAATATTCCTACAAAGCCAACTGTAGAAATTCCGGTGAACCTTACTATTACTGGAGAGCCAGTTGCAGTATTCCCAACAGAAGTGACACACGAAGCCGTAACAGGCTCAACATCTGGTACAGGTTATCTTGAAATACCATTCGAGATATCTAACTCTGGAACAGCAGCGTTTGTTATAACTGATGTAGATGCCCCTGGCATGATCGGTTACGAGGCAACAGTAGGTATGTTGTTCTATTATGGTACATATTTTGACGATTGGACTTGGACTGAAAGAGTAGGATGGTCAAGATATATTCCAGGTACTGAAATTGTAGTAGGTAAAGAGCCTGCACAGTTTAAAGTGATGGTTATTGACAACTATACAATTGCTGACTATGCAGTGCCTATGACCTTCTCGGTGAATGGTTTGGAAACTTCTACAGTGGATGTGCCATTTAAACTCTCTATCACAGATGCTCCTTTCTTGATGTTTGCAGATGCTGAAACTCGTGTAAGTGGTGTGGAAGCTAACTATAGAGATCAAGTAGATATCATGTTTGGTAATATTGGTAACTATAAATTGAACTATACTATAGAACTGGATCCAACTGGTGAAGGCGCTGACGATGCAGTCGATGCTGGTGGTGGTTCGGTGATGCCGTTAGCCAATAAACAACCTTCAGTGATGAGCGAAAAATTCAATGAATTATTGGTGGCAACAGAGCATATTGCAATCAGCTCTGCAAAGAGTACAAGAGCAACCTCTATTGACCTTCCTTCAGATTTCTCTTATAATAAGGCATTGTATCATCCGATCATGCCAGGCACAACACAAATGTATATTGTAGGTTCGTTCAACAAACAATATCAATTCCAAAGTGCAACGCAGTTTACTGCACCTGCTGATGGGTTTAATCTACATAGCATCTATACGCATCTCACGATAGGTGATTTGACAAATGTAGAAGTTATTGCCGATATTATCCAAGGAAGTGATATTAATACAGGCGAAGTGATCGGTACTGGTAAGCTCTTTATAGAGAAAGAAACACCTGCTGGTTATAACTCAGATCTTACTCCTTACTATACAGGAGACTACCATGTATTGACATTGGATAGAGAGATATATATGAATGCCAATGAAACATTCTATGTGCGCTTCACTTACCCTAAGGGATATGAGTACTCTACTGGATTGGTAAATAAGGAAGAGAGTATTATAGCAGATAGATATTTATATAATATTGAATCTGAGTGGTATGATGCAGCTCTAGACATGGAAAGCAACTATGGATCTACAGGTTATATCATGACTTGTCTTGAAGTGAATGAAGGTGAAGAATGGATCAGACTACTGACCACAGACAAATCAGGCTCACTTGAACCTTACGATTTAGCAACTGTGACTGTAGAGTTGAATGCCTCTGCAGCCCGTTTGGACAAAAACAACAAAGCGGTTCTAGTATTGAGAAGCAATGACCCAACTCAACCTGTGGTGAACTATCCTATTTATCTAGATAAGAATGGTGCTCCAGATGTGGCAGTACCTAGCAATATCTACGTAAAAGAAGGTGTAGCTTCTACTATTACTATTGGTATAAATGATGCCGACTGCGACTCTTACGAAGTGAAAATCAACGATGCAAATGGTATCGCTTCTATTGAATCATATAGCGCTAAGGGATATGCAGATGTAACAATCACCCGTATTGATGATACTACAATCCGTGTAGTATGCAATGATAACTGGGTACAACCAGAAATCGAATTGCTGTTGACACTCAATGCGGAATATGGACAAGCCGGAAATCGTTCATTTGATATTGTTGCTACTGATGATGCTGGCAATAGCTCTACCACAAGTGTAGCATTCTATGTAGAACATGTGAATCGTGCTCCGATAGCTGTGGCATACGGTGATTTGGAACTTACTATCAACTCTACTACTCAAGCCCTTGAGTTCGCTGATATGTTCCAAGACCCTGATGGTGACGAACTGTCATATACATTGAAAGTATCTGAGTCGGGTATTGTTGAAATATTCTCTGCTGGCGAAAGCATTATCTTGATGGGTAAGAAAATCGGTGAAACCATAATTACTGTTACAGCTACAGACAAATCTGGCGCTTCGGCAACTAACACATTTAAAGTAACTGTAAATGATGGTACTGGTATCGCTGACATGGCTATTGATGGTGCAGTTACAGTATATCCTAATCCTGTTGTGGACAACGCTAATATCACTATCAATGCAGATGTGCAGGGTGAAGTGACCTATAAGGTTTACAATACTGCTGGTACATTGATGCATGCAGAAATAGCAGTGGTTGCAGCTTCGGGTGTACATACTATTGATATGAGTGGTTATGTTGCAGGTGTTTACTATCTGGAAATTGAAGTAAACGGTGCTAAAACTACAGTATCTATCGTGAAAAAATAAGAGATGATAATTCGGCTATAAGCTGATCTATGTTATAAAGAGGTCTCACATATAGGATATAATCCTTCTGTGGGGCCTCTTTTTTGTTATAAAAGTATGAGTTTCTTCTCCAACGTTAATAGCGATATAGAGCAGCCCTCG
>CAMTPC010000031.1 GCA_947074295.1 uncultured Bacteroides sp. | reverse complement strand
GCTTTTTTATAGTCTAGTTAAGAATAAAGTGTCTTCATTCCTTCTATTAAGAAATATTACTTTTACTATTTCTTTGTAATCTTTTTGTATCCATACACTGCATTGTTTCCCAATTCCTCTTCAATGCGAAGTAATTGATTGTATTTAGCCATGCGATCGGAGCGACTCAATGATCCAGTTTTAATTTGACCGCTGTTAGTAGCGACAGCAATATCTGATATTGTTGCATCTTCGGTTTCGCCTGATCGGTGTGAAGTCACGGTAGTATATCCATTACGATGTGCCATTTCAATGGTATTCAATGTTTCTGTCAATGATCCTATCTGATTTACTTTGATTAGAATAGAGTTGGCACAACCCATTTCTATACCTTTTTCGAGGAATTCTACATTTGTCACGAACAAGTCATCCCCAACTAATTGGCAACGTTCTCCTATACGATCAGTCAATTTCTTCCAACCGTCCCAATCGTTTTCAGCCATACCATCTTCTATTGAATCGATAGGGAATTTGTTTATCAACTCTTCTAAGTAGTCAATCTGTTCATCTGCAGTACGTTTTTTGCCTTTTGGACCCTCAAACTTCGAATAATCATAAATACCATCCTTATAGAATTCGGATGCTGCGCAGTCCATTGCTATTGTCACATCTTTGCCAGCTTCATATCCAGCCTCTTTTATTGCTGCCAATATGGAATTCAGAGCATCTTCAGTTCCTTCTAGTGTAGGGGCAAAACCTCCTTCATCGCCTACTGCTGTACTTAATCCTCGTTTTTTAAGAACATTCTTTAATGAATGAAACACTTCTGCGCCCATTCGCAAACCTTCCTTGAAACAACAAGCGCCTACTGGGCGGATCATGAATTCTTGGAAAGCAATAGGTGCATCACTATGTGAGCCGCCGTTAATGATATTCATCATTGGCACCGGCATTACAAAAGTATTGGTGCCGCCGATATATCTATATAGTGGCATGTCCAAATATGCTGCTGCTGCTTTGGCTATAGCCATAGATACTCCTAATATAGCATTAGCACCCAGTTTGGATTTAGTTTTTGTGCCATCTAGTGCAAGCATCATATGATCAATAGTCATTTGTTCAAGTGCAGGCATTCCAATAAGCGCTGGGCCGATAATCAGATTAACATTTTCAACCGCTTTTTGTACGCCTTTCCCTCCATAGCGGTTTTTATCACCATCGCGAAGTTCTAAAGCCTCATGTTCTCCAGTTGATGCGCCTGATGGTACAGAAGCTCTACCCATTACACCACATTCAAGTATCACATCAACTTCTACGGTTGGGTTGCCACGTGAATCGAGAATCTCTCTTCCAATAATTTTTTCTATTCTCATAATGCTTTAATGATTAAGAAGTTTGTAAAACAGATCTTTAGGTGATCTTTATTTTAAAAGTGTTCATTAAACAAATCTGATCATATATTGTTCAATATAAATTTATGCAGAACCTTAAATTTTAGGAGCTATATTAATCTGTGTCGCAGCATGTTTTTGTAATATATTAGGTGCCAATAGATTGTTTTTTATAATTTTGGGCTCTAACAAATAGTATAATATGAAAAACCATATAATCATTATTTTCTTTTCATTTTTTTGCGCAATGGTATTATCGGCTCATTCTCCGAAAGAAAAGGCAGCTTTCGAAGAACTTGATAAAACCTTAAAGCGTCAAGCCCACTTTATGGAAATTAAAGAATTGGAGATTGACTCTTTGAAAAGGCAGTTGCTCATAAGTGCTCCTGATTTGAACCGAGAGTATTTGCTTAATTATGCCTTGGGCGAGAGTTATAAACTTTTCATTACTGATTCTGCTCTTAAATATTTGGATCGTAGTCTTATTTTGGCAGATACTCTGCGCAATTCCCTTTATCGTGATAAGGCATGTATAGCAAGGGCGGAAGTATTGGCCATTTCGGGTTTGTATAAAGAGGCTTCTGCTGACTTTCTCCAAATAAATCATGAAAACCTTTCTCCACAACTTATGGTCAATTATTATTCTTGTGGTAGGCAAATTTATTCTTATCTCAGTACGTTTGTCAGAAATGATAAATATCGACAAGAGTATAGTCATGAAGAAGAGATGTATAGAGACTCACTAATTTCTGTCCTTCCACAAGACTCACCTTTGTATAAGCTCTATCATGCAGAGCAGCTTTTGGTGGATGGTAATTTGATTCAGGCAAAAATGCTCTTAGACGAACTTCTTGGTGTTTTACCTATCGATTCCAATTTATATGCCCGTACAGCCTTTTCTTTGGCGTTGATTGCACAACGAGAGAATGACGATGCTGGCTATGCTACCTATTTAGCTTATTCGGCAATGGCAGATGTAAAGGCATCTGTCAAAGAAAATGCGGCATTACAATATTTAGCTTTATATCTCTATGAACAAGGCGATCTGAAACGTGCTAATCGATATATAAAATATTCGCTAGATGATGCCATATTCTGTAATGCGCGTTTGCGAACATTAGAGATTTCGGCAATAATGCCGGTGATAGATGCGGCTTATCAACATAAACTCAATGCACAGCACAGACAATTAGTTATTTTCCTTGTGCTAGTAAGTGTTTTATCTTTATTTCTGATTGCATCGTTGTTTTGGATTTATCGTCAGATGAAGAAGTTGACATTGGCACGTCGCAAATTAAAACAAGCTAATCATATTAAAGAAGAGTATATTGGGCATTTCTTGAATCTTTGCTCTCTTTATATTGAGAAGTTGGATAATTTCCGTTTGACAGTGAATCGGAAAATCATGGCAGGTCAGACAGAGGAGTTATTGCGAATGACTAAATCAGCTTCGCATTTTGCTGGGATGGGGCAAAAAGAATTCTATGCCAATTTCGACAATGCCTTCCTTCAGCTTTATCCCAATTTTGTAGATCATTTCAATTCGCTACTTGTACCCGAAGAGCGTTTTGTGATGAAACATGGCGAATTGCTCAATACCGAAATGCGTATCTATGCCATTATTCGTTTAGGGATAGATGATAGTTCAAAGATAGCCAACTTTTTGCACTACTCAGTAAATACCATTTATACCTATCGCAATAAGGTCAAGAATAAAGCTATAAATAGAGATAATTTTGAAAATGATGTGCTTAGAATCGATTCTATTGAATAATATTCGTTTATATTTCTCATTTTGAATAACGCTGTTATGATATTGTATATTAGATGATTATGCAAACGTTTTCAGATATTTCTTTTATATTCTATTTATATAGAGTGTCAAACTCGCTCGTACTAGACTATCTTTGCTTTACGTTTAATATTTTTAAATTTATATCATGAATCACAAAAGCAAATTTACTTTGAAAGCAGCTTTACTGTTACTTGCTCTTATATGTATAACGGCAGTGAACGCTATGGAAAGCATTACTTCTCCAAACGGACAATTAAAGCTTAACTTTTTCCTCAATAATGAAGGTACGCCTGAGTATGAACTATTCTATAAAAGCAAAGAAGTAATCAAACCTTCTAAACTAGGATTGGAGTTAAAGAATGATCCAGGTTTTATGGATGGTTTCACTTTGATAAATAGTCAAGAAAGTACATTCGACGAAACATGGGAGCCTGTATGGGGCGAAACCAAAAGTATCCGCAATAACTATAATGAATTGGCAGTGACTTTGGAGCAAAAGGCGCAAGATCGTTATATTATTATTCGTTTCCGTCTTTATAATGATGGTTTAGGTTTCCGTTATGAATTTCCTCAACAAGATAATCTTAACTACTTTGTAGTGAAAGAAGAACATTCTCAATTTGCCATGGCTGGTGATCACACAGCATTCTGGATACCTGGGGATTATGATACGCAAGAATATGACTATATGGAGTCGCGCCTTTCTGAAATTCGTGGTTTGATGGATGAGGCTATCACTGAAAATTCTTCTCAAACACAATTCTCACCAACAGGTGTGCAAACTTCATTGCAAATGAAAACGGATGATGGTCTTTATATCAACTTGCACGAAGCGGCTTTGGTAGACTACTCTCTGATGAATCTAAACCTCGATGATGAGAATCTGATTTTCGAATCATGGTTGACACCTGATGCAGTAGGTGATAAGGGTTATTTGCAAGCGCCAACTGTGTCTCCTTGGAGAACAGTAATGGTAAGCGATGATGCACGCGATATTCTTTCTTCTAAGATGACTTACAACTTGAACGAACCGACTGCTTATGAAGATGTATCTTGGATCAAACCCGTGAAATATATCGGCGTATGGTGGGATATGATTACTGGTAATGGTTCTTGGGCTTATACAGAGGATGTACCATCTGTAAAACTAGGTCAGACCGACTATACTAAGACTAAAGCTAGCCCAAAACACTCGGCAAATAATGAAAATGTGAAACGTTATATTGACTTTGCTGCAGAACATGGTTTTGACCAAGTACTAGTGGAAGGCTGGAACGAAGGTTGGGAAGACTGGTTTGGTAAATCAAAAGACTATGTATTCGATTTCGTGACTCCTTATCCTGACTTTGATGTGCAAATGCTCAATGAGTATGCAGCTAGCAAAGGTGTAAAAATCATGATGCACCACGAGACTTCGGGTTCCGTACGCAACTATGAGCGCCACATGGATCAAGCTTATCAATTCATGGTTGACAATGGTTACAATGCCGTTAAGAGTGGGTACGTGGGCGATATTATACCCCGTGGTGAACATCACTATGGTCAATGGATGAACAATCACTACCTATATGCAGTGAAAAAAGCAGCCGATTATAAAATCAGTGTAAATGCTCACGAAGCTTCACGTCCTACAGGGTTGGCTCGTACTTATCCTAACTTAATCGGTAATGAGTCTGCTCGTGGTACAGAATATGAAGCTTTTGGTGGAAATAAACCTTTCCATACTACTGTATTACCCTTTACACGTCAGATTGGTGGTCCAATGGACTATACTCCAGGAATCTTTGATACAAAACTTAATTTCTTGGATAATGAGAACAAAGGTTGGGTGCACACTACATTGGCAAAGCAATTGGCATTATACTTAACTATGTATAGCCCGCTTCAGATGGCAGCCGATTTACCAGAAAATTATGAAAAACATATGGATGCATTCCAGTTCATCAAAGATGTTCCAGTAGATTGGGATGATAGTCAGTATATTGAAGCAGAACCAGGTGATTATATTACAGTAGCTCGTAAAGAAAAAGGTACCAACAATTGGTTTGTAGGTGGTATCACAGATGAGAATGCACGTACATCTAACTTTACTTTAGACTTTTTGGATCCTGATAAAGTATATGTAGCTACTCTTTATGCCGACGGTAAAGATGCTGATTATGATTTGAATCCTACCTCTTATCAAATTAAAAAGGGATTGGTAAATAGCAAAACAAAGATGAATATAAAGATGGCGCGCAGTGGTGGTTTTGTCATGAGCATCATTGAAGCAACACCTGCTGATAAGAAACAGACAAAGAAGTGGAAATGAAAATATAAATAATTTCTCAGTTTTCAATTACTAATATAAAAGCCGTGATTCATGTAGAATCACGGCTTTTATATTAGTAAGTAAGACGAAGACCAGTTTGGAGATTAAAGTTGAGAGGATGTTCCTTACGTATGGTTTGTAACTTTGAATTATTCTCGAAGAAATATGCCACACCTGGTTCAACATAAATACCAAAGTGTTTACTAATATTTACTTGAGCACCGATTCCGCCCATTACTGAAAACTGCCAGGGTTTCTCGTTAATCTTCTCATCACCTATTTTACCATAAACACATTTCTCTATCTGACCCCCGCCCGAAACATAAAGTGTGAAATAGCGCGATTGCAAGAAATTCCAGTTCGCTTTTATGGGTATACCTAGATAATGAAGTTTTTGTTTGAAAGTTGATTCATGATTGCCAGCAAGCGTTATATCCGATGCAAGCATTGTGAACATCAACCCCGTTTCAATTGAAAAGCCATGATTCAAGGCTTTACGTACATTCATACCCACTGAAATAGGTTGATGGTGCTTGGCATTTATAATGTCATCTGGATTGTAAATATATGGTACGCCTTCTTTAAATATCACAGTTTGTTCTCTCGATGAATTATCTAAATCGGGGGTATCTTCACTGGTTACCACTTGATAAGGCATTCCGCTAAAAGCATACTCTTTATTATGGGTCAGCGCGCCAGCATTGCCTACCGATGCACCTACAGACCAGCTACCTTTTGATTTCTGTCTAGTCGGCTCAGTAGGTAAATGCTGTTTATCCTTTCCAGATGGCCGATGATTTACAGTTGCTCTACTTTTAGGAGCAGCACTTTCACCTTGTTCATTCGCCTGCGATCTTTCTGTGTTTTCGGCCTCATTGTTTGTTGATATAGCTTCTCCCTCATTATGTGCTGAAACAATTTCCTCGACCATTGATAGTGGGGCATGAGAAGTGGATTTTTCAGTAGTTTTATGTCTTTTATGTCCAGTAAGGGTTTGAGCCACAAATGGCTGTGTAGTTGTGGGATTAGGGCTGATAAACTCTTGTAATGGGCGTGCTCCTTCTGTAGGAGTTTCAGGTGTCAATGCCACTACATTCTCAATAGCTTGCTCCATATCTGCGACTGCGGGAATATGCAACATGTAATAAGCTCCCGAAAAGATGGCAGCTATAATGGCAGCAGCTCCAGTTATGTATTTCCATCGGTGTGGTATAAGCACAAAATCTCCAGTGGCTGGTGATAACTCTTGCTCGAGTTTATCCCAACCCTCGGATGGTATAGGTTCGCTATGGTTGTTGACCTTGTCTTTAAGCTTTTCTATCCATCGTTCGTCGTTTATGTTATTGTTGTTTGTCATCTGTCGTTAGTTAATAGCCACTCTTTAATTTTTTTTGCTAATGTACCTTTTGCACGAAAGAGCTGCGATGAAGAAGATTTTTCGTTGATGTTCAGTAGATCTGCAATTTCCTTGTGTGATTTATTTTCAAAAGTGTATAGGTTAAAAATGGTACGATAACCAGTTGGTAGTTCATTTATGAATTGCAGAAGCACATGATGGGGTATCATTTCAATATCTTCCTCGTCAGGTTGGTCAAAGACCTCTTGCACATCTTCGATAGCAGTGGTTTTGTTAAGCACATCGTTTTTGCGAAGCCATTGCAGAGCCTCGTTTACAAAAACACGCTCCATCCATGCCCTTAGCGAGCCCTCGCCACGCCAAGTGAACTTCTCGAACGAATGGAAAATCTTAATAAAACCATCATGAAGAAGGTCTTGTGCAGTATCTCGATCGTTCGAATACCTTAAGCAAATGGTCAACATTCTACCGGCATATAGTTCATAGAGTTCTTTGCGGGCACGGTTGTCACCTTGCCTGCATTTCTCTGCCAGTTGTTGTTCATCCATTTTTTTCGTCACGTGTTTAGAAATAAAATGCAAAAATTGCTTGAATACTGCACATCTACAACAATAAAAAATACTCTTTTGTTTCTTTAACAAATAATGGCGCAGTATAGCTTCTTAATCTGTATTTAATCTACAGTTCTGAAAGAAATAATATCTATACCATTGAATATATTACACGCACACACACGCACACAAGTTTTTTGTAGATAATACAGAAATCAGACATAGAGACTTGACTAAACATGCTGAGATTTCAATTATCCAACGATTATGGATAATAAAGCGAGAGTGACGCCTTTTAGGGCCACCGCTTATAACGTTATTATAAAAGTACCGTTACAACACATTTATTGACATGACACACACGATGATGATTGTATTATAATACTACAATCAATAAAATAGGTGGAGAGAATAAATTTCTCATCCACCTATTTTTTTTTTATGTAAGGTTTAGGTTAGTTTTTTATTGTTTACCTTTATTATGTAGATTACGCAGTTCAAATGAAAGCATTACTCTAAATGATCCTATGATGAGGAAAGTAAAAGCAATCATATATACCACATAAAAAGCACCGACCAACGGCTGCCATAAAATAAAGAGCGAGCAGATAATTGAAAGAATTCCGAACGCTATATACCAGCCCCATTCTTGTGTGCCATATCTACGGAGATCCACTGCATATCCTATTGCCGAGAAACCTCTAAACATCAGCCAGAATGCAACGATAAATGGTATTACTTCTTCTGTTAACATCGGTCGTGATATTAATACAATGCCAATGATGATATCGATTATACCACTTACTAAATACCATCCCCAACTAGACACGTGTCTATTGGCAGCGGCAAAAAATATTTCAGCTATTCCACTCACTAAGATTGTGATGCTGAAGATAATGCTAAATGCGATATATCCTTCGCTAGGGCGGAAAACCATCCAAAGGCCTACGCCGATGAATATCAGTCCTACTAATAGAGATATCCACCAATTCTTGATAGAACCTCCGATTTGATCATAAATTGTTCCCATAAAGTGATTTGTTTTTAGTCGTCCATAAATTAACAAAAACTCTACTTTATTGTTTAAAAGCAACTCTACTTAATTTAATTCGGAAAGCAAAGAACATATCAAAACATTTGATTGTTTTTGTTTTAGATTAGAATAGATGATGAATTCAAACAATTTTAAAAATCAAAATTCTTATGGCTGCTACAAAATTTAAAGGAACGCCTGTGAAAGTATCAGGTGAATTTATCGAAGTGGGTGTATATGCTCCTGATTTTCAATTAGTGAAAGCTGATTTATCAACACTCTCTTTGAAAGATTTGAAAGGTAAGAATGTCATTTTGAACATTTTTCCAAGTATTGATACGCCTGTATGTGCGACTTCAGTGAGAAAATTCAATGAAAAAGCAGCGCAATATCCCGATACGATTGTATTGGCTATATCCAAAGACTTGCCTTTTGCATCTGGGCGTTTCTGCTCGGCCGAAGGCATCGAAAATGTGATACCACTCTCGGATTTCCGTAAAACCGATTTTGATAAGGATTACGGAGTATGTATTGCTGATGGTCCTCTCGCAGGTCTTTTGGCGCGTGCTGTTGTGGTTATCAATAAAGAAGGCAAAGTAGTCTATGCACAAATGGTTCCCGAAATTACTGAAGAACCGGATTATGATAAAGCCCTTGCCGCTATTTAAATTTACTTGATAAACCATTGTGTTTGGGTATATCGTAGAAAAAATCCCAAAGTAGTAAGGCGCTATGTATCCTTTCTATTTTGGGATTTAATATATTATTCTCTATTATAAGATTGAAGGTGCAAGTCTTTATCTTTTTGATAAGCTTGCACCTTACATAGAGAGATCACTTTATAGGCATTCCAGTTCAACTCATACCTTCACAACTATCAATTTAATATCCATTGAATAATTTCTTCACTCTTAGGACTGGTTTTCGGATCTATCATTTTTATTAATTCGCCTTTCTCATTGACCAAGAATTTCTGGAAATTCCAAGAAACATCTGCATCAAGCACGCCATTTTCCTTCTTTTGTGTTAGCCATTGATATAATGGAGCAATATCATCGCCTTTTACAGATATTTTGGCCATGATAGGAAATGTAATATTAAAATTTATAGAACAGAATTCCTCTATTTCCTTGTTAGTACCTGGTTCTTGGTGTGCGAAATTGTTTGCAGGGAAAGCAATGATCTCAAATCCTTCCTTTTGATATTCTTCATAGAGTTCTTGAAGCTTTTCATACTGAGGTGTCAATCCGCATTTTGAGGCTACATTTACGATTAATACCTTTTTGCCCTTAAATTGACCCAGGTCAAACTCTTTTCCCTCAATACTTTCCACTTTAAAGTCATAGAGCGTCTTTTTGCATTGCGCATTACTCTGTATACCGACAGATATCACGAGGATAAGAAACAGTATTGATACTATGCGTTTCATCGTTTAATCATTGTTTAATTGATATTTAACTGCTATTTAATCGTTTCTTTCAAGAGTCGAGGAAGCTCATTGATGGAGAAGCCTTTATCTATTATATTCCCATCCTTATCGAGCAACACGAAATAGGGTATCGCATTAAAGCCATATAGAGCCGATACCTCCTTACCTCTGTCCGTGGTCATGATATTAGCCCACTCCAATTTTTTCTCCTCTATCTTATTTTTCCAAGCTTGTTCATTGCTATCGATTGAAACACCCAGTATCTCTAGACCTTTTTGATTATATTCGGAATAAAGGCGTTTTAGTTCGGGCGCAGCAGCATTGCAAGGCGGACACCATGAAGCCCAGAAATCCAGTAGGAGATATTTCCCCTCAAAATCGCTCGGACTATATTGCTTTGTACCATCTACCGAGGGATAAGAAAAACCAGGAGCCTTTTCTTTGTTATCCATGCCATTATCCAGGGCAAAAGCAGAAAACGTTGTGAAACCAATTGCTATAGCAATTAAAAGAGTTTGGAGCTTGAATTTAATCTTGTTCATACTTAGATAATTTTTAAATAGGGATAAAATTTTTATGTCTCTATCATTATAGTCTTTGTCACTTTGATATCCTGACAGATCTATTTAAAAAAAATATTCTGTCAGGATATCGATTAGCTCAAGACTATAATAGAAACTCTATGTCGACAGGGTTGCATTAATAATCATTTAAAACTTTAGGAACATGAAAAAAGTAACATCGTTAATTGCTAAACTGACTTTTATTCTTTTCTCACTTAGTGCCGTGTCAAGTCAAGCTCAATCAGTAAGCGAATGTTGTGCATCCAAGAAGGAGTGCACAGTAACTAATGAAAATAAACTGGTTCTGATTTGGAGTAGTGATGATCCCATGGTGGCAAAACGTGTCGCTTTGATGTATCCACATGCAGCCAAACGAAATAATTGGTTTGATGAAGTTACACTCGTGATATGGGGGCCTTCAGCAAAACTTATTTCAGAAGATAAGGAGCTTCAAAAGAAGATTGAACTGATGAAAGAAGATGGCGTGATAGTAAAGGCATGCATCGCTTGTGCCAATGAATATGGTGTAACGGACCAGTTAAAAGGTTTGGGCTACGAGGTCATTCCCATGGGAATTCCCTTGACAGAATACCTCAAAAAAGGCTATAAAGTATTGACATTTTAAAAGATAACATGCGATGAATGAAAGAGTGAGGCTTTTATCGCTAAGGAGAGTAGGGTATGTCATATCGTATATAGGTATTTTTATTATTTTGCTGTGGATTGGCATTTTCAAATTTACACCTACCGAAGCGAAATCTATTTTACGTTTGGTCGAGAATCAACCCTTAATGTCTTGGTTGTACAATATTTTTGGGGAGCAAGGTGTTTCTAATCTAATCGGAATCATAGAGGTGGCTACAGCGGTTATGATGCTTTTTGCTTTGCGCTGGAAATTGATGCGAAAAATAGCAGCAATAATGATCATAGTCACATTTGTACTTACGCTTAGCTTCTTATTCACCACACCAGGTATATGGCGAGTCATTGATGGCGTTCCAGTAACCGATTTCTTCATCCTTAAAGATTTACCTTTATTGGGTATAGGCTTTATTCTTCTCAGCGATTGAGGAGAATAGCCTAAAAATAATACCTTTGTTTTTTAGTAAACTTGAAACAATATGCAGAAAACGGCAGAAATGGATTTTAAACGTTTGATAGATGAGTACTCTCCCGCATTGCTAAACAGAGCTTATTATCTTCTTTCCAATAAAGAAGATGCTGAGGATCTTGTTCAAGAGGTATTATATTCGGCCTATATCAACTATCAAAACTATACTGGTAAAGGTTCCACATTATCATGGTTGATGGGTATACTCTATAATAAAGCCATGGATCAATATAAAAAGCGATATAAGTATGGGACGAAAATACAGATAAACTTCACGACCGATTTTGACAAACATGGTGAATGGAATGATCCAGATGAGACGAACCAGTGGTTTGGGGATGATAATACGGAACAAGAGCATTTGCTCGACAACACTGAGTTTAGGGATCAGTTTTATGGCTGTTTGGACGCATTACCTCAAAAATGGCGTGTGGTCGTCAAACTGTGCTATCTGAATGAGAATAAAGCTGAATACATCTGCTCAGAGCTTGGGATAACCCTTACCAACTACTGGAAGCTTTTGCAGAGAAGTCGATTGCAATTAAGGAAGTGCATTGACACTAAATGGTTTAACGCTTAAAATTTAAATCAGTATGTATAAAGACTTTATTCATATTTTTGTTCTCTCTTGTACAAAGGCAACTTACCTTATTGAGAAACAATTGCACGCCAGGCTGAACCTGATTCAACGTCTTCAACTGCGCATTCATTTATCACTATGTTCTTATTGCGCCGATTATGGCAAGAAGGCAGAACTACTAGATGAACTGACAAAGATGAGTGTCCGCGACAATGAGGTGAGCTCTCTATTTACTCCTGAAGAGATTGATGACTTCAAAAAGAAAGTTTGTAAGAAGATAAACCTTTCATAGAGGTATGACTATGAATAGGGCATAGGGCTTCTAGAATACTATTTTCTTTTATTATTAGGCCGATAGAACTAAACAGATGGATATGTTGTTTTATCTATATAAACATGAAATTTATAAAAGCTTAATAGTATGCATATCGAAAGCGCTTTAATTTCTACTGCTGTGGCAGTAGGTTTCACTGCTGTTCAAACAGGTGTGACGGCGGTGGCTGTGAAGAAAACAATTCGTAAGACAACGACAGTAGGCATAAAACGGGCTGCAGCAGCTGGTGCCTTGGTATTTGCATTGCAGATGCTCAATTTTGCCATTCCTGGCACAGGTTCATCGGGACATGTGGTCGGTGCTATTCTGTTATGTCTATTACTGGGCCGATGGGGCGCTTTCCTTACAATGGGTGGTGTATTGCTGGTACAATCTTTGTTTTTTGGAGACGGAGGTTTGTTGGCATTTAGCTGCAACTGGTTTAATATGGGTTTCATACCCTGCTTGCTTGTTTATCCTCTGGCTGTAAAAGTTTTCAAAGGAGATGTAAACCGCATTGCATTGCTCACACCCGTGATTAGTTTGCTTATTGGGGCCTTTGCCGCTACTGCCGAAATCTGCCTATCGGGATATGCCGCTTTACCATTTACGGCTCTTCTTGGCAAAATGCTATTCATTCATCTTTTTATTGGACTTGGAGAAGGTCTTATTATATGGAGTGTATTGAAACTTATCGAATCGGGAAAATCTTTACGGGTTGAGTTCAAAATCGTATTGTGTGCCTTGATATTAGGTTGTGTATTCTCACTTATGGCATCGACCAGCCCAGATGGCCTAGAATGGTCATTGGCTCATGTGATGAATGGTACAGCAGGAATCACAGAGACGGGTATTTTACATCACTTCTTTGATCGTGTGCAACAAACCACAACCATTCTTCCTGACTATACATTTAGTGGAATGAATGATCTGGGTGGAAAAAGTCTTGCGGCTTTTATCGGTATTTTGATGACTTTACTCTTCATTGTTCCATTCCAATTCTTTTTATCGAAAAAAGACGTTTAAAATAGCTGTTTATCTAAATCAAAATAAGATGATATATATCTTCAAGATATGTATCATCTTATTTTATGATCCCATAATAGTATAGCAAGATACAATAACTCATCCTTTTTCAGCGAATAAGATCTTTAGTAGACCATCTATTTCTGTCACAATTTATAAACTGCCTACATCAGCTATATGGATAAGCCCTACTCACCATACTGATTAGGGCTTGTCAGTATGGTAAGCAGGGCTCTTTGATAATAGGTATAAAGGTGCGTCGTTATCAGACCTTTATTCTGAACGATAAGTCTTTAAATAATCACACCATTTGTCCATTCCAGTTCCATCTTCAGCCGAAATTTCAAAAATGCGTAGGTGATGATTCACTTTAAGAATATTCTCTTTCAATAAAGTGATATCGCTTTTAAGATAAGGCGCCAAGTCTATCTTATTTATGATACACACCTGTGCCGACTGAAACATATAGGGATATTTCAAGGGTTTATCATCACCTTCGGTCACACTCACTACTACCACACGTATTTCTTCGCCTAGGTCGAAAACGGCTGGACACACCAAATTACCTACATTCTCGATAAACAGCAAAGATGAATCTTTTAACCCCAGCTCTTTAACGGCATTCTGAATCATGGAAGCTTCCAAATGACAACCGTTCTGCGTATTGATCTGTATAGCCGGAACGCCTGTCTTGCTGATTCTGTCGGCATCATTAGACGTCTGCTGATCGCCTTCAATAACAGCGATGGGTATTATCCTTTTCAGTCGCTCAATAGTTTGTTCAAGAATCGTGGTTTTGCCCGATCCAGGCGAGCTCACAATATTGATGGCAAATATATTCTTGGCGTCAAAATAGCCACGGTTGCGCTCGGCCAAACATTGGTTGGAGCTCAATATATCTTTCTTGATTTCGATGACCTTTTCATGTGTATGGTCATGGCTTCCATCATCGTGATGGTGATGATGGTGATGAGAGTGATTGTTGTCTTCTGTACACATAATTCTTATTTATTTTAGTTGATGATCAGTCTTCTATGACGAGTGCTTTCAGAGAAAGTTCCCGCCCTTGTTTCAATTCTAGAGTTTCTGCACCACAGCTATCACATTGCTTGCAATACATGGCTTGTGGCGTAAAATCATGGTGACATGTCTTGCAATGCATCATTGGTTTGCAACGATTAATGATGAGTTTGCTGTGGCGTAGCATCTCTTCGGATTGCAGTACAGCGTTTAGCGAAAACTGCAAAGCTTCATAATCCACACCAGACCAATCGCCTACATCAATCTCAATTTCATTGATTTTTAGTGCTTTTGCCTGTTGTGCTTCCCGAATAGCAAGCTCGGCTATACTCATGGCAATGGATAATTCATGCATATTCGTTGTTTTTATTTCTCAATGCTGCTGCGATGGCGAGTTGCCCTACGGCTATACCGCCATCATTACATGGTATTTTAGTAGGGTAGTACACCTCATATCCAGATTGGTTTAATCTATCTATCAATAATTCCGATAGGAGGCGATTTTGGCAAACACCTCCAGTGAGTATGATTCTTTTATTCTTCATCAGGTGCGAATGCTTATCTATTACGACATAGAGTTGATCTACCATACTCCTGTGGAAGCGCATAGCTATGCGCCCTTTTTCTTGCTTCTCGTTAAGATCATGTAGCACACCATCAAATATGGATTTGAGATTCCACACAGACTGATGATCAGGATGGGGCATAAAATAAGAATATTCATCCGCCATGTAGGGGTAAGCCGAATGCTCTGTCGCTAATGCTGCCTCCGCCTGGAAGGAGTTGTGCATGCATAGTCCTAGTAGGGCTGAAACTGCATCAAACAATCTCCCTGCCGACGATGTCTGGTATTGATTCAAGTCAGAACGTAGCAGTTGTTCTACAAGTCTTATCTTATCGCTTTTGAGAAGAGCATGAATAGTCGATGGCAACTTGTCGAATGAGCCATAGAGTGCATACATATAGCTCAATGCCATACGCCAACAATCTATTGCCGCTTTGTCTCCTCCCGGGAGTGACACATAAGGCAGGTGTGTCAACCGTTGATATTGGGTGCGATTGACATACAAAAGTTCGCATCCCCAACTCGCTCCATCATCTCCATATCCTGTACCATCCATGGAAAGTGCCAGACAATAATCCGTTAATCCATATTCGACCATTACAGACACGGTATGTGCAAAGTGATGCTGTACCTTGTAAAGTGGTATTTGCCATTCACGGGAAAGCTGTTCCGCTAATTTTGTAGAGAAGTAACCAGGGTGTGTATCAGCTATCAAGAAAGTGGGCTGAACCTTAAACAGGGAAATGAATTTATTGAGAGACTCTCTGTAACCATGAAAGACTTCAAGGTCAGAAAGATCGCCGATGTATTGTCCCATAATGATTTGTTCTTTTTTTCCGATAGCAAAAACGGCTGTCATCTCGGCACCGAATGCAATGCCACCTTCTACTTCGGTAGCATTCGCTATAGGTTCCGGAACATATCCTCTTGCCCTTCGCAAGATTTGGGGTGTATCATGAATCACTCTTACCACCGAATCATCCACACGATTGTGTATCCTACGATTGTGCTCCACATAGAAATCGGAGTTATCAAGCAGAAAATCTCGCGCTTCAACGTTGTCACACAACATAGGCTCACCTACCTTATTGGCACTTGTAAAGACAATCGCATCCAGTTCCGCTAACTCGAAAAGATGGTAATGAATGGGCATATAGGGAAGCATCACTCCAATGGTAGTCAAATCTCCATTCAGTTTGGTACCTATCATATCTTTTTCATTGAGTATCACGATGGGACGGCGCCATGAGTTCAATAGTTCAAACTCTTTTTCTGAACAATAGGTATGATGCCTTACCCATTTCTCATCTTTCACCATAATGGCAAAGGGTTTCTTATCACGCCTCTTTAATCTTCTCAATCGACTTACCGCATCATCATTGCGTGCATCTACGAGCCAATTGAAACCACCCATGCCCTTTAGCGCTACTATTCCACCCGCCTTTAGCGTGTCCGATATCATAGTTAGAATGGTTGGATAGTTCGTGATTCTGTTATATTCATCACCACAATCGGTATCCGTTTGGGATGAAAAACCGATATAATATGGGCCACAATAGTTACAGGCGATAGGCTGGGCATGAAAACGGCGGTTCAAAGGATCATTATACTCCTCTTGACATTTGTCGCACATCACAAAATCTTTCATGGTGGTGAACGGACGATCATAGGGGATGGATTCTATGATCGAAAAACGCGGTCCACAATGCGTACAATTAACGAAAGGATAATGGATGCGATGAGGCTGGTGGCGATAATCAGAGAGGCACTTGTCGCATACCGCCATATCTGCACTGATGCGTGTAACCTCTTTATTGTCCGAACTGCTTTTGATGATTTGAAAATCGGCATATACTTTATCTAATGGGCGTTCGAGAACATCTATCTCGGTAATGAATGATATCTTAGGCTTATCAGATCTCACCTTCTCTAAGAAAGAATCTTTCTGTGTGGAAGTGCACAGTAAATTAATGCGGACGCCAGATAGATTATTCTCAACTCTTCCCGCTAAATTTAAGTCGTGTGCTAATGAATAAATGAAGGGCCGAAAACCTACTCCTTGTACCAAGCCTTTAATAATAATTTCATAATGTTTATTCATGTCCTGGTTAAATTAACAATGCGCCATGTATTTTGAACAAAAAAATGTAATCAAATGTTCAATACTTAAAAAAAGAATATGTGCTTAGCAATACCAGGTAAAGTGGTGAAAATAATAAATCCCGATGACGCCTTGAAACAAGCTGTAGTCGATTTTGGGGGTATTCTTAAAGAAGTATGTATAGCTTGGGTAGATGCATCTGTAGGAGACTATATTTTGGCTCATGCTGGCATGGCTATTTCTGTGATTGATGAGAACGAGGCACAACTTACAATTGAGGCATTAAAAGCTGTTGATGGGATAGAGCTAGATAGATATTGAATATGCGGAATAATAATCCATATCGGAATGCTGAATATGGCAGTAAACTGATTGATGCCATAAAGAGCGCTACTACCCAGAATTGGAGAATAATGGATGTATGCGGTGGGCAGGCTCATGCTATGGCAAAATATGACATTGAAGCAATGCTCCCTAAAGAAATACAAATCATACATGGACCAGGGTGTCCTGTATGTGTGACACCACAACAAACCATCGATACGGCTATCGAATTGGCATTGAAACAGAATGTTATTATTCTATCTTTTGGTGATATGCTTCGTGTTCCAGGAAACCAGCGCGATTTGCTGATAGCAAAGAGCTTGGGTGGGGATGTCCGAATCATCTACTCGCCTTTGGATGCGATAAAGATAGCAAAGGCGAATCCTGAGCGGGAAGTTGTTCTATTTGCTATAGGTTTTGAAACAACTGCTCCTATTCATGCTCAGGTAGTATTAGAGGCTGATAGACAACAGATTCAGAATCTGTCATTACTCACTGCACTGTTTACCGTTCCCGCTATACTGGAGCATCTTTGTACGCTGCCCGATTTTACGGTAGATGGTGTGTTGGCGGCGGGTCATGTATGTGCCATTACCGGGACATCTGATTATGAGCGATTGGCCCGAAAATATAAAATACCTTTTGCGGTGACAGGGTTCGAACCAGTGGATATTTTGCTGGGTATTTTGACCAATGTCAAACAACTGGAGAAGGGGAAATGTACGGTAGAGAATCCTTATGTCCGTATTGTCTCAGAGGAGGGTAATAGAAAGGCACAAGAAGTGCTGAGTGAGGTATTCGAACCTGCCTTGCAAACTTGGCGTGGTCTTGGATCGGTTCCTGCATCTGGCTTGCGCCTGAAACATAGATATAACGTCTTTGACGCATGCCAGAGGTTTAATCTGAATCATACGTCTTCTTATATCAAAGAGGATTGCATTGTGGGAGAAATAATGAAAGGACGAGCCATACCCAACGATTGTCCCTTTTTCGGAAAGAAGTGCAAACCCGATCAACCTATTGGATCATCTATGGTATCAACCGAAGGGATATGTGCGGCTTATTATAAGTATAAAAATAAATATCGGTGACCCGAACTAACCAAATGACAAGGAAATGACAGAATGCTCAATACCAATCAATAATCATGATACAATACAGCTAGCACATGGAGGGGGCGGTAAACTTACCCAGAAGCTGATTAGTTCCTTATTCTACCCTTACTTTAGGAATGAATATTTGGAGCAAGAACACGATAGCGCTCAAATAAAACTGGATGGCAATCGTATAGCTTTCACCACAGATTCTTTTGTGGTGGATCCATTGTTTTTTCCAGGAGGAAATATCGGGGATTTGGCAATCAATGGTACAGTAAACGATTTGCTCTGCAGTGGAGCCAATCCGCGTTTCTTATCGGTGGGATTTATCATCGAAGAAGGTTTCCCCATGCAAGATCTGAAAACGATTGTGGAGACAATGGCCATGGCAGCCGAAAAAGCGGGGGTGTCTATCGTGACTGGTGATACGAAGGTAATAGAGAATAATAAGGGGAAGCAGCTATACATCAATACTTCGGGTATCGGGGTAATGAACGAGAATGTAAATATTTCTCCTAAACGAATTTTGCCTGGTGATGCGATCATCGTGACTGGGAAGATAGGAGAACATGGCATTTGTATACTGTCCAAGCGAAATAGTCTGGAATTCGAGAGTGAAATAAGAAGTGATACGGCTTCATTGAATGATATCGTCACAAATCTATTATCCGAAATGCCAGAATCAATACATGTTTTGCGAGATCCTACACGGGGAGGTTTGTCGAGTACCCTAAACGAGTTGGCCCAAACGGCACACGTAGGAATGGAGATAGATGAATCTTCTTTGCCTGTGAGCGATGGAGTGAATGCGGCCTGTGAACTACTGGGGCTGGATCCGCTATATGTGGCCAATGAAGGTATTTTGCTAGTGTTTGTTCCAGAACAAGATGCTGAGAAAGCTTTGGATATAATTCGAAAAAGTGAATATGGAAGCAATGCACAGATTATAGGGAAAGTAATAAACCATGAAGATGATACAGTTTACATGAAAGGCATATTTGGTAATAAACGAATCATAGAAATGATTTCGGGAGAACAATTACCACGTATCTGTTGAGTTGGAAATAAATTTTTATAGATATGAAGAAGAATAAGGAAAAGACTTTTTATCAAGAGCTGACTGAGAAAGGCTGTTCCAGACGACAGTTTTTAAAGTTTTGTGGCTTAATGGGTGGAATGTTAGGGCTAAGCACAACGGGTGTGGCGCAAATGGTAGAGGCTTTCGAGACGAAACCCCGACCAACTGTTATATGGTATCATTTCCAAGAGTGTACTTGTTGTAGTGAGTCTTTTATTAGAGCCTCTCATCCGGTGATTCAGGAAATATTGTTCGACCTGATATCTTTGGATTATTCGGATACGTTGATGGCGGCTGCTGGCGAACAAGCTGAGGCTGTGCGTGAAGAAGCTATGAAGAATAATTATGGAAAATATATCATGGTGGTGGAAGGTGCTGTGCCACTAGGCAATCCTGGTTATTGCACCATTGCAGGACGCAGCGCCAAAGATGTCTTCGACGAAGGTGCAAAGGGTGCGGCATGTATCATAGCCTGGGGCAACTGTGCGTGTTCGGGGTGTATTCAGGCAGCACATCCTAATCCAACAAAAGCTGTGCCAGTGCATAAGCTCCATCCAGGTAAACCTGTTGTGAATGTGCAGGGGTGTCCGCCTATTGCTGATGTGATGGCGGGTGTCATTTCTTATTATGTAACTTTTGGCAAGCTGCCCGAACTCGATAATATGGGGCGTCCGAAGGTGTTTTATTCACGTCGTATCCATGATACGTGTTATCGTCGTCCATGCTATGATGCAGGATTGTTTGTGGAGTCATTCGATGATGAGAATGCAAAGAAAGGATATTGTCTCTACAAAATGGGATGTAAAGGACCTAACACTTATAATTCTTGTGCAATCATTAAATGGAACAATAATGTGAGCTATCCTATTCAGTCGGGACATGGATGTATCGGCTGTGCCGAGCCTAACTTCTGGGATAAGGAGCCACTATATGCTACCTTGCCTTCAATCACAGGTATCGGTGCTAGTGTTACTGCTACTGATATCGGAATAGGTTTGGCAGCGGTAACGGTAGCGGGAGTAGTGACGCATGGTATAGTGACCAATGTGGTGAAACGGAAATTGATTAAGAATCAGATGGACGATACTAGCCTGAATAAGGAGGAGTCTGAAGAAACGGATAGAAGCATGAATGAACGACTCGCTGAATTGGAAAGAAAACTCAATGAGATCCGAGTAGATCAATTGAAATATATGGGTGGTCAGAATAAACCTGCTTCTGATGATACAAAGCCTCAAGAATAAACTACTAATCCACTTTAAGTTATGACAAAAAGAGTTGTTGTAGATCCTTTGACCAGAATTGAAGGACATTTAAGAATAGAAGCTGACATTGATAATGGTGTCATTACGGATGCCTACAGTACAGGTACGATGGTACGTGGTATTGAGATTATTGTACAAAATAGGGACCCGCGCGATGTGTGGGCTTTCGTGGGACGTGTGTGTGGCGTATGTACATCGATGCACTCGCTGGTGTCTGTGCGTGCAGTAGAAAATGCCTTGGGCATTGTGATTCCCCCAAATGCTGAAATGGTGAGAAATCTCATGCTTGGAGCGCTTACCATGCAAGACCATATCACCCATTTCTATCAATTACAAGCACTAGACTGGGTAAACGTGATGAGTGCTTTAAAGGCCGATCCCAAAGAGGCTGCGGCTATAGCCCAGACCCTATCGGCATGGCCCAAAAACTCCATAGGCTACTTTACGGATGTGCAGAATACAGTAAAGAAGTATGTAGAGTCTAACCAGATCACGCTTTTTACTAATGGCTACTGGGATCATCCGGGCTATAAACTGCCTCCTGCTGTAAATCTTGTAGCACTGGGACATTACCTTGAAGCACTAGAGATTCAGAAAGAAATAGTAAAGATACAGACTATATTCGGTGGCAAGAATCCACATCCTAACTTCTTGGTGGGTGGTATGGCTTGTGCCATCAATGTAGATGGACCTAATGCGATCAATATAGACCGCCTCAGCTGGGTGTATCAAATCATTCAGCAAGCTCAGATCTTTGTGAGGCAGGTCTACCTGCCTGATGTGCTGGCTATCGGCTCTTACTATCCTGAATGGACCAAAGTGGGCGGTGGATTGAAGAATTATCTGGCTGCTGGGGACTTCCCGATGACGCATTTTGGAGATACCAATTCGTACATGATGAAGCGCGGTATAGTGACTGATCGCAACTTGAGTCGTGTAGAAGAGTTTGATCCGATGGCCATGAATGGCTTGGTGGAGTATGTCAATAATGCTTGGTATGACTATCCGCAAGGTAAGAATGTGGGATTGCATCCATCGGTAGGTGAAACCATATTGAACTATACTGGTAAAACTCCTCCTTACGAGTATCTGAACCATGATGAACCCTATAGCTGGATAAAGACACCACGCTACAAGGATATGCCTATGGAGGTAGGACCTCTGGCGCGTTGCATTGTGAATTATGCTGCAGGTAATGAACCTATAGTGGATTTGACAGACCGCTGTCTGAAGAAACTGGGTGCAGACAAGGAGGTATTGTTCTCTGTTATCGGACGTATATTGGGCAGATCGATGGAAGCCGTTTTAGTGTCCGAATGGATGACCGATTTCTATAATCAATTGGTCAGTAATATAAAGGGAGGCGATTATCGGATGTTTAACTCGACCTATTGGGAACCCAAGACTTGGCCAAAATCGGCGCAAGGCTATGCGGTATGTGAGGCACCGCGTGGTGCAGTGGCTCACTATGTAGACATTGAAGACAAAAAAGTGAAACGTTATCAGATGGTGGTGCCCACTACCTGGAATGCATCTCCTCGCGATCCGAAAGGACAACGCTCGGCTTTTGAAGCTTCCTTGATCGGTGTACCAGTATATGATTCGTCTGCTCCACTCGAAATAATTCGCACCATTCACTCATTCGATCCATGTATGGCATGTGCCGTCCATCTGTACAGTGAGAATGGTCAACATATACACCGGTTAGATACTTTTTAATCTTAAAAAGAATAGTTATGAAAGTAAAGAAAGTTCCATTAAGAGAGGTCTATGTATGGCAATTACCGGTGCGAATTTTCCATTGGGTGAATGCAGGATGCATCACTTTCTTGATAATCACGGGATTGCTCATTGCATATCCTCCAGCTATTTTACAAGCCGACGGAGCACAACAGTTAGGCTATTGGTTTGGCTATTTGCGATTTACACATATGACGCTAGGCGTTATACTGATCGTCAATTTCATGGCACGAATATATTGGCTCTTTGCCGGAAATAAATTTGCGCGTTGGAATAACTATGTCCCTTTGACAAAAAAGCAGTGGCGCGGCATCTTCGACACATTGAAAGTAGATATATTCTTGCTCACCCCCAAACCCATTTATGATATAGGACACAATAGCTTGGCAGCAGTAACCTATGGAGGATTATTTATCATGTTGATATTGCAGTCCATCACAGGGTTATGTCTTTGGGCACCTACGGCCGAAGTTGTTGGGGCAGGCATGTTCGAAGGGCTGGCATTTAAGTTGGGTGGCTTAATGGTAGTCAAACAAATCCATTATTATTTGATGTGGTTTTTTATTCTCTTTATCATTGTTCATGTTTATCTGGTGTTCTATCATGACTATATTGAAAGAAATGGTATTGCTTCTTCAATCATTGGTGGTTGGAAATTTATTGATACTGAAATTGTGGAAGATTACCAGAAAGAACTGTTAAAAGAAGAACAGATCAAGAAGGAAAAGGCATTGGTTAGGGAAGTAAAGAAGGAAGCAGAGAATAATGATAAAATTATAAGTGAGTCATGATAGATAAAACACTCGTTTTGGGAGTTGGGAATTTGGTGCTTCAAGATGAAGGGGTAGGGATTCATGTAGTGCAAGCTCTCGAAAAAGAAGAATTGGCACCTCATGTCGATATCTTGGATGGAGGTACGGGTGGGGTAGGTATCATAGGTGAATTGGAGCAGTATAAAAAGGTTATTATGGTAGATGCTACTTTGGATGGTACATTGCCAGGAACTATAAAGATGATAAAACCAAAGTTTTCATCGGACTATCCGCAGCTGCTCAGTTCTCACGAGTTTGGCTTACGCGACATGATTGAGAGTATGATTGTCAGAGAGACTATTCCCGAAATTGATTTGATTACCATATCTGTGAATAATATCCAAGATATCGGTATGGATCTATCACCCGAGGTTGAAGATGCAATCCCCCAGGTGGTAGAACTGATAAAGTCTATGACTAAATAAAATCATATGCATTTATTAGAAGTTAAGGATTTGGCATCTAATACAAGCAATCTTCCTATTTGCGTTTGTATATCGCTAAATAGGAAGATTGTTATATCATTCAATAATGAATCTTTAAAGTAGTAATATCTTATTTGTAATAAGATAGTTTACCGACAGCTGTTACAGCATCCGATTCAACAACAAGACCCTTTGTTGCAACTGCAGTGATAGGATCAACTTCATAAATAGCTGGTTGATCGGCGTCGGTTGTAGCTATAGAAACATATACCTTACCGTTTTCTACATGTGGAGTGTTTCCAAAACCAGACAAAACATCTGCTGATGGTATGCCAGATACATAATTCAGTTCTTTAGTTGAACCTTTGAAAACAGCCAATTCTGTTGCGACGAATCCAGTTTCTGTCAATGGTCTATCGTACATCAACATCAAGAAGTAATCCTCGGCAATATGCCAACAACGGAGAAACGATTTGCCATTAGTCTGCTCTTCAAGATTGCAATAGTAGTCTGCGTCAAAATCTTCAGCTCCCGACTTGATACGCACTACGCCAGCCGGCAATGTAGTTTGCTGTACGGCCGCAGTCATCGTTTTAGCATAACTGGGTGAGAATACATAAATATCGCCATTGTCTGCCGCCCAAATTGATTGGTAGTACTGAGAACGGTAACGACCACATGCATAGCTGATCTTATCAGTCTTGATCAATTTAGGATTCATCAAGTCAATATTATTATAGATAGCAATCCATGCTTCATTAGGGTGCTGTGTCCACTGTAATTCACCTTCCACATATGCGCTACTTGCGCTGCCGCCTGATTCTGTTTTTACCAATTCAGGATAAACTACATATTCGCCATTATTGGCTTTTACACCATATTGACTCAATCCCATTGGAATGGGCGCACTGAATACTTTGCTACCTACTTGTACATAACCAGCCAAAGTCACATATTCACCATTGCCTAAATAGTTTTCAGAGAAAATAGTCTCACTATTTGTACGTAGAGTCTCATTTTCCACATCAAGATAAGAGAAAAGGAAACCTTTGGGCAAATATCCATTCTCATCGGCATAGCTTGTGCTTAAATCACCTGTTGATGAAGTCACAATATAGTTGTTATAGATGCCGTATGCAGTGAAACGTGGGATTTCGTAAGTATAATCTCGTTCTTCAATAGATCCATTTGCTTCCATTTTATAAGAAGAAGATAAACCTGCATTACCTTGATTGTATACCAAACGATAAAGATACTTATCTTGATAATAAATCCATGTTGTACCTAAATCCGTAACTTTCCCATTATCATTAGCAGATATTGTCCCGCTATTAAGAGCTTCGCTTTTCAAAAGTTTGTTAGCTTCGCCTAATGTGGCGGCTACAACGAAAGAACTTTCGCTTCCACTGATATTGCTATCGCTATTGTTACTTGCATAATCATCACTGCAAGATGTCATTAAGCCAAACATGCTTAATCCTAAAAGGCCTAAGTGTAGATTTCTTTTTTTCATATAATTGTATTTTAAATATTTGTATTTATCTTATTAATTCTTGCTACCGAAATAGACTCTCACTTTACCATAAAAGGCTCTACCTGCTTTTTGCAGACTGAAATTATCATAAAGCTTTTCGTTTGTAAAGTTTTGGCATTCAACAGAGAAGTTGTAACGGTTATTCTTAATGCCATAAGATATCGTCAAATTGTGCGAGAATTGAGTAGGCACAACAAACTCCGAATCGTTTCCTAAAACCTCCGAATACAAAGGGAAGTTGTGCATGTAATTATTGTCATAAGTGACAGTAAGTTTATTGCCTTTCGCACCTAAATTATTCCAAAAGAATGAAGCAAACATATTAGCAAACTGATAAGGTATATTGGGGATGCGAGCTTTATAGGTTAAGCTTTCTTGTTGCGTACCCGTAACAGTTCGTACATTGTCGCGAATATTCATTAAAGTAAAATTACCACCTATACTAAACCAGTGCGAGTAATTGTAATTGGCTGAGATATTGCATCCCAAGGTTTTCACTTTTCCATGATTGATATATGTTGCACCATATTTACCACCACTCAAGCTGGTGATGTTTCGCTGAATGTAATCTTTTGTATTACGAAACACAAAACCTGATTCAAGATAGAAAGCATTCTTGCCAAAATTCTTGGTATAGCTCAAACTTATATTAAAGTTGTCACTGTTTTCGGGTTTTAAAGCTATATCGCCAGACTCCAAGTCTTCATCACCAAACATCTCATCATTAGTAGGTAGTCTATAGGCTTTCTCGTACGAGAATTTAGTTTGCAGACCTTTTGTAATAAAATAGGTACCTGCAACTCCGTAACCAAAGGCATCAATAGATTTTGATGTACGCACAAACTCATCTGCTGCACTCGATGTGGCTATTGGGCCTGAGATATCTTGTCTATAATACTTCCCAAAAACAGACATGTTCCACTTTTCTGAAGGCATTAAGCGATAAGAAAGTCCGCTGATATTCTTGCGTGTCTCTTTTGCGATAGCATTAGCTGCAGATTCAGAGTCGACCAATAAAGAGCGGTTGTTGCGATGGAATATATTCATCACATGATTGAATGTGATGCTTTGGTTATGATTGATACGATAAGTAGCTGTAGCTGTCCCATTCCAATTTGAATTGTTGGACTCTATACGTTGATAAGACTGCTCACCGGGTAGACGAAGCTCACGCCTCTCGCCACGCCAATTATATTCATAAGATGCAGTATCTACGTTTTGTGTGATGTTCTTGTTATAGTTTAGCGTTAATGACAGATCCAATCCTTTTACAATCAAATCACGTTTGCTATACTCTACAGACGGCATTAATGAATATCCCTTGCGATGTTTTTCGCCAAAAACGATCTCTTGGCGAACACCAGTTTGAATATCCTTGTACATATTGGACCAAGTGAAGCCAAACATTAATCTATCTGCCCAACTCTTATTCAGAATGCCGATCTTACCTACAATTGCTTCGTTGTGATAAGTATCATTAAAACGTCGTACTCGCTCGATATTTCTTTTGTTGATGGCGCCTGTTTCGAAATCTTTAACAGCAGTATCTACATAATAATCGTTATCCGAATAGTTTTGGAATGCGTTTATTTCATAAGCAAGGCCATTGCTAAAAGTTTGTCCGAAGTTGATATTCGAGCGATGCGTATTAAAAGAGCCATAAGAATAAGATGCATCTAGGAACCAGCGGTTGTGATTCTTTTTAGTAATGATATTGATGACACCACCAATGGCATCTGTACCAAAACCTACTGGAACGACACCTTTATATATCTCAATACGTTCGGCATAATTCACAGGGATATTATTCAAGCTAAATGAACTTCCTACACCTTCTTGTGGCACTCCATCAATAAATACTTTGATATGTTTTCCATTAAAACCGTCCATCGTCAGTTGCATATCTGAGCCAACACCACCAGATTCGCGGATCTTCATACCTGGGGCTTGTGCCAACGCCTCACTTAGGCTGCTAGTAGAGTTTTGCAGTGCTTTCGCATCAATTGCAATAGCATTATAGGCCGAGCGATTTAGTCTACTTACTCCATTGGCCACGACCAGAACCTCTTCAAGCTGTTCCGATTGTGGATCAATCGTTATGTTTTCTTTGATTCTCGCACCTTGATTAAGCAGAATATCTTTTTCTACAGTATTGAAACCCAATACAGAAACAACCAATGTATATTTTCCGGCTGGAGCGGATAGTTCATATATACCTTTGTCGTTGGTTACAGCACCAAAAGATGTTCCTTTTAAATGGACTGTAGCATATTCTATGATCTCTTTTTCAGAAGATATGACCTTGCCAAAAATAGTTCCCTTTTTATTTTCTCCGTGGCTAGTGAGAAAGAATAATAATAGAAATGAAAGAATAGAAATCTTCTTGAAAATCTGTGTACTCAATTTTGAAATATTTAATATCATTTTTTGCTGCATTACTGTTTTTGTAATTGCAGTGCAAAATTCGATATTTAAAGGATAATTCGAAATCGCCTATTATCGGTATTTGTATGTAGTATATTTAAGTAAGATGGCTATTAATAGGTATTTGATTAAAAGTATAATCTATAGCATGCTTATATATGCATCAAATGATCTGTGTAAATACCCCATATTCTTTTAAACTCTGCGCTATGTTGTGTAAGTAATGAAACTTAATTGTCCAGATGGTAAAAAAGCATTTGAGTTGGATGCATTCATCCTTCATCTACGCAAAATCGTAGAATATCCTACTTGTTTCTTAGTCCTATATATGCCGATGTATAGTGCTGTTCACAATATTTCGTAGGGCTATGCACAAAAGTGCATGCACATGCTCACAAAAGTGCATAGGGCAGGATGCACTTTAGAGTAGTAAACACATTCTATTGAACTACAGACACGATTCATTAGAAAAACAAATTACTATCATTTTTGAAACGTAGTTAAATGAATTGTTGTAAAGATAAATATCTTTACATGACAATATCTCTATTATTCTTCTGTTTTAAATCAATAGTGTTTGTAGTGTACTGAATAAGTTTACTTTTCACAAATTCAAAGAATATGAGAGGAAAAAGAAAAGAGTACATTCAGTGTAATGAGTCGGAACAAAAATCCTATATTTGGGAATATCTATCCAGTTCGGATACTCGCCGCGGGTTTGAACGTCGAAATAGGTTGTCGCCTGGATGTTTGTATCGATGGATGGAAAGGTTTCAAATAGAAGATACAAAAGTGAAAAAGCCAATCATTGACCAATCCTTGGTGGATCTTGATGCTGCATCTACCATCGCTGTCCTACGTGAGGAGAACGCAAGATTGAATGATGAAAATCGTCAACTCCAGCGTAAACTAGAAAAAGAGACCATACTTCGCACTGCTGCGGATCTTCTCATTGAGCTGACAGAACAGAATTATCATATTCCTGTCCGAAAAAACTCAGATGCCAAGTAATCGATACCTTGTCACAGAGTGGGTCCTCCGTTGTGAAGCATGGTTGGCTAAAACATCTCTGTGATTATTCTGGCATAACGAGACAAGGGTATTATAAACATGTTGACCGTAAAATAGAGACTGATATTCTTACCTCCAGCATTGTGTTCTATACGCAAAAGCTCCTAGAGCTGATGCCAAAGGCGGGGATGCGCGAGCTTTATGCGTGTTGTGTAAGATACTTTAAAGAGAAGATGACTATTGGACATGATCAATGTTATAATATTTTTAGGGCTAATGGTTTTGTTCAACGTAAGAAAAGGTCTCGTCCTAAAACGACCAACTCTAATCACAACTTTTACATCTATCCGGACTTGTTGAATACTGCTCCAAAGTTTGTGGCAAAGTGCAGTGGACAGATGATAATAGCTGACATTACATATGTTGCAACAAGTGGTGGTTGGTCCTACTTATCGCTATTGACAGATGCTGCTAGTAGAGCAATTGTGGGATATTCCCTTCACCAGACTTTACATACTGAAGGGCCTATGAAAGCGCTTGAAATGGCGTTTAAGTTCTATAGAGATAATGGCCAGAATATTGATGCCCTAATTCATCATTCAGATAGAGGAGTGCAATATTGCTCCAATCAATATATTAATGAACTTAAGGCGCATAATGTATTGGCAGAAAGAATAAATAACACGATTAAGAATGGTTGGTTGTTTGACTGCGAAGAGGAATCGTTTGAAGAAGTTGAGCAAAGGGTAGAAAAGCCAATATTTGTTTATAATAATATCCGCCCTCACCAGGCCCTGGGTATGCTTACCCCTATGGATATAATTAAAAGAGATGTAGCTTAAAGAATTGTTAATGCGCGTGTTGCGCTCGTCGGGACGGGTGGTCCCGCCCCTTGCCGCGCGGCGCTCACCGACCGAAGATATTTGGAGTAAACTTTATGAGATTGAGATTGTTGAGAAGATGGGCTATGCTGCCCAGTAAAATTAAAAAGTCTACCTATTTAGGTATATGGATTTGAAAAGTTAACCAACTTAGGTCTAAAATCTAATAAAGTGAACTTGTATAGTTTTAATAACCTGAAAAGTGAACTAAACTCAGTACACTGCAGTTAAGAACATTGTGTTTATTAAAAGCATGATTCTTTCATAGAAGAATAGTGCTTTTTCTATGAAAGAAACGGCATTCTTTTAAATAAGAATCCTGATTCTTATTTTACTGTCATTTAATCGCTGTTTAAAAAACGTTTAAATGGTAATATTATAATACATTTATTTTTTCGCGATAGACTGTAGGAGATAGATGGACGATGCGTTGAAACTGTGTACTGAAATGGGAGAAGGTGTTGAAACCTACCTGAAAGGCTATTTGGGCAACGGTCAGGTCATTATTGCGAAGTAATAGACAAGCTTTTTCTATCCGCAACCGATTGATAAACTGGAATACAGTCTTTCCCGTTTTATTCTTGAAGGCTCTACATAGTGCCGAGGGGTTTTGGCTAGCATAGTCAGCCACACCGGTCAGTGTTATATCATCCTGATAATGATCATAGATATAGGCTATAGCTTTTTCTATTGAAGTCTGTTGAATGGACGGCATCAGTTGATGACCTTTGTTGATGTGCGAAGTTAGATTAATGAAAGAGGATTGATGGCAGATCAGCGATAATAGTTCAAATAGTAGACTGACTTTATGGAATCCTTCAGCCTGCTTGAGACTTTTACTCAACGCAACTGCCCGTTTATAAAAAGGCAGTGAGTCAAATAAATAACCCTTCTGACTTCCTTTGATATAATCTAAGTTGTGCTGGAGTTCAGGAACAGTGCGGCACCAAATAATGTTGTCGTAGGGTATGTGTATAATTGTTGCTCTTACATCGTGGGAGAAATTCACTGTGCCATGTGGCAATTTACTTCCTATCATGATTATCTTGCCTTTATCCATCTGATGGAGCATCCCATTCAATATAAACTCGACAATTCCTCTTTCTACAATAACCAATTGATAAGAGTCATGATGATGGTATCCCTTGGATGGGTGGTGGGGTGTCTTCTTTCGGCTAACTGTTTCTACAGTGACTACTGCCGTGCTCCGATCGATGATGGGATCTATGATTGATTCTTTCTGCATGGTGCAAATATGGAGTATAGTTCTGCAAATATAGTGAATTTAACTCTACCGTCATTACTCTATTTTTGCAGAAAAAAGTCGAAACATGTACGCAAAGAATTTATATCGATTAAATATCTCTTTACTGGTAATTGGCGCTTTAGTAGCGATCAGTTCTATACTCTTGGAGTGTATTGCAGGAGGTGAATTTCTAGGATTAAGTTATCCTTTCTGGGTATGGCTACATATCATCGTCTGCTTGCTTTGCATGGCGGGGATCATCCTTCATTTGCAAATACATTGGGTCACGGCAAAGAAGTGGTTGCATCAGTTTTTAAAACAGAAGAATAAACTCACCAGATGGCTTACTTGGTTCGCAGCGATTACATTTCTTTCGGGGTTGGTGGTAGCCGCCTTTTTCTGCTCAGGTGCACAGCACAATCCGCTTGGTGGGATTCATGGTAAATTGGGTTTGATAGTGATTTTATTGACCACATTTCATGTGCTGAAACGTTTTAAATGGTTTAGAGGTCGAAGAGAGGGTAAGGCATTTTCGCCAGTAGTTGATGAGGAAAAGTGCAAGCGTTGTCTGCGATGTGTAAAAAGATGCCCCGCACAAGTCTTCGCTCTACAAGATAAGCAAGTCATTGCGACAAGAGGCATCTTTTGTTTACAGTGCATGAAGTGTGTGTCACACTGTCCAGTCCATGCTATTAAAAGAAAACCGGTAAGACAGGAAGTGGATTAAAGCGCCTTTTCCCACTCCATCATCATCTTCACCAGGTTGGGGTCATAGTGAGAGAAGAAAAGGCTTTTGGCTTGATCCAATTGTGCAATCTCGTTCATATCGGCTTCCGATAACTCAAAATCGAATACATCCATATTTTGCTGCATTCGGTCTTTGTGAGTCGATTTGGGGATCACCACTATATCACGCTGTATGTAATAGCGTAGCGCAGTTTGGGCAA
Organism: uncultured Bacteroides sp.; assembly: GCA_947074295.1. GTDB lineage: Bacteria > Bacteroidota > Bacteroidia > Bacteroidales > Bacteroidaceae > Bacteroides. Next base: position 435 of record CAMTPC010000031.1, on the reverse strand, counting down.
CCGTTTTGCCATACTTATTTCCAATGGTAGCCAATGTTTCGTTGTTAAAGAAGTCGTTCAATCCCTCAGCAAAAGGTCCCCATGACATGATTTGTGTGCCATACTCCTCCATAATCTTTTGAGCCTCCTTCTGTTGATTGAACACATGTGTCTCCACCTGATTGACGGCAGGGATAATTTCAACATGTGACACCAAATCAATATATCGGTCGGGGTAGAAGTTTGAAACACCGATGGCACGCACTTTACCAGCCTTGTAAGCGGCTTCTAAGGCACGATAAGCACCGTAGTAGTCATTGAAAGGTTGGTGCAGTAACATCAAATCGATGTAATCCGTCCTTAGCTTCCTTAAAGATTCCTCAATAGAGGCTGCCGCTTTCTCTTCGCCGTAATTGCTGATCCATACTTTGGTGGTGATGAAGAGTTCTTCTCGTG
>CAMTPC010000030.1 GCA_947074295.1 uncultured Bacteroides sp. | reverse complement strand
TGTCTATGCATAACATTGAAGAAGACATTCGACAAAACGTGGAAAAGTTTTTCCAGGTAATGTCCCAAAGAGTAACAGTGGATGAAATGATGATGATACGGTGTGCTTACGATTTGGCACGTGATGCTCATCGCGATCAAAAACGCAAAACAGGAGAACCATATATTGTACATCCCATTGCCGTAGCACGTATAGTAGGCGAAGAAATGCTGTTGGGTGCCAATCCCGTTTGTGCTGCCTTCCTCCATGACGTAGTAGAAGACACATCTTATACTATCGAAGATATTGACGCCATGTTTGGCAAGGATGTAGCTTTCTTGGTGCGGGTAGTCACTAAGCAGAAGAAGGATATCCATTACAAGTCCAAGCAGGTGGATAACTTCAAACAGATGCTCAATTCGCTGCAATATGATATTCGTGCCATACTTATCAAACTGGCCGACCGCTTGCACAATATGCGTACCCTGAATAGCATGCGTGCTGACAAGCAAATGAAGATAGCTGGGGAAACCGATTTTTTCTATGCACCATTGGCCAATCGGTTAGGACTGTATCCGATAAAAATAGAACTGGAGAATCTGAGCTTTCGCTATCGCTGTCCGCTGGAATACGCTCGTATCGAACAGCAGCTGGAAGCCGATCGCCAACGTGAAGCTGACCGGCTCAATGAGTTTATGTATAAGATAAAGACACAACTGAGCGAGCATGGTATAAAGGTGCATGTAGAAGCTGTCTATCGCACACCTCTAAGTGTCAGGAGAAAGATGCAACGTTATGGAGCCAATTTCAATCATATAGAACACCGGCACTTTGTACGTATCGTGTTTAAGGGGGAAGAAAGTGTTTCTGAGAAGTCATCTTCCCTACGAATCTATGCATTACTCACCGATCTCTTTAAGGAAAAGCCTGGAAGTATGCTCAATTATATCGATTCACCTAAGGAGAATGGCTACCAAAGCTTGCATGTACAGTTGCTCACTGACCATGGGCAATGGGAAGAGGTGCATATCAGCTCTGAAAACATGCGCAACTGTTCGCGCTATGGCTGTGTGGCCAGTCGTAATGAAGGGAATATCACGAAGTGGATTGAGAAATTCCGTCAGAATCTGCTCGATATAGCCAATCATAACCATGATATTGGTTTTATGGAAGGTGTGGTTTCTTCCTTTTACAATGACGATATCACCGTCTATACGCCACAAGGCAAAGTCTTCAAGTTACCCCAAGGGTCTACTGCTCTAGACTTTGCTTTCGAGATTCATAGTGAGATAGGGCTGCATGCCCAATACGCTCGGATAAATGGGCGTCTTTATTCGGTGAAAGAAAAGCTGCGCCGAGGCGATTGTATCGAGATAGGCACAAAGGACTCCGTATGGCCCCGCGAGGATTGGTTGAAATATGTACACTCATATAAAGCAAAAAGTTATCTGAACCGCTATTTTAAAAATGGGCTGAAGCCTAACTATATCCGATGTCTGCATTGCCAGCCTTTGCCTGATGATGAGGTGATAGGGTTTAAGAATGATGATGGGACATTATCTGTGCATAAGCGCGATTGCTCGCAGGCCATCAGCCGCGCTTCTCAAGAAGGAGATTCTGTAAAGGCTATTGAGTTCAAGGAAAATCCTGATATCCTTTATCCGGTATCCATCCATATTAAAGCCATCGATAGGTTTCATTTATTGAGCGATTTGATAGATTGTATCACCAACCGATTAAAACTATCTATTGACAATCTGAAAACAGACACTGTCGACGAAATAGTGGATTGTGATATTCACTTCCGAGTACACTCGTTTACCGAGCTGCAATCTGCCATATATGATATTAGCCGTATTGAGAATGTAGAAGAGGTGGAAAAGAATATTTAGTATGTTATCTTTCTTGGATTTTTTGATAATGAGGAAATATAAATTTTCCATATAGCTATAAATTATTACCGCTTAAGTATTGGTATTTGCACTTTGAATCATAATCTGAATTTTGGGTGTTGCTGAGAAGAAGCTTAATATTTATATTTGTTTAAAAATAAACATTTATTTTAATGTTTAAGACGTGGAATATTTATACTAAATCAAATTATTATGGAAAGAAGATATTCATTAGATTTCTTTTTGGATAGTGATTATAGTTCAAATACGGAAACGGACGTGAACTATTTTTATATTGAAAAGGGAGACGTTTTTTTTGCTGGTAGAGAACTGTTATTAGAGGATAGAAAAATAACATATTACATTTATCCTTTGAACAATAACTCGGCTTTTATAATGCTTTATCTTGGCGATGACTATTTCGATAACTTTATCGAGAATTTGACAGATGATTGCTTGGAGGCTTACTCAAATACTTGGCCAAAATTGATGACCGCTTTGAATAATGGTGTTAATGATAACTATTCACATGCTGGATTGATGAAGTTTATTACAGATGAGTTTAAATTTTGGTCAGTTTGTACAAAAGTGGAAAATATCAATTTTGAAGACTTGGAAACAGAGTATATAATGGATAAATTAGGTGATCTTTATATATATACTGTTGATATGCTAAATGAAATAATAGAAAATGATATTAACTTCTGGGAAAAGACCAAGAGTGTAGCTAAATCAGGGTATTCAGGCTATAGAAAAGGAAAGCTTATAACTAATGCTTTGGGTATAGCAGGCACATTATTCGGAATTCCTGGACTGGAAGATATCTTTTCGGGTGATTAATTGTTTAAACATCAAAAAAGAACAATGTTATTTGATACGGAGAATAAAACATTAGGTGGACTGGATAGAATACACATAGATGATAGTAACCCTCGGATAGAAGAAAAAGATAAACTGATAAGTATATTGGATGGCTTTCTGAAAGACTACTCACCAGCTATTCATGATGATATTTATAGGAAAGATGCACTAATGACCATCTTAAATAGGTTGCAGCGAGCTCGTAAGGAGTTTGCTGCAACACGTTTTTTTGTTCTTATTGTGGGACCTTTGAAATCAGGTAAATCGACATTTGTCAATATTTTGTCACGTGCCAGGGTGAGTCCGACGGATGTACTGGAATGTACGGCTATCCCTACCATTATCGGTCAGTCGTCAAGCAGTCATCTGAACAAAATTACGCAATACTGCGCCAAAAAGCGAGAGGGGCAGACAAAGGAAGAGCGTTCGGAAATCGAACTGGAAATATTCAATAAGATAATAGATGTGCTTCGAGGAATAGACGATTATGATGTGCTTGAAAATTTGGTAGATACGACGACAACCGAAGCTACCGAAGAAAATATCAATCAGATAGTGATGACTGGTACGGGCAATATTGCTACAATCGGCGTAGAAGGTGGTGGTTTTATTGATGAAGAGATAATGGTAATTGATATGCCAGGGTTGGATGGAAGGGACTATAATGATCATGACAATCCGCTTTATCAAGAAATGGTACAACGGGCCGACTTTATCTTTTTCGTACAAAGTTCTACATCTGCCATTAATGAAGCTACTAGTAAGTTTTTGGAGAATCTCCTTGCCAATAAGCTGACGAATGTGCCATTGAGGCTAATTCATAACATTCATGAATCCTTGTATTATGTAAAAGACGAACTGACTACCGCTATGGTTGATAGACAAGTGGGGGCAGGTGTCAAGTTCATAAAGGACCGATTTGGTATTACGGGAGATTTTGAAAATTATAAATTGAATTTTGCTAAGATTTATAATGGTCTGATGTGTGTCGATCATATTAAAGATTCATTTAGGATGGATATAGATATGGCATTGAAAGAATATGAATGTTTGGAAAATGAAATGGTGAAACGACTGAAGGAAGACAGACAAAACATCAAAGACCGTAACAGTATAACTAAAGCGAATGCCTATATCGCTCTGGCAATAGATGAACTAAAAAAGATTGATAATGAAATAGTGTATCAATTGAAAGCATTCGAGGCTATTGGCATCAAACAAAAAGAACTGCGACAACAGTTGATCGATACAGGAACATCCTATTATGAGCTGTCAGAATATATTTCTAACCTGTTGCGTGAGAATCTGGTCGAGGCGACATTGGCTTCTACAATAGAGCGTCTGGTCGGTGAAAAGGTCGCGCATGCAGAGCGAACCACAGGAAAAAAACTTAAGGAATCTATTAACGCACTGGCCATCTCTTTCAATGAGATTTCTTGTGTTGGTGTGGGGTCGCATTTCCGAATGCAACTTCTAAACAAGGTTCAAAAGCTTTTCTCTGAATCTTATAATGCAATCTTTACTGAAATCGTTGAGTTTGTGAAACAATACGAAAACGCTGTATTTACTATTGATGACACAATTAAGGTAGATTTGGTGCCCAATGCCTTGGCACTTTTTCAGCCTCGATATTTTAATATTAGAGAAAAGATGACTGTAGGGGGTGTTGATATCTTTATAGATAAAAAATATGATTATAATGAAAATAAGGAGTATTTGATTGAATTTAAGAATGCATCACTTAGTACTATTGATATGAAGATTGAGGATTACAGATTTGCGGTGCGATCGGCGATGGCTGAAGTAAAAAGTGCATTACTGAATAAGATTCTGGCACAAGTAGACCAAAGATTTACCCATCTGGATAAACAGATGAGTTCTAGGAAAGAATTATTGAATAGACAACTTCTCTTAATGAAAGATATGGTAAAAAAACTACAAGGACATGAAAACTAAGCATTACATAACTGTCATTATAGGACTACTCACAATCTTGTTCCTGAGTGTTGTTGGAAATGTCATAACTATAGGCGATAAGCTCTCTTCGGTAAATGTTGTATTGGGCTGGTTGTTTTATGCTTTCATAGGAGTTTTTGTCATGTGGTTTATCCTAATACCCATGTTAAAGGTGCTTTTTACACCACAGCTCGATGGCGAACCTATTGAGATGATAAGTAATCTAAACCCCGATGAGCTGAGTGAGTATATCAAACGAGTGAAACTTACGGCAGAACAGAAAAAACGAATAACTATAAGTGATAATCGGAAAAACAGTCTATTAGAAATACTAAAAGAAAAGCAAGGAGAGAAAGAGGCTGCTGTGAAACAATCGGCTACAATGGCTTTTGTGTTTACCGCAATCTCGCAAAATAGGTCCATTGATTTGCTGATGAGTATAGGAATATGTTTCAGAATGATCAATTCGCTAATTAAACTTTCTGGGGTTAGACCTTCTTATCTGCAAATGACCAAACTTTATATATCTGTGTTTTCAGCTTCGTTTGTCATCACATCGATCGAGGATATTATGGAAGATATGGATTTTGGAGAAGCATTTGGCGTTTTGGGTTGTGTAGTGTCTAATACGCTGACTCGTTCGGCTGCCAATGGGATGATGAATGCTTTTGTGTGCCTACGAGTGGGCTATGCCACCATTAAATACTTAGAAGTAGGTGGCAAGTTTTTTGATAAAGAAAAAAATAAGATGCGAAAAGACATTAGGCGTGCAGCACGTGCAAGCATTGTCGGTGTATCGAAAGATGGTTTCGCAGAAGTAAAGAAACGAATATCTACTTTATTTGATTAATACAGTATTACTGAACAAGACTTTTAATAATCTCTTCCAATGAATCTTCTTTGTTGAGGTCCATCTTCTTACGAAGTCGGTGGCGGGCCATATTGATACTGCTACGGGCAATACAAAGAATGTCTACCATCTGATCTGTAGTCTGCTCTAGGATGATGAGCATACACAACACCTCCTCGTTGTTCGTGATGGAGGGTACTTTTTCGCGCAGCTTGAGTAAGAAAGTTGGGTAGAGTTGTGCGAATTGGTCCCTGAATTTTCCTTCTCCACTCTTACGATAAAGCTTGGGCGTAACAGAGACAATCTCCATTCGGCTGTCTTTGTCTGAAAGTAGTTCGTTCAGTTGGGTTTCAACTTCGGCACTGTGGCGCCTTGTACTTTGAATATCTTTTATCAAAAGCTTACACCTTTCTTCGACAAGCTGGTGCTTGATGCTATAGAATCTTTGTTTATGAGCAAACCAAAGCAAAGCAGTCATAAGTAAGATGAGCAATATAATGAGAAGTGATACATAAAACCTGATATTCAACTCTTTTTGGATGAGTTGGGCTTGTGCCAGAAGAAGAAGCTGCTCTTTGCGTTCTGTCTGATATTGGATCATGGCTTCGGTCACTTTTTTTGCAATATGGTCTTCGAATTTTTTGGAAGTTTCTTGCAAATAGGCATTCGCATATTGTTGAATACGCTGTGCGTCATTCTTGTCTAGGTAATGCTGTAGGGCAAAGCGGTTGGCATCTTCAAGGTAGAAGGGTGAAGATGAGGAGTTAAGAATAGAATACATGCTATCCAACATTGCTTCGCCTTCATTTATCTTATTCTGCTTAATAAAGCCTTTGGCTAACTGAAAATAGGAAGGAGCTCTGTCATACCAGGCAGTGGATTGCAATACACGCGTCAAACGTTTGATGCCTTCGGATAGGGCCTCTTCCGAGCCATTGTCAATTAAGAATGTACCTAATTGCTTATCAACCCCTATGGCGCCAGTGGAGTAGGAGATGTCGGCAAAGCAGCTGTCGGCTTTTCCCCAGTAATAGATGGCAGAGTCTGGGTAGGCCATTTTGGACATGACCATTCCTTTCATCAAAAAAGCTTCACCGCATAGCATCGGATTTATATTTTGTTGGGCTAGATTATTGTTCAAGGCAATAGTGGCATATTCATTCGCTTGGTCAAATTGTTCCCAGTATAGATAAAGGTTGGCCATGGAATTGTAAGCGTTAGCTTCTCCTTTTAAATCACCGGTTTGCCGCGCAGAATTCGCACTTTTTGTATATAGATCCACAGCGTCATCTATACGTCCCATCTTGTAGTAGATTTTACCTAGAAGGGCTTTTGTCCATTGTATGCCTATTGTGTACTTATAATCTTCGGCATTTTTTATGGCTTCATTGCACCACTCGATGACCTGCTCCTGCATATTGGCATTGCCAAAACAAATAGCTGCCGCGTACGAATAGTCGCGGAAAAGTCTTTCAGGCGTTGGATTGATAAGTGGCATTACCAAGGATCTTTCAATTGTCCTCTCAGCTTCCTCATCGCTATCATTGCAATACAAGGCGTAAGCCAAAAGTGAATTGATGTCGCGCAAGCAATAATCTTGCATCAATGGAGTGGGCTGTTTACCTAAATGACGAAAATAATCAACACATTCCTGTAGTTTTCCACTGTTTAGAAAGGTATTCATCAATTGTTGAAGCGCATTGAGATTGATAGAACGTATACTCTCGCGAATGGTATCATCGTCGGAATCGTAAGTGAAACAGTCCTTGAATGCCTTTATTGCTTCGTCAAACTGACCACTGTATTGCAAGCTTCGGGCACGTGTATATTGATAATGACATGCTAAATCTGCATAGTCATAAAAATTGGGAAGACTAGCAACCTGCTTTATCGTTGCTAATGTCTTGTCATAATCGCGTGCGTTGAAATCAGCGAGAAGTTGAAATTGGAGGGCCTTGTAGTAGTCGCGACTATGAGGTGTGGTTATTCTCAAATAATTATTGGCTGCTTGCCTTAATGAGTCTGTTTGTAGCTCCATCGCCAATCTCTCACAAAGATTGCTGAGAGAATCCTGCATTAAATCATTCTTATGATTGATTGTGCTGTGATGATTACAAGCAGAAATAATAAAGATCAGATTAAGATATAATATAAACCCAAAGTGATTATATTTCTTCATATATTGTTTTAGTATGCGGAATAATTGAAATAATGATGCTATTTATTCGATTCAAAGTTACTGAAATATTCATTTAAGTTATAATGTTTGAATTATATTTTATTTAGAATGGTAAAAAAAATCATGGGATTTTTGTTGTTTCAGTTCGTGAAAATATAAACTGATTGTTTTCTAATACTATTAAATAAAAATGGAATTGATGCATGGAAAGTTGATTGTGTGTTGATAAAACTGAATAGTGATAGATGCTTATTTCTCTTAGGCCTTTAATTGTTTGCTGACTCTCTCTCTTGAAAAAATAATGGCCGAGCTATGATGATGACTAGCGTGCTAGATGCAACTTTAAAGCGGAAAATAGCTGGATTCAATGTTCAACTCATAAGTCGCAGTTTGTAGTAATCTTGTCTTCCTGATATTTAGAAATAACCTGGTTTTTGGAAAAAGGAGCAAAGTGATAAACTTCTAAGATGCCTTCTGGAGGCTTTTTGGATGGTATTGTAAAAGCTGTAAATTGATTTGTAAATAGTCATTTTAATGTCATGTTGATTAGAACTATTAATTTTGTTTCAGGGTTGAGGTTTTAATGTCTCAAGTTTGTTTAATGCTGTTTTATCTATATTGAATTTCCTTTGGATACTACTCTTTTATCAACACTCTACATAGATTATAACGATTTATGTCTGCCATGAATTACCCTGTAAGTAATGGGTTATAGAGGAATTGATAGGAGAGTAATGTGTGAAAATATGAATCGATGAGAGGATGCGGATTTATGGAGTAGCAAGAAAATGGAATTTATGGTTATCTCAATAATGCATATTACTTAATTCATGTGATGCTTATGTCTTTAAAAATAAATGAATATCTATTTATATGTCTATTTGCATGCTTGCAACTTGTTGCATCTTCATGCTCTTCTAATAAACACGAATTATTAGATGATTCATCCGATTATATATTTAGCTTCTCAAAGTCTGATATTTTAGATGCACAGAATTTTGTAGACACTTATATTGATTATATCGATCAAGATGGGCAACTGGTTTCAGCTAGTGTAAACGATCGTTCATCATACATTGAATTACGAATACAAAAATTGCCATTTACTGCCAATTTCACTATCCGATATGAACTGAAAGAATCTATAGAGGTGGATGACGAGAGAACCTACAATTTTGCATTAGGTGGGAACTTGTTCTTTTATGAATATGGCCATTTGGAACGTTGTCAACATATCCTTGCATCAAAGGTTAATGGTAGAAAAGTGATAACCTTAAATGGTTTGGATAACGTGGAAGGTTTTTTGAAACAAATGACTGACTCTGTTTATAACTATACATTGACTGTAACACAAGAAACTTTAAATACAGCGAAATGAATAAATCATATCTTCTATTATTGGGAATGTTTATCATTATTTTTACAAGCTGTTCCAGCAGAAATGAATTTGATGCGAAATCATATCCAGCTATGGTAACAAAGGTTGAAGTGAAACCTATATCAATATATCTGCAATGTCAATATACTGTAGTTGATGAGTATGGGGAGTGTAGTGTGTCTAAAGATGAGTTGCTGTCTTTACTGTCTACCAAAAAATATCGTAATCGAGAATAATTAAACTTTATCCTTCCTTTCTTATTCTTTACTTTCTTTCTTTAAATGTTGAGGCTAATGCTTTGATATATAAAATATTATGTTTATATTGACCAGCCGTGAGTTACATATCATTGTATATCGCATGTTCAACCTATGTTCAACCTTAGAAAGAAAGAAGTATGAAAGAGAAGATGACAACTGCCAACGGACGACCTGTTGCTGATAACCAGAATGTCCAAACAGCTGGCCGGCCAGGTCCGGTAGTGATGCAAGATCCTTGGTTTATGGAGAAATTGGGGCACTTTGACCGTGAGGTAATTCCTGAACGACGTATGCACGCAAAAGGTTCAGGTGCATATGGTACATTTACAGTGACACATGATATTACTAAATATACACGTGCGTCTATATTTGCCGAAGTTGGAAAAAAGACCGATTGTTTTGTGCGTTTTTCTACGGTTGCAGGTGAACGAGGGGCAGCTGATGCCGAACGAGATATTCGAGGATTCGCCATGAAATATTATACGGATGCAGGTAACTGGGATTTGGTAGGCAATAACACACCGGTTTTCTTTTTGCGGGATCCATTAAAATTTCCAGATTTGAATCATGTGGTGAAACGCGATCCACGAACCAATCTCCGAAGTCCGAATAGCAATTGGGATTTTTGGACTCTCTTGCCCGAAGCTTTGCATCAGATTACAATCACAATGAGTGATCGTGGTATACCTTCGTCCTATCGTCATATGCATGGATTTGGCAGTCATACTTATAGTTTCATTAATAAAGATAATGTTAGAACATGGGTGAAATTTCATTTTAGGACATGTCAAGGTATAATGAACCTGACAGATGCTGAGGCAGAAGCAATCATCGGTAAAGACAGGGAATCACACCAACGTGATCTCTATGCCGCTATAGAAAAAGGTGATTTCCCGCGCTGGGAAATGAAGATACAAGTCATGACAGAGGATGAGGCAAATGCATATCGCATTAATCCCTTTGATTTGACGAAGGTGTGGCCACATAAGGATTTCCCATTGATGGATGTAGGTGTGCTGGAACTGAATAAAAACCCTGAGAACTATTTTGCCGAAGTCGAACAATCGGCATTCAATCCCATGAATACGGTTGATGGTATTGGTTTCTCGCCTGATAAAATGCTGCAAGGACGTTTGTTTTCATATGGTGATGCACAACGCTATCGCCTTGGTGTAAATCACAATGAAATTCCTGTGAATAAACCACGTTGCCCGTTCCATTCTTTCCATCGTGATGGACAGATGCGTACAGATGGTAACCATGGTTCGACAATAGGCTATGAACCTAATAGTTATGGAGAATGGCAAGATTCTCCAGAATTGAAAGAGCCGCCGCTCGCTACCCATGGAGAAGTCTATAACTACAATGAGCGTGAGTATGATGATGATTACTATACACAGCCAGGCGATCTATTCCGTTTGATGAGTGCTGAGCAACAACAAGTGCTTTTTGAGAATACGGCACGTGCCATGGAGGGAGCTGAGCTATTTATCAAACAACGTCACATCCGCAATTGCTATAAAGCTGATCCAGCTTATGGTCGTGGTGTGGCCAAGGCTATGCACATCATGGTAGATGAGGCTTTGAAAGCGACGCGATGATTTTATTTGATCATTTAATAACAATCGGGTAGACCAAGACTGTATAAAGCCTTTAGTCTACCCGATCTCTCATTCTCTCTCGTTTATTTTATTTTTTATATCTTTGCTTACGGTAGTGTTATTTCTCCTGCTAACGGATGGCGCATTTTTTCGCGTATCTCTTCGGGTTCATAGCCATGACCAAGTAAGAACATTAGTTTTGTAACAGCCGATTCAGTAGTACTGTCATATCCACTCACGATGCCTGATTGCAACAGGTGATATCCTGTTTCGTAACGTTCCATTTCTACAGTTCCGGCACAGCATTGCGATACATTTACAATGACGATACCGCGTTTCGAAGCCCCTTCTAAAAGGCGAAGCAACCATTTACGACGAGGAGCATTTCCAGATCCATATGTTTCCAAAACCACAGCTCTAAGACCTTCTATGGATAGTGTAGCTGCCACTACGTTTTCATGGATGCCTGGGAATAGTTTTAGCACAGCTATTCGGGTGTCTAAAAGATAATGTGGCTCAAGAGGGAGAGTAGGCATAGCTTTGTGAATCACCCCATAATTATATTTGATATGGATGCCAGCATCGGCTAATACGGGATAGTTGAAAGAGCGGAACGCATTAAAGTTTTCTGCATTAAGTTTCGTTGTTCGATTGCCTCTCATCAAATGATTCTCGAATAATATACATACTTCGGGTACTACAGGCGTACCATCTGGATTTTGTGCGGTGGCTATTTCGATACTGGTCATCAGATTTTCTTTACCATCAGTACGTAGCATACAGATAGGCAATTGCGATCCTGTTAAAATAACAGGCTTTGCCAGGTTTTCTAGCATGAAGCTTAGTGCAGAGGCTGTATAGGCCATCGTATCAGTGCCATGTAAAATGACAAAACCGTTGTACATATCATAATTATCACTTATGATATGTACAATCTTACGCCAAGCTTCCGGCTCCATATCCGATGAATCTATAGGTGGGTCAAATTGGATAGTATCAATCGTACAATTGGTTTTTTGCAGTTCGGGTACATGTGTATGAAGATGTTCGAAATTAAAAGTTTCGAGGGCACCAGTCTCAGGATTTTGTATCATACCAATTGTTCCACCTGTGTAAATTATCAATACGGAAGTATTTTGTGGGGTCATTCCTCTAAATGTTACTTATTTGAAACACAAAGATAATGATATATCTGTGATAAACTAACAAAATGTCATTTTTCTTAATCTATGTCATTTGTGTGAATCCTTCTCTCTAAATCTTTTTATAAGAAAAAGTTGGCAAAATGTGATAGATTGTTTGCATTAATCTCTATATTTGCGACATCTTTTCAATAAGTAACGAGAAACAATAAACTTCATGAACAGCTATCCTTTTACAGTCACATCCATGTGTACCACCACGACCCTTAGGGGTTGAGGATAGTTTTGTGTTTCTACGTGAACCACATCTACAATTAGTAGATAAATTCAAATTATTTTTCTTTTCGATTTTACTCATTCTTGTGTTTCCTGTTTTAAAAACTGAACAGAACGGGAAAGACATATCAAAATATTAGTCTGTATGAAAATCATGAAATTCGGCGGAACATCCGTAGGTTCCGTGAATAGCCTGTTAAGCGTTAAACGCATTGTAGAAAACAACCAAAAACCTATTATTGTCGTGGTATCGGCACTAGGGGGAGTCACTGACAAACTACTCCATACTTCTAAAATGGCAGCAAAAGGTGACCCTGCTTATGAGGCTGACTTTCGCGAGATCGTTTATCGCCACATTGAAATGATAAAAGAATTATTTCCCGCTGGTGAAAAACAAAATGATTTACAACGCCGTGTAGGAGAACTTCTTAACGAGCTAAAAGATATCTTTCAGGGAATATATCTCATCAAAGACCTTTCTACTAAAACCTCAGATACCATTGTTAGTTACGGTGAACGTCTTTCTTCAATCATTGTCACTGAACTGATTGATGGAGCAAAACACTATGATGCGCGTTCGTTCATTAAAACCGAATATAAGCACGGGAAGCATACTCTCGACTCAGACTTGACCAATCAGTTGGTGCAAGAAACATTTGCGGCTGCTCCAGAGGTTGCTGTATTGGGTGGTTTTATCTCAACCGATAAGTATACAGATGATATTACTAATCTTGGTCGTGGAGGATCGGACTATACAGCTGCTATCATAGCTGCTGCTCTAAATGCGGATAGCTTGGAGATTTGGACGGATGTGGATGGATTTATGACAGCTGATCCACGCGTGATCTCTACGGCTTATACCATCAGCGAATTAAGTTATGCTGAAGCTACAGAACTTTGTAACTTTGGTGCAAAAGTGGTTTATCCTCCTACTATCTATCCAGTTTACCATAAGAATATACCTATATTAATAAAGAATACCTTTAATCCTGATGCGGCAGGCACTGTAATCAAGCAAGAAGTGACTAGCCCACAATCAAAAGCCATCAAGGGTATATCATCCATCAATGATACTAGTCTGATTACTGTTCAAGGTCTTGGCATGGTGGGCGTGATTGGTGTAAACTATCGTATTTTCAAAGCTTTGGCAAAGAATGGTATCAGCGTTTTTATGGTATCACAAGCTTCTTCTGAAAATAGTACCTCTATTGGTGTGCGCAATGCCGATGCCGATTTGGCCTGTGTGGTGCTCAACGAAGAATTTCTGAAGGAAATAGAGATGGGTGAGATTTCGCCGATCCAAGCTGAGAAGAATCTGGCTACTGTTGCTATCGTAGGAGAAAACATGAAACACACGCCAGGTATAGCAGGTAAGCTTTTTGGGACTTTGGGACGTAATGGTATCAGTGTGATCGCTTGTGCGCAAGGTGCTTCTGAAACGAATATCTCTTTTGTAGTGGATTCAAAGTCATTGCGCAAGTCATTAAATGTGATTCATGATTCTTTCTTCTTGTCAGAATACCAAGTGCTCAACCTATTTATATGTGGTATAGGTACTGTAGGTGGTAGCCTCATAGATCAGATACGTACACAACGTCAAAAATTGATGCTGGAGAATGGACTGAAACTGAATGTAGTTGGTATAGCCGATGCTACAAAAGCTGTTTTTAACCGTGAAGGTATCGATCTTGACAACTACCATCAGGAACTAGAAGAAAAAGGCATTGATAGCACTATTGATAGTTTGCGTGATGAAATCATAAACATGAATATTTTCAATTCGGTGTTTGTGGACTGTACAGCTAGTGCGGCTGTGGCTTCTCTCTATAAGGACTTACTACTTCACAATGTGTCGGTAGTTGCTGCCAACAAGATAGCAGCTTCTTCGGAATATGATAACTATCGTGAACTGAAGCAGATTGCCCGCCAGCGTGGTGTGAAATATCTTTTCGAGACAAATGTAGGTGCTGGCTTGCCTATCATCAATACAATCAATGACTTGATTCATAGTGGTGATAAAATTCTGAAAATTGAAGCTGTGCTTAGTGGAACCCTCAACTATATCTTCAATAAGATCAGTGCTGATATTCCTTTCAGCAAGACTATCAAGATGGCGCAAGAAGAACGTTACTCTGAACCCGATCCTCGTATTGACCTCAGTGGCAAAGATGTTATTCGCAAACTAGTGATCTTGGCGCGCGAAGCGGGCTATGCGCTAGAACAGGAAGATGTAGAGAAACATCTCTTTGTGCCTGCCGAGTTTTTCGAAGGCTCTTTGGAAGATTTCTGGAAACGTATTCCTACTATGGATGCCGAATTCGAAGCACGCCGCGAAGTGCTGGAACAAGAGCATAAGCATTGGCGCTTTGTGGCGAAACTTGAAAATGGAAAAGGTTCTGTGGGCTTGCAAGAAGTGGCTTCCAATCATCCTTTCTATAATCTAGAGGGAAGCAATAATGTTATTCTTCTTACTACCGAACGCTATAAAGAATACCCTATGATGATCCAAGGATATGGTGCAGGTGCCGGTGTGACCGCTGCCGGTGTATTTGCTGATATCATGAGCATTGCCAACGTGTAATCTCCATTAAAACGAATCTTTATGAAACATATTATTATACTGGGTGACGGTATGGCCGATTGGGCTGTACCTGCACTCGATGGTAAAACACTTTTGCAACATGCTCATACTCCCTACATGGACCATTTGGCCCGTTTGGGAAGAAATGGTCGACTGATCACTGTGGCCGAAGGATTCCATCCAGGTAGCGAGGTCGCCAATATGTCTGTGCTGGGCTATGATTTGCCAAAAGTGTATGAAGGACGTGGTCCACTTGAAGCAGCTAGTATCGGTGTAGACCTACAACCAGACGAAATGGCGATGCGATGCAATATTATTTGTATTGAAGATGATAAGATTAAGAATCATTCAGCAGGACATATTTCTACAGAAGAGGCTGATGAATTGATAAAATATCTGCAAGAGCATTTAGGCAATGACAAAGTCTGTTTTCATACTGGTGTGCAATATCGCCATTTACTTGTTGTAAAAGGTGGTGATAAAAATTTGGATTGCACGCCTCCACATGATGTGCCGTTGCAGACCTTTGAGCCTCTAATGATAAAGGCACTGAAACCCGAGGCAGAAGAAACTGCCGATTTGCTCAACGACTTGATTCGTCGTTCGCAAGAATTACTTAAGGATCATCCCATTAATTTGAAACGTATAGCCGAAGGTAAAGATCCTGCTAATAGTATTTGGCCTTGGAGTCCGGGTTATCGTCCGCAAATGGCTCCATTGGCCGCCACTTATCCGCAGATCAAAAAAGGGACAGTCATTTCGGCTGTTGATTTGATCAACGGTATAGGTTATTATGCAGGATTACGCCGCATCGCTGTTGAAGGTGCTACCGGCCTCTATAATACAAACTACGAAAATAAGATAGCGGCAGCGCTCGAAGCTCTGCGAACTGATGATTTTGTCTACCTACATATCGAAGCAAGTGATGAAGCTGGGCATGAAGGTGATATTGATCTAAAGTTGCGCACCATTGAGAATCTGGATAGTCGTGCTATTGGCCCCATTTATGAGGCAGTAAAGCAGTGGAACGAACCTGTGGCTATTGCTGTGCTGCCCGATCATCCCACACCTTGCGAGCTACGCACACATACTTCAGAACCTGTGCCTTTCCTTATTTGGTATCCAGGCATCATTCCTGATGCTGTGGAATTGTATGATGAAGAATCAGCGAAACACGGTGGATATGGTTTGTTGAAAGAAGATGATTTTATGAACGAATTTATGAACTGTAAATAATTGGATATCTATGAATTACTATAGCACTAATGGACAAGTAAAAGATGCTTCGCTCGACGAAGCCGTGGTAAAGGGACTTGCTGCCGACAAAGGTCTTTTCATGCCCGATATCATTAAACCATTGCCTTATGATTTTTACGAGAATATTGATAAACTCTCTTTTCAAGAAATCGCTTATCAGGTAGCCGATGCATTTTTCGGAGAGGATATTCCCGCAGAAACACTCAAGCAAATTGTATATGACACCCTCAATTTTGATGTGCCTTTGGTGCCTGTTACAGGCAATATTTTCTCACTCGAGCTTTTCCATGGACCTACTTTGGCTTTCAAAGATGTAGGTGCACGCTTTATGGCTCGTCTTTTGGGATACTTCATCCAAAAAGAAGGTAAGAAGCAAGTCAATGTGCTGGTAGCTACATCGGGTGATACGGGCAGTGCTGTGGCAAATGGCTTTCTTGGTGTAGAGGGTATTCATGTTTATGTGCTCTATCCCAAAGGTAAGGTAAGTGAGATACAAGAAAAGCAATTTACCACTTTGGGTCAGAATATTACTGCGATAGAAGTAGATGGTACTTTTGATGATTGCCAAGCTTTGGTTAAAGCGGCCTTTATGGATAAAGAACTAAATGACCATTTATTGCTTACTAGCGCAAACTCTATTAATGTGGCTCGTTTCTTACCACAAGCGTTTTATTACTTCTATGCTTGGGCGCAATATCGCAAACTAGGGCGTATGGAAGAGATGGTTGTATGTGTTCCTAGTGGTAATTTTGGTAATATCACTGCCGGGTTATTTGCAAAGAAGATGGGGTTGCCTATCAAACGATTCATAGCAGCCAATAACCGTAATGATATCTTCTATCAATACTTGCAAACAGGTCAATATAATCCCAAGCCTTCTGTGGCTACTATTGCTAATGCAATGGATGTGGGTGATCCAAGTAACTTTGCTCGTGTATTGGCACTCTATTCTGGTTCTTATGAAGCAATAAAAGCAGAAATAAGTGGTGTGGCTTATACTGATGGACAAATAAAAGAAACGATGAAGCAAGTCTACCAAGATGATCACTATTTACTTGATCCGCATGGTGCTTGTGGCTTCCGTGCACTAGCCGAAGGGTTGATGCCAGAAGAAGTTGGTGTTTTCCTCGAGACTGCCCATCCGGCTAAGTTCCTTGACACAGTCCAAAGTATTATTGGTGAAGCTGTGGAGATTCCAGCTAAGCTGCAAGCTTTCATGAAGGGGGATAAACAATCCATAGAACTTTCGAAAGAGTTTGCTGACTTTAAAAACTATTTGATGAAACAATAACTCATCGTTATATTGAAAGAAAATCCCGTCTCTTGTTCTATTAAAACTAGAACAGGGGATGGGATTTTTTTATGTAATAACTTTATTATTACTAACTAGACTTTGATCAATGGTCATGATCACTGCCCTCAGTAAGGCTTAAAACGATATTTCGGGCTACCCAAGATTCATTGCCAGCAGCATCAGTACAATAAACCATTAAGTGATATTTGCCTGGAGTAGCATTAGCTGGGATTATTATCTCATGATGATGTACATAGGCATTCACTTTACCAGAAATATCAAATGATTTCTTGTATGAAAATGCGATGGTATTTTCATCGCTAGATCTGCTAGTGCCATGATTGTGGTCATTGAAGTTACTGTGAATCTCTATCATGTATGACGATAGCATTGTGTCATCTACAAACTCAGCCTCGAAGTGCACACCGTTTTCATTGCCTATCTTCAGGATTTCCCCTTCGCATGGTTCAATTAGGTTGATCATTGGTCTTGTGGTGTCAGATGTATTATCATTATCGCAAGATGTAAAAAATATAATACATAATGTCAAGAGGCTCATTGTTGTAAAACTGATATTCTTCTTCATTTTATTTTAATTTTATGGTAAATGGAATGTTTAAAGAGAGCTGGAAGTTTCTTCCAGGCTCTGGTATTTCAATTTTTCTATAGAAACTTAGGTGGTTATAATACTTTTTATTTAATAGATTCTGTAGTGCGAAGGAAATAGAAGCCTTTTTTCTGCCTATGGGTATATCTATCATGGCATTTAGATTTAGAAGTGTTGCTCCAGGCGTTCTATCTTCATTTCTAGCTACCCGATTTTGTTTCATGATGCTCCTACATTCAATACCTGTTTGCCAGAAGTTTCCTTTCCACGTCAGCGTGTTGCGTATGGATGAAGGAGCCGAAAAACTCAATGCGGTATGTTCGTCTATATTATATGTATACAAGTATTCATAACTAAAGTTATAAGCTAGATTTTTAGTAATATCAATATTTAGATTAACCTCACTTCCAGTTAATATTGCAGAAGTGCCTGTATAGCGATAGACTTGTCCTGCATGCGGCAAGATAGACCATTGTCCAGTAGGTTTTAAAAATATATAATTTTCAAAATAGTTGAAGAATGGCGATATCTCGAGCTGAATAAAATTCTGTTTGAACGAAAATAACGCATCCATTTGCCAACCACGTTCGGAGTCTAGGTTAGGATCTCCCTGCTCATGACGAAAAGTTCCATGATGCATGCCATTAGAGGATAACTCATTAGCACTTGGTAATCTGAAGCTGCGTCCAACGTTAATTTTGAATAATGTATTATCATTAGGAATCCACACCAAGCCCAATGCACACGAATAGTTTCCAAAAGCCTTATTCACCGCATAGCTTCTCCACTTATACGAATCTACCTCATTAGGTGCGTAGCCTTGATTTTGGAGGTATGATTCAAGATAGATATCCTGATAGGATGAAGTCTTTATCTTACCCCGATCATATCGGAGACCTCCTGTCAATGTGAGTTTATCATTGATATGCCATGTCGATACCCAAAAACCACCTAAGTTAAAGCGGTTATACTGAGGAAGTAAAAACGAGTAACCACCAATCTCATTCTTCTGAGTCTGAAAATCTATCCCGACTACATTTTCCCACTTTGCTGATTTCAAGATATTCGCTTTTAATGATCCGGATAAAATATGGAGCCTGAATTCCAATTCTTTGTCGGGATCCTTCTCGGGCTGAGGCTGCGCATCATAGTGTGTATGAAACTGACTCCATTCCTCACGGTGATTGTATTGATAGCCCAGATTAGCCGAATAAATCACATCATTGAGCATATATTGTTGCAGTGATGTAAATTTCAGGTGATTCACCCAGCTGTTAGGCTGATCTATATTGCGACTATTTCCATCATCCTCTACTCTTGACGGATCGGGAATGCCGTGTGCTCCAGGAAAGAAACCCACTTTCTGATAGACGTTACTGAGAGAATAGTTGGATGAATATCTGCCGTCTTTATACAGTGCGAATAGGCTGCCATTACGCTCTAAGCCAGCAGTGTTTTTGAGTCTGTTATTGTAAATAGGTATCTTTTGTGTAAGATAGATCACTGTATCCGTTGGGATTCGGTAATCGCCAAAATGTGATTCAGAATACCGCCCCCTTATCATAAAGTTATCTTTCTTGAAACCCACCATTGCCGAACCTCCCAAAGTGCCATTTACTGATTTTCCCAATAGAGATACTGAACCAAATACTTGATCCTCGACTGGCATGATAGGTGGCTGTATATCGATCACACCTCCTATAGCGTCGCTACCATGACTCAGCGAAGCAGGTCCTTTCACAACCCTTACATTCTCTACTTCGAACGCATCGATCTCTAGGCCATGATCTGCGCCCCATTGTTGCGCTTCGTGTTTTATTCCATTTTCGGATACGGCGATACGATTAAAACCTAAACCTCTTATCATAGGCTTAGAAGATCCCATACCAATATCCATGGATTGAATACCAGCAATATTCTCTAACATCTGTACTATATTCCCATTGAAATGCTTTTTCAGATCATCTTTCTGTAGCAAGTCTATATGCAACGCAGACTTTCTTTCTAAGCGCTTGTTACTGATACCCGAAACTGTGATTTCAGGTATATCAACTACTTGGATAGAATCATTGCTGTTTTGCGCAAATGAGGATATAGTACAAAGAATAGCTAGTATTACTAAATATGATTTAGTATACATATATGTCTGTTGTACAATTCGTTAATTACAAGTTATTTAAATGCTATGTAATAAACGGAAGGGGGGAGCGCGTAGAAAAAGGTGAGATTCCTCGAAGAAATAGACATCCTTCGGAAGGAAACAAAGGAGAATTGTGAATAATGAGAATACTGCTCCAACTAAGATTGGAGTCGTTGATTGAAATGGAGAGAGTAGGAATAGACAGATCAAACAACTGCCACGATCTTCTTCAATCGTTTTTTCGCAGTGGTGTGAACAGCAAGAATATTCGTGATGAAAATGCAATGATTTTATCACGAATACCTGTAGAAGGATGATCAACAATAATCCTGCTACATACTTTTTATGTCTGCGTCTAAACAACATCCGTCTATGATCTCTATGCGAAGATAATGCTTATGACATAGTAAATGATGCCGTATTAACATAATTATTTATCCTATCCTTTTTATTATAATATCGCTTTTGAGGCGAAACAAGAAAAAGTTACGCACAGTCTATTATATGAAACATCTCGTTATTATTGTGTTTGTTGTTTATAGTATCTTTACTCAAAATAAAACACGAAACATTTGATTAAGGTAAAACTAGTTCGCACGTAAGATAACGGCGAATTAATTCGTAGTTAGATTTATTAATTTAGGGTTGAATCATCCGCATCGCAATAATGTTTAATTGGTTGTCATGTGGATGATTCTTTTTTTGTGTGTATGTACCAAATGATGATCTTCCTCGGACTTGGAAGCTCTTTGATGATCTACCTTGTTAATCTTAAAAATAAAATTAGTATGGTGGATTAACTGGCTATTAAACAAAGTATTTACTAACTGCATCCATTTATAAATCAGACCAAGGCTACTTAGCCAGCTGGCCAGCGCTACATATCATGCTGACCACGGCTCTTTGGCAAGTAAAGCCGGATTGTCGATTTTAGTGTTGCCAATTACTCACTCAGATGGCTGATTATACTTATCTTTGTAGCAACAAAATAAGATTCGAAAAATGACTATACAACTCACTATGCTAGGTACCGGAAATGCCGCCGCTACACACTGTTATAATACTTGCTTTGCGATTCGCAATGGTGATGACTACTGCTTGATAGATGGGGGTGGCGGTAATGGCTTGTTGACTCAATTAGAAAAGTCAGGTATCGATTTTGCAGATATTCATGAGGTGTTTGTTACACACACCCATACCGATCATATTCTTGGAGTAGTCTGGCTCATTCGTATGATCGCTCAGCAGCTTCGTAAAGGCGAGTATCAAGGCGAATTGAAAGTATATGGTCATGACAAGGTGATAGAGGCTTTGCAATGGATGTGCCAGAATCTACTACCCGGGAAAATAGCAGCACGCATCGGCAACGGTATACAGCTGATAGAAATAAAAGATGGTGATATCTTCCACATGGCTGGGATGGTAGTGAAATGCTTTGACATTCATTCTAGAAAATGCAAACAGTATGGCTGCAAAATTACATTGCCCGATAATAGATATCTTACTTGCCTAGGCGATGAACCATTCAATTCACTTAATGAAGAAGTAGTACAAGGCAGCGACTGGTTGCTTCACGAGGCTTTTTGTCTTTATGCCGATCGAGAGCATTTTAAACCTTATGAGAAAAGTCATAGTACAGCACTGGATGCTGGACGGTTGGCACAACAACTTGAGGTGGCAAATCTGCTACTATTTCATACAGAAGATGAGACTTTGATTAATCGTAAAGAAACCTATACTGCTGAAGCGAAAGCGCATTTCAAGGGGGCTGTATGGGTACCCGATGACTTGGAGAGAATTGATTTATGACAAAAGAATAGGATTATGGGAGATTCTTTATGTCAAAAACGCTAGCTTGAGATATCTTTGTAAGAAATATCTATCTAACCTATTTTGTATCTATGAAATACTTTTTCTTATACTTCCTGTTGATTCCAGTTACTGCATTGATACTTAGCTTCTGTAAGAAAACAGATACAGCAATTGTCTTTGAACCTGATGAGTATGTCCCCGAAGAGCGTATTATGAAACTTAAGCAAGCTATTGTGGGAAGAGATTCTATCCTCCTAGCTAGTATGTTAGAATATCCTGTCCAACGTGAATATCCATTGCGCAATATTCTGGATTCCGCACAGATGATAGCCTATTTTGATATCTTGTTTGATGATTCGATAAGAGCTGTACTTTCTCAAACTCAGATTGATGATTGGTCTAGTTTTGGGTGGCGTGGTCATTCTTTTTCGTATGGCGAATATTTATGGGTCAATGGCGATGCTTTATGCGTCAATTACTACTCGGAAAGAGAATTAATGCTTCGCAAGGAGTTGATTCAACAAGAAATGAGTTCCCTCGACGCTTCACTTGCTGGTACATGGCAACCATATATTTGTATGCTTGATGATGATGGCGAACTACTGTTTCGCATCGATTATATACCAACGACTACTGAAGACAATCTTTATGCTTCGGGCAAAGCTTTCAGACTGGCCATCTATTCTCTGAAAGATGACTTACGCGCTATACCACAAAAAGTTATGATGGGGCATCTATCTATTGAAGGATCTGCCTGCTTTCACTATTTGAGCTTTGACGATGAGCAAGGTTTTCGAATTGATATATCAGAGGATCATTCTGATAAAGACGGATTTTGGCGTCGAATAGCGATGACTACACCTGCTGGTGACAAGCACGAATATAGTGCAATGGAGTGTTATTGGTTGGATTTCTTGAATTGAGAAGAAGGCATTATAAAGGTTCTTGAAACTTATTTCTGCCTATGCTGTTATCTTTTTAAAGAAGAACAACGAGTGATATGGATTTTGTACATTATTTGATTTTGATAGCGGGCGGTATAGGTGGTGGTTTCGTCAATGTGATGATTGGGGGAGGCGGGTTGATTATATTGCCGGTATATTTGGGAGCAGGATTGCCAGCACCTGTGGCCAATGGTACCAATCGTGTCAACTTGGTGATGCAATATATCATCGCTTTGATCAAATATTCGCGGAGTGGTAAAATGCCTTGGCGACTTTTATCGGTCATTGTTGTACCTACTGCAATTGGTACCATGGGGGGTGCCTTTTTGGCTCGCAATATGAGCAATCTTTTTATGCATATTCTCCTATTGAGTATCATTATCCTTTCTATCGTCTATATATCTTTCAATATGGATATTAAGAAAACATGTCCATGTGATGCTACTGTCCCCGAACGAAAAATGGATTGGTTTACATGGTTGCTTTTCTTGATAGCTGGCCTGTATGCAGGTTTCATATCGGTGGCCATCGGTATGATTTGGTATGCCGTGTGTAGCTGGCGTTTAAAATTGGGCTATGTTAAAATCACTGCAATACGAATAGCGCTGGGTTTGGTAATCAGTGTGATTGCGTTAATCGTATTTACCATTAACAAGAAAGTGAATTTTGTAGATGGACTGGTGCTGGGTATAGGCAGTTCGATAGGTGCATATATTGCGGCTGGTTTGACATTGAAACTCAGCAAGAGATTTATACGTAATATGGTTATCACTATTTTGTCTGCAGCTGGAATTTATATCATCCTATTTCAGATTATTCATATTTGATGAGAATATTCTAATGTTAAATAAGCCTATATGTAGAGCTGACTAAACAAATTATTTTCTTTATTTTGCAAAAGACATAAATGGCAAAAACATGAGATATTTTAAATGGCAATTAGTCGTTAGCTTCATCACTTGCGTACTGATGTTGATGGCAGTTGCAGTGAGTCGAGATGGTCGTATTTGGGGGATTGAGGTCAATCAGATCAAAGTACTAGAAGAGGAGGAAGAACAAAGTCCAGAACGTGTGTTGAATGATGGGACTGTGGTGATTTCTACGAAAAGTCTTGCAGCTGACTTGATTGGCTATGGTGGTCCTATACCTCTCGAAATTTATATACGCGACGGACGTATAGTGGATATAAAGGCTTTGCGAAATGCCGAGACTCCATCTTACATGATGGATGTGAAGCGTAGTCAGGTTTTTACGGCATGGATTGGTTTGACTCCTGATGAAGCGTTGCAGAAAAAAGTAGATGCCGTATCGGGAGCTACTTATACCTCGCTGGCCGTGATTGGTGCGGTGAAGAGAGGCCTACAATACGCCCAGTCCATAGACGTGGAAGATGTACCAAGCTATACTATACTCTTCACAGCTAAATTTATCTGTGGATTGATCGTGGTATTAATGGCAGCGATATTACCTCTATTTGTTCGTTCATCTCGTTATAGATTGATTCAGATGCTGCTTAACATAGTGATTCTTGGCTTCTGGTGTGGCACATTCATATCCTACTTGTTGATGGTCAACTATGTATCGAATGGTGTGCGTTTTTGGTCATCGATTCTACCTCTGTTGATGCTAGTAGTCATTTTTGTATATCCACTCTTCGGAAGATCCAACCATTATTGTAATTGGATATGTCCATTAGGGGCTCTACAGGAAGTTGCAGGCAAATGTGTAAAGACCAAACTACATCTATCGCAAAGTATGAATCGCTATCTCACTATATTTCGTGAAATTTTATGGGCTGTATTGATGTTATCAATATGGGTGGGTACATTTTTCAGCTGGATGGACTATGAGCTATTCAGTGCGTTTATGGTAAAACAAGCATCATGGGGAGTATTGGCTGTGGCTTTGCTATTTATTCTACTTTCTTTTGTGGTAAATCGCCCCTATTGCCGATTCGTGTGTCCAACAGGTTCACTATTTAAAATCTATCAAAATCAAAAATAAGCAAGATATGAATACATCTAAATTCTTAAATGTAATATTGGCTGTGGCCATTGTGTTGTTGGCTGTGAAAATTGTTTTCTATTCTCACAAAGAGAGAAATATAGTCGAAACCGATACGGCACAAGTCGTGATAGAAAATATCATGACGCGTACCAGCATTCGTGCATATACGGATAAAGCAGTGTCAGACTCAGACATAGAAACGCTACTTAAAGCGGCCATGGCAGCTCCGACTGCTCGCAACCAGCAGCCTTGGGCATTTGTAGTGATCAAGAATCAAGCGATAAAAGATAGTATATCGGCAAATATCAATCCCATGCAAATGGTGAGAAAGGCGCCAGTGGCGATAGCAGTTTGTGGCAATTTGGATAAAGCGCTATCGGGTGCTGGCGTGGATTATTGGATTCAGGATGCATCTGCTGCAACTGAGAATCTGTTATTGGCTGCACACGGCATGGGCTTGGGCGCTGTGTGGTGTGGCGTTTATCCCATAGAGCAACGTGTAGACTTTGTGAAACAACTGCTCGACCTCCCTGCCAACTTGGTACCGCTCAATGTGATTGCTATAGGCTATCCTGATGAAGATCCAGCACCAAAAGACAAGTGGAAACCAGAAAATGTGATGTATAAAAACTAATAAGCTACTCAGGATATTCTAAATAGACTAAGTAGTCGCCTTTCGTGGTGATAGATACTTCTTCGCCAGTGGCTTCGTTGAGAGTTCCTTGCCACCAGTTAGCGAAGTCGCGTAGTGGGTATTTAAGTCCTGTAGCCCGTAAATGGTGAGTGCCAAAATTAAAGATAGAGACTTGTTGACCGGGAAACGTGGTGAACACATTATCATCATTCATGGGTATGAATAAACCATGATTGGTGTACATAATGATATTATAATCTTGACGCATATAGTCTATCAGCAGGCTGATGTTGCCCAAGGCATGATCTTCTCGGCCACCAGTGGCACCTAGTATAATGATATTGCGCTTGTTTAGTTTGCCCAGAAAGTTGACGGCTTTGGTTTGATCATTTGTTTCTTGATCGTCTACCTGTACAAAGATATCATTGAAGCGTTTACGATTTTCATCCGATATAGAATCACCGTCGCCAATAATAAGATTGGGTACTATTCCGTGCTTGACCAATTCGTTAACAGCTCCATCGCAACAAATCAGAAAAGGTGCATTCTTGAGTAAATCGAGTGGTATGGAATGGCGTGGGTACGAACCATTAGCCAATATTACAGCTTGAGTCTCATTGGGTAGATTATTCAATTGCATCATTCATCATTTTTTTCCATTTGATATAACCAAAAATTGCTATCACTGCATAAAACCCATATAGGAAAGAGGTGAAGTATAACTCTTTGTAAATATAGAGTCCACAACAGACTACATCTACAACAATCCAGACCAACCATTGTTCCAGATACTTGCGGGCCAGCATCCACATGCCAATGATGCTGAGTGCGGTAGTAAACGAATCTAGCCAAGCCACATCACTATCAGTGAAATGTATAAGTATCTGCGCGATTCCAATAAATAGAAGGGTAAAGATAACAATGCTGCCAATAAGAAAACGTTTGGGGAAATAGGACATGGGAAGTTCCTGTTGCTTTGTATTATTTCTCCCAAATTTCCAGACAAACCAGCCATAGGCAGCAATGATAAGATAATAGATATTGATTCCAAAGTCTGCGTAAAGCCCCGCTCTATAATAAACAACAATATAGATTGCAGGCATGACGATGCCTGCAATCCATAACCAAATATTGGCTTTGTATTCTAACCAAAGATAGACCAATCCTACGATGGTGCCAATGATCTCAAGATAATCCATGGTGTGGTGTTTTTAAAATCGAAGAGTAACGGTAGCAAGTACGTTGGTTCCTGCCATTGGATAGAATCGTGGGTCAGACACCTGCTGTGCTTCCAATTGTTTATCTCCTTGTTGGTAGATAGCAGCAGTCTGAGAATAACCATTGGTCACATACTTCTTGTTGAAGAGGTTATATACCGTTGCGCCTACAGTGATACTTTTCAATGAAGGGATGTCGAAGGTATAGTTGGCACTCAATGTGCTAACACAATAAGGATCTAAAGAATCTGCTTTTTTCCCGAAGTTGTCAAGATATTGACGGCTCACATATTGGGTTTGCAAGTAAGCCTGAAATCCCTTTATGTTAACACCGATATTGCTATTGGCCATGAAGGTAGGAGAGAAGGCAATGGGAGTATCACCAACCTCGATTGCAGTTTGCGAGTAGAGCTCATCCCAGTTCTCATCATAATCGCTTATATAGCCTGTGTAGCCTTTGATTTGATTTTTGCTCCATGTAGCATTGACATTCCAAGTAAGCCAACGAGTGATTTGTACACCTGCCATCAGTTCGACGCCCATACGATAGCTATGTTTCACATTTTCGGCCATTGGTTCGCCTATTTCATTAAGTTTGCCGTTAAGTACTAGTTGATCTTTATAATCCATGTAATATAGGTTGATGCCTGCATTGAAGACTTCGCTGCGATAGGTATAACCTAATTCATAATCGTATAACCTTTCGGCTTTGGGTGCTTGATAGAGAAGTCCGTCTGTATAGTTGTTGCGAGTCGGTTCTTTGTTTGTCATGGCAAATGAGGCATATGCAGAGTGATTGGCATTGATTTGCCAAAAGAGGCCAGCCTTGGGGTTGAAGAAGTTGAACTTGTTGTCTACATCAAGTATTTGCGAATGTTCGGGTGAGGCTGTCCAATCCCATTTATCATTAGTGCCGTCTATTGTATAGTGTATAAATCGGTATTGCAAATCAGCATACGCATGAAGTCCTCCTGTAATGCGGTAATTGGCTTTGGCATAGAGATTGGCATCTGTTTTCTTACCTGTATTGCGATAGTATTCATGGTCAGGATCCAAAGTTCCTATATAGTTTTTTACCCATAATACTTGTCCGAAATGATCGTTGGTGTAATGATTGGCACCTCCACCTATCGAAGCTGCCCAACGTCCCATGTTGTAGTCCAAGGAAAATACGCCACCACCAAAATGATTGTCTACGATCTTTTTACGAATCAAGTTCTGCTTTTTAATGAGCTCATAGCTATCAGGTATGCCATCTTTATTTAAGATAGGCGAATAATAGGGCGACAGACCATACTCCTTCAGTGTACGACCGTTTTTGTATTCTTGATAATATCCATATCCTTTGGTATAATGCAAAGCGGCATTGAACTGCCAATCTGCTGTCAAGCGTTGGGTCAATACCAATTGGTAATGTGTCTGTTTGTAATAATCTATCTGATCATCATAGTAACCGATTACATTGCCTTTGTTCTCATTGTCATCCTTGATGGCACCATTGGGGTTGTAGGTGCGGTCTTCTTCCAACTTCTTCAGACTGATACCATCCCAAGCATGGTAAGTCTTTTCGCGTCCACCAAAGGTGATGAACTTCAATGTAGTGGTTTCGCCAAAGTAGGTGCCTTGAGCGAAATAGGATTTCAGGTCAGAAGATGCACGGTCGCGATAACCATCACTGCCAATGTTGGAGATACGTGCATCAAAAGCCCAATGATTACCCAATAAACCTGTACCAACACGAACTGTCTCCTTGTGTGAATTGAATGAACCATATGAGCCAGACACTTCTCCATAGGCCTTTGATGATGCGTTTTGTGTACGCATGTTGATACTTGCGCCAAACGCCCCTGAACCGTTGGTAGAAGTTCCTGCACCACGCTGAACCTGGATATCTTGGAGCGATGAGGCTAAATCGGGGGTGTTTACCCAATAAACGGAATGACTCTCGGCGTCATTCATGGGAACTCCATTGGCCGTGACATTGATACGAGTGGCATCTGTACCACGCACACGAATAGAAGTATAGCCAATACCGGCACCAGCGTCGGATGTAGTGATGACGGAAGGGGTGTTGAGCAAAAGAAAAGGTAAATCAAGGCCTGTATTTTGCTTTTGAAGTTCCTCCTTCGAAACATTGGTAAATGCAATAGGAGTCTTGGCTGTGGCACGTGTTGACACAATCTGCACCTCATGCAGATGAACGTTGGTCAGGCTATCATTGGCATACTCCTGTGCAAATGATGTGGCACTGCTGATTGCTGCAAAAGCTGCAATCGTCATAAAAAGTTTTTTCATTTCATTGATAATTAAAAAGTTCTCTACGCCGGCATTACCCGGTTCAGATTCTATGGGTATGTTCTCAGCCCGTCGTATTAAGGCACCCCTTTTCTTGTGAATCGTATGCAAAATTAGCCTATTAGCCCCAACAAAACAAAAAAAGTTTTTATAATTCTCCTCTTTCTGTTACTTTTGCACCCTTATTAATGTAAACAAAAGTAATTATTAAATCTCTGTAACACATGTTTTTATTTCAAGCCACGAATGCTACGCAGGCTACACAAACAGCAGTAGAGACAGCTACGCTTGGTGTGGATTCAACGAAATTAGTAACTGACTCTTCAAAACTCGCTATCGATTTGCATCAATTAGCTTCTGATTCTACAATCATCGGACAAGGAGTTCAGTCATTTGAAGAAGTCCTTAAACTTGACAAATGGGGCGATCTACTCCAGAAACTCATTGATGGATCAATGAGTATGGGCGGACATATATTAAAAGCACTTATTGTTTTTATTATTGGTCGTTTCATCATTCGAATGATCAATAAGCTTCTGATGAAGGTGTTGGAAAAACGCGATATCGATATCAGTGTAAAAACATTTACACGTAGTTTGGTAAGCATTTCTCTGACGGTGTTGTTGATAATAGTCGTGATTGCAGCCTTAGGTGTCGAAACTACATCATTTGCAGCTCTTTTGGCCTCTGCCGGTGTTGCTGTCGGTATGGCTTTGTCGGGTAATCTGCAGAATTTTGCGGGAGGATTGGTAATTCTGCTCTTTAAACCATATAAAGTAGGCGAATGGATTGAATGTCAAGGAGTGTCTGGTACGGTGAAAGAAATTCAGATCTTTCATACCATATTGAATACTGCGGATAATAAATTGATCTTTGTCCCCAATGGTTCCTTAAGCAGTGGTGTTGTAATCAATTATACTAATCAAAATATCCGTCGTGTAGAGTGGATAGTTGGTGTAGAATATGGGCAAAATTATGATTTGGTTGAATCTGTATTAAAAGAACTTGTAGCCAATGAATCTAGAATAATTGCTGATCCGGCATATACGATTGCCTTGCAAAAGCTAGATGCCAGTAGCGTTAATATTATGCTGCGTGTGTGGGTTAACTCTGAAAATTATTGGCCTGTTTATTTTGATATGAATCAAAAGATATACAAAACGTTTAATGAGCGTGGTATTGGATTCCCTTTCCCGCAACTTACTGTACACCAGGCTAAGAATTAGTATTCAGATAACCAGTTTTATTAGAGTATCCAAAGACTTTTAATTATATGAAGTTTTTGAGTTGGGTGCAGAAAAAGCCCGAAACAGAGAATTAAAGACTGTTTCGGGCTTTTTGTTAGTGTGTGATTTAATGAAGTTTGTATTCGGGTTTCTCTCCGAGCTCAACATCCAAGTCATAGTCGTCATCTCTGACATGTAGCAGATGGTTGATCTTCTCTCGCGTCTTGAGGTCCGTGAAATAACTTTCTACTACCTTGTAAAGGTCAAAATTATCAGTCGAACCGGCAGCTATGCCTAGATAGTCCACCATTTTAGCTACTGCTTTATGAATCTCCTCCTGTGGAATTAGATGTAGCTCGTTGCTGTGAATAAGATACTTCTCCATGATTATTATATTTAAAGTATTACTAAGGTATAACAGTTTCTTCACAGTGTTGGTTTAACAAAGATAAAAAACAAATCTCATTTTGACAAGTATATCTTTTATAAAACATACCTATTTCATGAGGATATACTTTTTATTTCTTAAGATTTGACTTAAAGTTTATTATCGTTTTGATACTTACAGTAGTTTTAGTGTTTCTCAAAATGGGATATTAGTTGTAAACCTCCTCTCTTTAGATCTATTCCTGTGTATTACAATATCATTTTTTATTGAGTCTGTATTCAGCTGGATTTAGTACAACCCTCGCAAGGCTGGAAATCAAATGGCAAACTCCTTGACACAAGGGGCAAAGATTAAAAGACCGCACGATTCCCTTATCTTTGTCGATAGTTTATAGTGATGAATACGATAGGATATTTAATTAATTGCAGACCTTCGGTGTAATGAGTATGACTTTTAAATATAGAGTAAATGTGCGCCACTATGATCGAGTAAAATATGCTTATTGCATGTTGAGTAAAAAATGCTTGGAGTTATGAGCAACGCATATTGTTGTTAGAGTAAGATGAAAAGCGGTCTTTTAATTATACTCAGTTTTTATTAGTGCTATTTTGGTGTTTAAAAGAGTATAAACTCCAATATTTCCACCTAATCCAACGAAATTTATACTTAATTACACTGAAAACATCGTACGTTTGCATATCCGATTTCAATATAATACTCAAAAGGATATGAAATACAGATCGATTCTACTACTTTGTTTATTCTTTATCTTTACAGCCTTCAAAGCTGATAAGTCAAAGCTGACAATTTTCATGATTGGCGACTCTACTATGGCCAATAAAAATATAACTGGTGGCAATCCCGAACGTGGTTGGGGAATGATGTTACCTGGTTTTTTTTCTGAAGACATCTTGATTGACAATCATGCAGTGAATGGACGCAGTTCTAAAAGTTTCATCGATGAGGGTCGATGGGATAAAGTCCTTTCAAAGATGAAGAAGGGGGATTATGTATTTATCCAGTTTGGACACAATGACGAAAAAGCAGATACTACACGCCATACAGTTCCTGGTGGTAGCTTTGATGATAACTTGCGAAGATTTGTCAATGAAACACGTGCTCGAGGTGGGAAACCTGTATTGTTTAATTCGATTGTACGTCGTAATTTTGTGCAGCCTCTTGATGCATCGATTAGTAAAGATACTCGCCATGATGCCGGATCGACAGATAAGCCCGAAGAAGGTGATACGCTTTTCGATACTCATGGTGCTTATCTTGAATCTCCACGCTCGGTTGCAGCCGAGCTCAATGTCCCTTTTATTGACATGAATCGCTTGACACATGAATTAGTGCAAAACATGGGGGCACAAGCTTCTAAACAGCTTTTTATGTGGGTTGAACCCAATATAGTTCCAGCCTTTCCAAAAGGGCGTGAAGACAATACCCATCTCAATATAAATGGTGGGCGCATTGTTGCCGGTTTGGCTGCTGATGCCATAGCTGAGACATTACCCGAACTGGCTCCTCATGTTCGTAAATATGATTTTGTGGTGGCTCAGGATGGAAGTGGTGACTTTTTTACGATACAAGATGCGATAAATGCTGTACCCGATTTCCGTAAGAATATCCGTACTACTATACTTGTTCGTAAGGGGAATTATAAAGAAAAAGTAATAGTACCAGAAAGCAAGATTAACATCTCTCTTATTGGTGAAGACGGTGCCGTAATTACGTATGACGACTTTGCCAATAAACCCAATCTTTTTGGCGAAAATAAAGGAACATCTGGTTCATCCACTTTTTATCTCTATGCTCCCGATTTTTATGCTGAAAATATAACTTTCGAGAATACAGCTGGAAGAGTGGGACAAGCTGTAGCTTGCTTTGTATCGGGTGATCGTGCTTATTTTAAAAACTGTCGCTTTTTGGGCAATCAAGATACACTTTATACGTATGGTAAAAACAAACGGCAATATTATGACAATTGCTACATTGAAGGCACAGTCGATTTCATCTTTGGGTGGTCAACTGCCGTTTTCAACCAATGTACAATTCGTAGTACAGCAAATGGCTATATCACAGCGCCTTCTACAGATAAAGGAACAAAATATGGATATGTCTTTTATGA
>CAMTPC010000029.1 GCA_947074295.1 uncultured Bacteroides sp. | reverse complement strand
CGTCCTAACCGATAGACGAATGGGCCTCACTGGCTGTTGGCGTTTCCGCCGATTTGCCTCCGAGTCACATATTTGTTTCTCGATTTCGGTTGCAAAGGTAAGTACTTTTTCTGAATCACCAAACATCAATCATAGAAAAATGCACTTTCGCGCCCAAAAACGTTGTTTTTAACTACTACTTAACAGATACCCTCTATTCTGTAACATTTAAAAACGCTGTTTCTGGGGTATTTAAGCGGTATAAAAAGAGCAGAAGCATCTAGGTATGGTATCTTTTTTAGTAGATTTGTAGTCCAAAACCTATTCGCCATGCAGCAAAAAGACCTCGGCATTGTGCTCCACACCCTAAAATACAATGATACCTCCCTTATTATAGAGATGTATACCTCCCACTCTGGGCGTTCGTCTTATATCGCCTCGATACCCCGCTCGCGCAAGTCCAAGGTCAAGACCGTGCTTTTTCAGCCCCTCGCGTTGATCGAGTTCGAGGCGAGCGGCAATCCCAAGGGCAATTTGCGTCGGCTCAAGGAGGCGAAAGCCCATCAGACCTTCGCGTCACTCCCCTACGACCCTTACAAGTCGACCATCGCACTCTTCTTGGCCGAATTCCTTTATCGTGCCATCCGCGAAGAGGGCGAGAACACTCCCCTCTTTCACTATCTCAGCCATTCCATAGAGTGGTTAGACAATTGCGCTGCAGGGTTTGCCAACTTCCATCTGGTGTTTCTGATGCGACTTTCACGTTTTTTAGGGTTGTATCCCAATATAGAAGATTATGAGGAAGGTTATCATTTCGACCTGCTCAATGCCGTATTCGTACCGCAAGGCAATTTCGCGCACTCTCACTATATTAATAAGGAAGAGTCGGCCCAGTTTTACCAGTTGATGCGGATGAACTATGACACCATGCACTTGTTCAAGATGAACCGCCAGCAGCGCCAGCGTTGCCTAGAGTTGATCAATGAATACTACCGTCTGCACTTGCCCGATTTCCCCATCTTGAAATCCTTGGACGTGCTCAAGGGATTGTTTGATTGAGTTATTTGTGGCCGCTATTAATTATTTTAGCCGAACCTGAGCTCGTACAAAGACTCTATTTCCTATAGCCACACCCGGCTGAATGGTCTCCTCGATAGGTGCACCTTCTTTGACCACGGTCATCGGATCGGGGATATGACGCAACGAGTCATAGTCAGCATCTCCTTCGATAGGCGTAGCGCCAGAGAGGTACATAGCCTCGCGCAGCCGTTGCAACATCAGCTGAAGCAGCTCACGCGACTCCTCGCTAGTCATGCGAGGCAGATAGCGTTCGAACTCTTTTATCAAATCACAGTTCTGCTCGATCAGCCCGATATAAGCCTTATTGTCAGACAATGATTCAGGTGTTTCCTCCAAAGGAGTAGAGGACGCATCTACCGATATAGGATCATCAGATGAACTACCGGAAGGAATTATGGAAGTAGCGATTGGGGTAAGCTGTATTTCTTCTGCCGATGGGATAGGTTCTGTAGTCCACTCCACTGAATCATCGCCAACAAGAGACGTATCAAAACCGGCCGTAATGGAGGGCAGTTCTTCCGATAGCGCCTGATCGAACAAAGGTTGATGCAATGGACATGTCTCTGGTTTCTCCTCATCGGTGAAGCGAAACAAACGTTTAAAGAAGTGAATCATAAGCAGATTTGTTTAGTATTGGGTTATAAATCGCCATAGGCTTGTATGGCTAGTTCTATCACTCGCATCACATCCTTGTCGCCACGCATAGTCATCTCCTTGCTACGCCAGTATCGCTGTCGCGTACCGACAAGCGGTTCACCGCCATCGTGATGATAAAGGCCGAAAAGACGCTCCAGTTCCTGTAGCTCTTTCACACTGAAATCATTGCGGCATTTGTGCAACAACACCAACGCCTCATTACTTTCGGTGGTTTGCGCGAACTCCATTTGCAAGGTTTCCACCTGCCGCAACAATTGCTCTATCTCATGCTGGTAGTCCGTCACTTCCTGTTGCGTGATAGAATTATCGGCTACGAAGCGGCGCAATTCCTCGGCGATCGCCGTATGGGCTTGAGGATGCGTATTGATGAAGTCACAGAAAAGGTCGCGGTTATTCATCTCACGACGTTTATAATAGAGTTCATCGCGCTCCATCTCTACCAGAAGTCGATGCAGCTCTTTGACGATAGCCGAGCAACGGATGATACGCGAGCGCTGGAAGAAATGTTTTTCTAAGATCTCGCGCACCTGTTCCATTCCAGAATAGCTGATCATCCTCTCCACAGCCTCATCCAGCGGATAACGGTAAAGATATTCAGCCACCACCATGAACACGCGCCAATCCAGCTGACCCAGCAGGTAGGCGCGTTCTTCTGTTGACAACATCCTTATACCCGCTTCGTCACATCGCTTGGCATAGATCTTTTCTTCGGTCAGGAAGCGTTGCTCATTAGCCAGTAATTTCTTAAAGAAAGTATCGGGAATGCGCTTCAGCTGTTGCCACATCGTTTCCAGTTGTCCCGACTCCTTGAGGCGATTGACCGCACGGTAGATGCCCGCCGATACCGGCATCACATCGTTCAGTTCGTCTTTCAGCGCCTGTGCCACCCGATCGCTCATCTGTTTCACCTCATCAGCAGGCATCACTTCGCCGGTGTTGCTCACCATCAAATCAATTTTAGTCATCACCCCGATAGCGTTCATGGCCGACGATGCATGGCCCTCGTTGCCGAAGTATCGGGTCAGGAAAGATTTATTGGACTGCGTGGGCACACGTTCGGTGATATACACCACGGCATCTGCACGCTCGGTCAGCACCTTTGATTGATCACTGTGCTTGGCTCTCAACACCTCTTTCTCTTTGCTGAAATAGTCATCGGCCCTTTCCTCATGTTCATCTACTATGGCATCTGTCCCCGGAGTATCCACAAGCGTCACATTGCGCAGCATCTCATTGGGCACAAAATATTCCAAACGGTTGATGCCTTGTGCGCGTTCCAACACCTCTTTGCTGTTGCCTTGCAGTGAGTCGAGGAAGCTACGTGGGTGAAACTCTTCGCGTCCATCTTCCCAAATGACACGAATCGGCCGCTCAGGATCCTGCGGCACGCCATAGCGGAAGAAATTAATGGTAGCGGTTGTTTCGCTCGTGCCTACCAGAGCCAAGTCATCTCCCAGAAGTGCATTTAGGAAAGAGCTTTTACCGGCTTTCACACGGCCGGCTATAGCCAACTCGCAAGGTTGTTCGGTACGTATCAGCAAACGTTCCAGACGAGCGCTGCATTCACCCTTCCAGGGAGATCTATTGATGAATTCCAGCATTCGAGTTATCAATGCCTGTGTCTTCCTCACTTCTTGGTTACCTATCGTTTGTCCCTCCATTTGCTTGTACATTACTTATAAGAAACCATCCTCTTACGAAGATACCATCACAATCCTACCTGTCTTATTGATATAAGCTATTTTGCCATCCCGTTCCACACGTGCCAGCCCTTTGCAGAAGCTATCGGCCCTCTCAAAGTGGCAAGAGATCACCTCATCCCCTTTAGAGTCGATATAGCCCCATTTGCCTTCCCTCCGAATCAAGGCCAGTCCTTCACTGAAGGCCCGAGCGCCGTCATATTTATTGGGAGCCACCACGTTTCCCGTCTTATCGATGATGCCCCACCTGCCGCCAAATTTTACTGGCGCCACGCCATCGCTGAAAGAGTGTACATCGTCAAAGCCAAAAGGGATCACTACGGTCCCATCCGGATCAATGGCACCCCATTTATCAAGCGAGCGCACCCATGCCAGCCCTTCACTAAACCCGTAGGCATCCTGATAGCGACAAAGAATCACCGCCTTCCCCATCTTGTCGATATAGCCCCACTTGCCTTTGTGTTGCATCAAGGCCCTACCTCCAGCAAATGAAAGAACGCGGTCCATGCCACAACTGAAAAGCACCTGCCCTTTGCGGTTGATAAACCCCTTGCGGTCGCCCGACTCCACACGGGCCATTCCATCGCTGAACGAATAAGCGCCATCATATCTACATGCCACCACTTCTTTCCCCGTAGTATCGATGTATCCATATTTTCCGTTATACCGTATCAGCGCCAATCCCTCACTGAATGGATAGGCATCCTCGTATTTCAAGTCAATCACGACCTCATCTTTCGGGTCGATAAAGCCACACTTTCCTTCCAGAGCAACGAGTCCCAAGCCATCACTAAAGTCGCGCGCCTTATTATATTTATAAGGAATGACCAGCGTGCCATCCGCATCAAGGTAGCCGAATCGCTGATGATGCGGATCGCAGCAAGCCCTTAGCATCACATCCGGAGCAGGTTCATAAGGGAGAATTTCCTCCTCTATGGGTTGTGGCTTTGGAGGTTGCGGCGGTTCAGGAGCGGTTGCTTCCGGCTTTATCTTGATGCCAGCTCCAAACAAGGCGGCGCCATGCGCCACCGCTACATCCAGATCCATTACCCGTTGTGGTTCCACAGGCAATATCGCCTTCAGCTTCTGGGCAATCTGCGGTATCTGCGAACTCCCCCCGATCATGATCGCCTGGTCGATGGAGAATCCGGCCTGCGCTATACGCTCCACCATCTGCCTGGTCTTCTCAATGGAGCGATCCACGACAGATGCGATCAACGTCTCCCATTCCTCGGGCGACAGGTTCATCTCCAAACGACAGAAACCCGGTGGCGGCAAGATGACACGATACTTGAAGCCGCCACTACGCACGGACATCAGTTCCTTTTGCTTGGTACACTCCATTTTCTCGAAAGATACATCAATCCGACCTTCCTCTGCAGCGATTCCCCTGCCATATTTCTCGTGAGCCAGCTGTTCCCAGCGGCTGTACAATAAACGGTCGATATCGTCACCGCCGCAATTGGGGTCGCCGATAGGAGAAGGTGCCACGCGACACTCTCCCCTGTCATCAAATTGCACGAAAGCCACGTCAAAGGTACCCGCACCAAAGTCATACACCAGCACATTCCGGCTATCCATCTTGCGGCTGTTCATATAGCCCATCGCAGCCGCTATAGGCTCCATCAGCAAGTCCACCTGGGTGAATCCTGCCATGCATGCAGCTTCACGTAGCATATCTTTCTTGAACACTTCAAACTCCACCGGATGCGTGATCACCACCTTCGTCACCTTGTTCCCTTCAAAGCAGAGCTCTTCGGCTTCGTGACGGATATACCTGAACAGTTCGGCGATCAAAGCCTCGTGCCTCATTTTTGTGCCATTGGGCAGATAGTGTTTCAAGCCTTGTCGCATGGTGCGTTTCAGGCCCGTGAACATTCCCTCCATGACCGCATCTATCTCTTCGCACGAATCCAGCTGCCGGCAGTTGTCAAACACTGCATAGGCCGCCTTGCCCACTATCGGAGTGGATTCACCCGGAGGGTAATAGACAATTGAAGGGATCTTCAGCTCTCCACTAAAACGAATAGATTCCGCCCTGCCTGTAACCGGGTTGATCCAGGAAGCAGAGCAGAATGAAGTACCAAAGTCAATTCCTATCTGGGGCATATCATCAGGCATTAACGATCAATTCATGTCTTTCGAAGGAAGCTTCAGCCCGAACGACTGCTTATCGAAATCGCAGAAGAACTTCCAGAAACGCGAGGTGGTGAACTCGATGCAGTTTTTCAGTATATAGTCACGCGACACAGGTTCGTCCAGCAAAAAGCCCTGTTGGATACATATACAGCTATGATCATCGATATAGACAGTCCCATAGATATAGTCCAAATGGAATTTATTGATCTTATCAAGCATCACATAGCGGTCGCCTTCCTCTACCTCATAATCCACGGCATAGGCAAAAACGCGCAGCCAAGCATCTTGGACAGCGTAATACACAATCACATCGTGCCCGAAATCCTCGTCGGCTCTTAGCAAGGTATACAGGTCACCATCTTTGTCTATCGCATTGGCAAACTGTAGTTCGTCCAAGCATTCGCGTATCAAGTTGCGTGAAATTTCATTTATCATCATAATCTTCTTGTTTTATAAATTAGTAGTTTCATTTATTTGTTAAACACTTTCTGTAATTCTTTATACACATCTCCTGCCTTTACCACCTCCGTAGCTATAGCGTTCCACGTGGCACGGAGGACGTTCAGCTGTTCTAAATTCTGCTTCTTCTCTTCCGCCGTTTTCTTGGCCTGTTCTTCCAGTTTCTTCGCCTCCTCCTGCAACTGTGCCTTTTGTTGTTCAAAGAGATTCTTCACCGCTTCACGGGCCGAGTTATTGAGTTCGAAGACAAATTCACCCACAACAGAGCGATTGCCCTTTTGCACATGCATCAGTTGAGCCGACAGTTCATTGAGCAGTTTACTCAGCTCTTGTTTGAACATCACCTTGTTGTCGGCGAGCGCTTTCTTTTGTGCGCTCTCTTTCCCGCCAAAAAAGCCCCAAAGCAGTGCACCCACAAAAGCGATAGGTCCAATAATCGGAAGCGCCACAAGTCCCAGCGTAGCGATGATAGACATACCGATACCACTCGTGATCACCCCATTCATATAGCTCGTTCGATAGCAGTTGAATTTATCCGCACCCGATAGTTTTTTCACTCCTATATCCTCCTTTTGAAACGAAGCGTCAGACACCATTATGTCCTCCATCTCCCCCTGCACCATATTGAGTTGTGCCATCACCTTATCTTGTGCGTCACGGGCAATGCGTTGCCACCTCGATGACACCTCGTTAACGATCTCGACGGGCATCGTCTTGCCCAAAACCTCAAACTCGTCCAGTGACGTGATGGCTTCGATCTTCGAGTCATAATTCTTGTATATAGTCCCAGTTGTCAGGAATATTTGTTGTGCCCTACTGTTGACGCTACCACAGATTGCATTCAGTTCATGGTCCACAGCAGCCCGTTTAGCGCTGTTTGGTCCCCAGTCCGATTGTAAACGTATTTGCAACTGCTCACGTCCCTTTCGCAAAGCCTCCTGTGCATCTTTGGTATCAGCCACGCTGGCCTTTATCAGATCATCCACAAAAGCACGTACCCGTATGGTTTGTTTTTCCACCTCGCTCAGCGCAAAACCCGTGCGCAGCATTCCCACCGTCTTGTACATCATATATAGCAGTTCCTCCTTCACAGCCGGGAAGTAGCTGTCTTCCATCTCCATCTCGCGCTCATCCTCATCCACCTCGGTCGCTGCGCGCCGAAGCGCCGCACTCGACATGGGAAATATTTGAGGTGCCGGATAGTGTTTCGCTTCAAACAGTTTGGCCAGTAGCTCCTCGCTGCGACGGATTTGGTTGCTCCATACCGCCTCTTTATACAGATCCACCTTGGTCATCACAAAAAGCAGATAAGGGGTAACGGCCAGCACTTTCTCGATAAAAGCCTGCTCTTGCTGAACCAACGGTCGTTCTGGATCAAACACAAATATCACTGCAGCGGCGTTGCGAACATAGTTTTGTGTGATGGCTTCGTGCGATTTATAGATAGCACCCAGCCCGGGAGTATCTACCAGGTTGACACCTTCAGGCAAGAATTCGATGGGGTAGTTGATTTGGATAAAGTCCAGTGAGCGTCCCTTAAAGACCGGCTCCCCACGCAGGTTGGCATCTACCTGGGAACCATAGTGCGACAATTGGTCCCGGGTTATCGGTTGACGGCTACCATCCGTAAACACCAGTTCATAGGCCTCTGCCCGGCTATTGGTGATCCTGAACACCTGCGACGTCGCTATTTCATTGTTCACAGGCAGCAAGTCTTCACCGATAATCGCATTGAGCAGTGAGCTTTTGCCTTTTTTCACTTCACCACATACCACGATATCATATTCGGGCCTCTCGATCAGCTCTTTCGCCACTTTAAAAGTGTCACTTACCTTTAACAATCTCTTATCCTCGGCGCTTTCCTCTTCTATACTCGACATCAGCGACAACAGTTTTTGGCGTAAGCCCATTGCCTTGGGTTCCAGTTCTTTCCAATTCATAATTTTTCTTCGTCTATATTTTTGATTGTATGTTGTTCATATTCTCCTTGCATCCAGTGTCAGCTCAAGAAATCGAAATCATCTATATCCTCTTGTACATCAGCACTATCCATTTCGATTTCCGTATCTACATCATGAAGAGGGTGAGTTGCGAAAGGGTCCGTACTATTATAATCGAATAGTGGAACGTCCATTGCCAACATTGGATCGGCAAAAGGCGCATAACTATCAAATAGTGTAGTGCCAAAGGTGTTGTCGCTATCCATATACGACATCAGATCCAGTTCAGGAAAATCGGGTATTTGCATTGCATGCTCCGTCATGAATTGGTCATAGCTCATATCCCCTATATTTGCCAAATGGCCAGTCGAGTAGTCAAAGTTGATCATTTCTGGATTATACGCCAATGGCGCAGGCGTCTGAGTAGATACCATGAAGCAGTTAGAATCTTGCCAAGCGTCCATAAATTGGTCCAAAGGATAACTCTTACACAGATCGCCGGTACCGGGATCTGTCAACAACACTTGTATATTGTTGGGGTCTGTGGTGTCGATACCCGACACGATCAGAGCATGATTGGGTGTTTCACCTATAAAGAAGTCCTTCATCTTCGTCATGATTCCCCCACTCCATAATTCGTCCGCATCCACTCCCACTATCACTTTATGACCTTGCGCCAGCTCGTTGACCAGCGTATATACATTGGCATTGTCTACCTGCACCACCGGTATTCCAGCGTCTGCCAGCAGTTGTCCCACGTCACCCATCTGCGTGCCATTTCCTGTATAGAGACCTTGATCAATAGAGTATTGCACCAACTGGTCTTCGGTGACATCAATTCCATAGTCATTTAAGATGAGCTGTTGGGATTTTATAGCGCAAGTGTCGCTGTACTGCTGTTGGATGATGTTCATATCACCCACTTGATAGAGATTAGCCATAATATGTTTGTTTGTTTAGTATTAAAAATCTTCATTATTAACGCCAACCATTCGCTTTGGCCTATCAAGAAAATCGCGATGAGCACCATAGTCTTTCACAGCAATATCCTTAACCGTTTGCAATTTACTAAATAAAAGTATTTATCATACAAAATATCATATAGAAATTATTCAAGCCCTAAACTTTAATATTTTGTCATATTGTTGTGAATTATCTCACTAAACACCAGTAAGCATTTGCATGCAATCACCTCACAGGCTATAGAAAGTCATATTTTAACTAAATATTATGTAACCTCTCGTCAACATATCAGAGTTTATCTATACTTTTGAGCGTATATAGTATGAATTAAAACTATTTAAGTCCAATAATACATTTCAACCCTGATATTATTGCGCCGAGTTTTACTATTCGAATATTATTATTCAAGGTTAGATAAGAACTTTGAATAATGCACAAAACACGGAACTGAACCCCCTCCATTGCACAGTGGAATAAACGTTTTAATGAAGTATGGAAAACTTATTTAAGAGTCTTGCCAATAGGAATATCTTTTCTGAATCACTGATGTCATTCTATGATGATTCCAATCACAACAATGTCATCAACAACATTCTGGGCGATGTGCTCAATATGTACAATGCAGGTAGAGCTTATGTTTTTCTCTACGACTTTGAGCGCAATGTGCAGCGCTATAGCTATGAAGTCTGCGCCGAAGGTGTAGAGGCCCAGATAGGCGTGATCGGCGAAGTGCCCCTATCCGATACCGACAACCTCAACAGCATCATGTTCGAGTATCAGCCCTACATCATCAATGATGTGGAAGATCTGAAAGAAGTAAATATCAACGAATACGAGATACTGAAGTTACAGGAGATCAAATCGCTGATCATCATACCCATCATTCACAAAGACGGGATTCTGGGCTATATTGGCGTAGACATGGTGAGCGAAAAGAAAGAGTGGATAGACCAAGACATATCCACTCTGTATATACTTTCTAAGATCATATCGGTAAGCATCGCTACTTCTATCGAGTTCAACAAGAGCAAGAAGGAGATATGCAACCGTAGCCTCAACCAAGCCATAATGGCGATACAACGCATGTATAGAACTATCCCCATCGGCATCGAGCTCTACGACTCGGCAGGTGTATTGCTCGACATGAACGATACCGATTATCAGATCTTCGGCATTGAAAAGAAAGATTTCCCGAAAGGGAGATCGATTTTCGACAATCCTTTGGTAAGTGAGGAGCACAAAGCTGCCTTGCGCCGAGGCGAAGACTATGACGCCCTGATCGATTATGACTTTTCGTTGATCTCAAAATATTACAAATCTTCATTCCAGGACGAAATAAAATACATTAGCTGCAAGACACAGGTCATCAAGGATGACGATGGCAATATCATCAATTACCTCAACTTCTTGACTGATATCACACAAGTGCGAAACATGCAGCAGGAGCTGGTGCGGGCCAAAAACAAGGCCGAAGAATCCGAACGATTGAAAATGAGCTTTCTGGCCAACATGAGCCACGAGATACGCAC
Organism: uncultured Bacteroides sp.; assembly: GCA_947074295.1. Taxonomy (GTDB): domain Bacteria; phylum Bacteroidota; class Bacteroidia; order Bacteroidales; family Bacteroidaceae; genus Bacteroides. The sequence goes on along the minus strand of CAMTPC010000029.1, from coordinate 23,029 downwards.
ACCTCTCAACTCCATTGTGGGCTTCTCAGAACTGTTGAGCGAAGATCTTGATAAAGACGAAAGAAGTGAGTACATCAAGATCATACGCACCAACAATGAGCTGTTGCTGCGACTCATCAATGATATTCTTGATTTGTCGAAGATGGAATCGGGTGTCATCGAGATAAAGCCCGAGACTTTTGATGTTGTGGAAGTATTTGACGAATTCTACCTCTCGTTTAAGGAACGATTCCATCCTGATGTTTCATTGAAGCGAAACTACAACATCAAGAAGTGTAAGGTTACGCTAGACAAGAATAGAATCTCTCAGATCCACTCCAACTTCATGTCCAACGCCATGAAATATACGCCGAAAGGCACTGTTACTATGGGGCTAGACTACATCGATGGAGGTATTAAATTTTTCGTACAAGACACAGGAATCGGCATACCCGAGAACAAGAAGCATTTGGTGTTTCAGCGCTTCGAAAAGCTGGATGACTTTGCTCAAGGTACTGGACTGGGATTAGCTATCTGTAAGGTGATAGCCGAGACGCTAGATGGCCGCATCGGGTTTGAATCGACCGAAGGACAAGGCTCCAGATTCTGGGTGTGGCTGCCATGCCTGGCCAAAGAAGTCGTGCGAATAGAGCCTCACCCCGTCTTAAACGCTAATCACCCTACGTCAGACATATCCGAGCACCCTGTCTGTCTTTCCTTAAAGGGTCAATCGCTCCGCATCCTCATTGCCGAAGATAATGACAGCAACTACATGCTCTTAAAAGCCATACTCAAAGGTCACACAATGCGACGTACGCTCAATGGTGCCGATGCCGTTCAGGCTATCGGGGAGGAAGATTTTGATGCTGTATTGATGGATATACGCATGCCTGTGATGGACGGTCTGGAAGCCACTCGTCAGATACGTCTGACACACCCTCATCTTCCTATTATCGCCCTCACCGCCAACGCCTTTGACTCGGATCAGACGGCGGCATTCGAGGCAGGTTGCAATGATTTCATCAGTAAGCCCATCAAGAAATCTGATTTGTATAAATCGCTTACAAGGCTGATTTAAGCGAGTCAAAATTTGGGAATCTGCCAGTCGATAATTATCCTTTACACGAGCAAAAAACAAGAAAGATTTAATTAAAAAGTATGAGTACATGTTAAATGTTGGGGCGTCTTTTTCTATAGCATCTAGCTATTAAACCCTTTATTAATACTTAATTAATATCTTTTTTATTATGAAAAACTCATTCGCGAGCAACTATCTTGGTTGCAGCATGAGGCGCTTGCCTATTTTTGTAGGCCTCTGCGCCATCCCCTTTCAGCCACTGCTCATCGAGGCGCACGCAGCTGGCACCCACGAAACGCACTCTATCCATGCACAGCTGCAGTCACGCAACATCAAAGGACAGATTGTAGACGAAACCGGCGAACCGCTTATCGGTGTATCGGTTTTTGTGAAAGGCACCACGGTGGGCACCATCACCGATATGGACGGAAACTATGCCCTGGAAGTACCCGAAGGCAGCAACACGCTCGAGGTGTCTTACATTGGCTATCGCACCCAAACGATCACTATCCGCGAGGCGGGTATCATCAATATACGTATGGAGGCCGACACACAGGCATTGGACGAAGTGGTGGTAGTGGGCTATGGCACCATGAAGAAACGCGACCTTACCGGTTCCATCACTTCCGTAAAGTCGTCGGATATCATGAAATCGCCCGCCGCCAACGCTATGGAGGCATTGCAAGGACAGGTTCCGGGCATGGACATCGTGCGCAACTCGGGTAAAGCCACATCGGGTGTCACCATCAATATACGTGGTAAGCGCTCGCTTTCGGACGTGAAAGATGAGTGGGGCAATGACGTTGCCAACGCGCCACTGTTTATCATCGACGGCATGCAGGGTGGCAATTTCGCCGACTTAGCACCATCAGACATCGAGTCTATCGAGGTGCTGAAAGACGCTTCGTCGACTGCTATTTATGGATCGCAGGGTGCCAATGGTGTTATCATCATCACCACCAAACGGGGTGCCGAAGGACGAGTGAAGATATCATACAATGGCTATTATGGCATCAATGGCTGGTCACAATATCCCGACATGTTGACGGGCGAAGACTATATGAATGTGCGCCGTGAGGCCTATCGCACCGCCGGACAATGGAGCTCTACGGCAGACGACCAGAAGCTGTTCAGTGCCGAAGAATGGCAAGCCATACAGAATGGCCAGTGGACCAACTGGAAAGATGAGGTGTTGCACAACGGTATGGTGACTAGCCACCAAGTGACAGCATCGGGCGGCAACGACAAGACCACTGCCCTACTCTCGGCTGGCTATTACCACGAGAAAGGTTCGTTTGTAGACGATAAGATGAACAAATATAACTTGCGCCTCAACGTGGAGCACAAGTTCAACAAATACTTCAAGCTAGGCGCCAACTCGCAAGTGACCCACTATGCACAAGACGAGCGCGCGGAGAATGTGTTGTGGCGCGCCGCCACCAACGTGCCACTGGGCCAAGCCTATGACGAGAATGGACAGGTGGTGCTATGGCCACTGGGCACCAGCTCGCGCGTCAATCCGCTGGCCGACGAAGCATCGGGCAATACCGCTAAGCATCACATACTACATACGAACATCATCGCCAACGGCTACGTGGACATCACGCCGATTGAAGGATTGAGCATCCGCTCCAACCTGGGTACCAATCTTACCCACTACCGCCGTCAAGACTTTGAGGGCATGAACTCCATCGACCGCGCAGGCGAGTACAGCACCTCGAGAGCACGTATCGCTTCGTCAGAGAAGAGTTTCATCAACTGGGACAATATCGTCAACTACACACGCACCATCAAGGGCAATACCTTCGGTATCACGGCATTGACATCGTGGACACAGTCCAAGTACACCAATGTGATCTCGCAAGGTGAGGGACAGCTGGTGGACTCCAACCTGTGGCACGACCTTGGTGCCAACGACAAAGGTTCGTACGTCATCGGCTCTAACTACATCCAACACCAGACCTTCTCGTACGCCCTGCGTGCCAACTATAGCTATAAGGGTCGCTACATGCTGACCGTATCCAACCGCTGGGACGGTGACTCGCGTCTGGCCGAAGGCCACAAATGGGCGACATTCCCCTCGGTAGCCGCAGCATGGCGCATCAACGAGGAAGCCTTCATGCGCGATGTTAAAGCCATCAGCAATCTGAAGCTACGCCTCAGCTGGGGTAAGACGGGTAACTCGGGCATCATGGCCTATGGCACACAGTCGGGCGTGACACCCAAGACCAACTCGGCTTTCCAAGACAATGGCTATATCTACTATATCTTTAATGAGTATATCGGCAACAAGGATACCAGCTGGGAGATCTCTAAGACTTGGGATTTAGGGCTAGATATCGGCCTGCTCAACAACCGTATCACTGCCACTATCGACCTCTACAAGGTGCATACCAGTGACATCCTGTTGCCACGCCAATTGCCTTCATCGATGGGTGCTAGCAACAATACCACCTTCAAGACTTATCAGAACATCGGCGCCACCTCTAATAAAGGTATCGAACTAGGTATCAACACCATCAACATAGACCGCAAGAACTTTGGTTGGACCACTGCTATATCGTTTGCTGCCAACCGCGAGAAAATCGTCGACCTGATTGACGGTAAAGACATGGCTATCGGTACCGATGTAGAGACACAGACTTTGATGATAGGACGCCCACTGTTCTCGTTCTATGAATACACCAACCTGGGTGTGTGGCAAGAAAGCGAAAGAGAAGAAGCAGCCAAATACTTTAAAGATGCTGCCAAGACACAACCCTTTGTGCCCGGCGACATCAAGCTGAAAGACCTGAACGGCGACTACGTGATCAACTCGGATGATCGTGGCTATATCGGTTCGCGCTCGCCCAAATGGACAGGAGGTTTCAACAACACCTTCCGCTTCTGGAACTTCGACCTTAACGTGTATTTCGTGGCTCGCTGGGGACAATACATCGAGTACGAATTGGGTGGCGCCTACGACCCACAAGGTATCAGCAACTTCCCTGCTTACTTCCAATACTGGACACCCGAAAATCCGTCGAACGACTTCCCACGTCCTAACACGACACAGTTCTACAACTATATCGGCTACCAATCATTGAAATACATTGATGGTTCGTACTGGAAGCTGAAAACGCTGTCATTGGGCTACACCTTGCCAAAGGTGGCAGCCAACAAGCTAGGTATCGCCAACCTGCGCCTCTACGTGACTGCTAACAACGTCTTCTCGAAGGCCAAGAATCACTTGATTAAGAATTATGATGCCGAACGTGGCGGATCGGCCAAAGCACCTCTACAACGCCAGTTAGTATTCGGTGTGAACCTTGATATTTAATTAAACTAATAAAGACTACACAGTAATGAAAAAATATAAGAACTATTTACTGACTGCCGCATTCGCCTCCATGCTCCTAGGCACGCAGTCGTGTGATCTGACCGAATACAACCCCGGTGGTTCTACTGCCGATGAAGTGTTTAAGAGCCAGATCGGATTTAACGCATTGGTCAACGCTGCTTATGCCTATTGGGGCGGACAGTTTTATGGTCGCGAAGACTTCGTGTTGCTTCTTAACGGCGGCACAGATACCTGGATCAATATAGCCAACTGTGGCTATGGCCGCCAGATGTCCAAATACCAAGAATCCATGTCGACCACTGGGCAGTTTCGCAACACTTGGCAACGTTTATACGAAATCATCAACGACTGCAATGCAGGTATCGAACGCATAGACAATGTGGAGTGGACAGACGCAGCCATGAAAAACATCCGTCTAGGTGAGCTCAGTTTCATGCGCGCTTATGCCTATTGGCACCTAGTAGAGCTGTTTGGCGAAGTGGACATGCGCACCAGCGAAACCAAAGAGATCGTGATGTACTGCTACCGCAGCTCGTACGATGAGCTTTACGACTTGATGCTGAAAGATGTCCAGACTGCCGTAGACAATCTGCCCGTAGATCCATACCCTGTGAGCGATGTGGGGCGTGCCACGCTTAAAGCCGCATACGCCCTGAAGGCCCGTATCGCGCTGACCCGTGTGGCCTATTGCGACACACAAGCCGAGAAGGACACCTATTACAACATGGCACAGACAGCCGCCCAATATGTGATAGACAACCAAGGCACGCTAAAGGTGAGCATGTATGACACCCCAGCCGAGGTATTCGACCCTGCCAACAACAAGAACAACAAAGAAGCCTTGTTCGTGATCACCCATGCCACGGAGTCGTCGCTCAACATGCAGAGCAACAATCCCAACCGTCTACACATCTACTTCCATGCCAAGTACTCGGGATGGGCTGGTGTGGCACAGAGCTATGCGTATGGCAATGACCGCAACTCGAAGAGCGGCAGCATGGCCATGATGCCAACACGCTACCTGCTAGAGTTGTACAATGAAGATGTTGACGCGCGCTACAATGCGTGGTTCCGCGAAGAGTATCGGGTGAACAGCAGTACCCCTTTCACATGGACAGCCGACCAGCTGACTCATTTCGAGAAACCAACATCTATGGAAGGTCAACAGATACAATCTGGAGAACTAGCCATGCTATTCACCAAGAAAGCAGTGGATGCCAGCACCAAACGCACCTTGCCCTATGCAGTGGTCGATATCAACGACACTTACACAGCCGCAGGTGGTGTAAGCGATAATGCCAACTTCAACATCCACTTCCCTACCCTGTTGAAATACGAAGATAAGAGCATTGAAGATCGTGGTTTGCCCGTGAACTCACAGGTAGGCGCCAATGACGTGCTCATCATGCGTCTGCCCGAGATGTATTTCATCGTGGCAGAGTGCGAGATCATGAAATCGGGTGGTAGCAAGTCGGTGGCGGCTAGCAACCTCAATGTGGTGCGTCGTCGTGCTGCTGTGCCAGGCCAAGAAAGCCAGATGCTAGTGAGCGATGCCGACATGACGCTCGACTTCTTGCTCGACGAGAAAGCGCGCGAGTTCAGCGGTGAGTTTATCCGCTGGTTCGACTTGAAACGCACAGGCAAGTTAGCCGAAAACATCAAGAAAAACAATCCCGATATCGTGACAGCGGCAGGTGTTGAATTCTTGAATGCAGGCTATTGCAACCTGCGCCCCATCCCACAAACATTCTTAGACGCTATACTCAACCCGGAAGAGTTTGGACAAAATCCGGGATTTTAATCAATAATTATTTTCATTCGACCCCCTCTGAACGTGAGTTTCGAGGGGGTCACTTTTTTTAATCGGGCGGTGCATCTTCGGCGGGAGCTTCCCACTGTGGCGCCTCCTCGGGTGGAGCTGTCCATAGGGGCGCTTCCCATTGTGGTGCTTCTTCGGGCGGTGCGGTCCATTGCGGTGCGTCCTCGGGTGGCGCTTCCCACAAGGGCGCATCGTGCTCGTTGGCCTTTTCTTTTTCAGGAGAGCTGGATGGCAAGCCTGTAGCTGCTGCATGGGTGGTATGATTCATCATTCTGGTTATTAGCGTTAAACAATGGAGGATCTTCGGGTATCGGCCCTTCTATCGTATATAACAATAAAAAAAAGGAATCGCCTATTCTGGTCGAATAGAAAGATTCCTCTTTATTTATTTTTGGGGTGCAGCTCCCGTTATTCCTCGATTTTTAAATAAGTAAATCTCAGATCTTCCACCTCGTCTTTATAGTCAATGACTAGCTTGTCTACACTGAGATGGATCAGCGCATAACTTTCCACATCCTTATCGGCACCTATCACAAAAGTGATACTATCGCCATGAAGGGTGTAAGTACCTACTTCGCTATACTGAGGCTGATTTAAGGAATAGGTGTTATTGGTCTTAAAGAAAAGGATTTCTGATTCAGCGTTATCTATGTCTTTCAGTTGCGTGACTTTAATCAATTCGCCATTTTCATCCAGTTCCCATCCCTCTATGCGTATCAGATCCCATTTGCCCTGAATCATTTCCAAACGCAGTTCTTCTTCTGTTTTCAGTTTTTTGGTACAAGCCGAAAAGGAAAGGAAAAATAGAACAAAAGTTATCGTAAAAATATATTTCATTAGAGTTTTTAGTCAAAATCATATAACTGATCAGATAAATCAATTATACAAAAGATTATACAATAAGACATTAATTCACTGTGATATACTCGCATTGAACACCAGAGTAATTCATTACAAATATTATACATTCAAGCAACTAACACAAATATTTCAATACTTTTTAATTAACATTATTTACTGTCAATATATAAACTTGTTTTAACTATTCATCCACTATGTCACAAGTTGTTTTTTCCGAAAAACCACCCTCTGAATAAGATCGAAACAGTTTTTATCAACTCAAAACTGAAATAGTAAATAGGCAGGTAGCATATCTAAAGGAATTATTCTAATTTTGTAGGCTCAATACTAACTATATAGCTCAAAGGAGACAAGTTATGGAACAACAATTGACTGTTTACAATACGCTTAGTAGAACAAAAGAACTATTCGTGCCGCTTCATGCCCCCAACGTGGGGATGTATGTTTGTGGCCCTACCGTATATGGTGATGCCCACTTGGGACACGCTCGTCCTGCCATCACATTCGACATTCTATTCCGCTACCTCACACATATCGGTTACAAGGTGCGCTATGTGCGCAACATCACCGATGTGGGTCATCTGGAACATGATGCTGACGAGGGCGAAGACAAGATTGCCAAGAAAGCACGTCTGGACCAAGTGGAACCGATGGAAGTGGTGCAGTATTACTTGAACCGCTACCGCAAGGCGATGGAGGCACTCAACGTACTGGGCCCCAGCATCGAGCCACACGCTTCGGGTCACATCATCGAGCAGATCGAACTGGTGCAAAAGATTCTGGATGCAGGCTATGCCTATGTCAGCGAAGGATCGGTGTACTTTGATGTAGAGAAGTATAACAAAGATCATCACTATGGCAAACTATCGGGACGCAACCTGGACGATGTGCTGAACACCACCCGCGACCTGGACGGACAGAGCGAGAAACGCAACCCTGCCGACTTCGCACTGTGGAAAAAGGCGCAACCCGAACATATCATGCGCTGGCCTTCGCCTTGGAGCGACGGTTTCCCTGGTTGGCATGCCGAATGTACGGCTATGGGACGTAAGTACTTGGGCGAGCACTTCGACATTCACGGAGGTGGCATGGACCTGATCTTCCCACACCATGAGTGCGAGATAGCACAATCAGTGGCCTCACAAGGCGATGATATGGTGCGCTACTGGATGCACAACAACATGATCACGATCAACGGCACTAAGATGGGTAAGTCGCTGGGCAATTTCATCACGCTGGACGAGTTCTTCACAGGCTCACACCCGCTGTTGACACAAGCCTATACGGCCATGACTATCCGTTTCTTCATTCTGCAGGCGCATTATCGCAGCACGGTGGACTTCAGCAACGAAGCTCTCCAAGCTGCCGAAAAGGGCTTGCAGCGCTTGATGGAAGCTGTTTCTGCTATTGACAAGATCAAATCATCGGCTAGCTCGTCGGTAGACGTGAAATTGCTACGCGCCAAATGCTACGAAGCGATGAACGATGACATGAACACGCCTATCCTGATCGCTCACCTGTTTGACGGTGCCAAGATGATCAACAACATCGTTGCGGGCAATGACACCATCAGCGAAGCCGACCTGAAGGAGTTGAAAGATACCTTCCACCTGTTCTGCTTCGACGTATTGGGCTTGAAGGAAGAAATAGGCTCGTCTGACGGCCGCGAAGCCGCTTACGGCAAGGTGGTGGATATGCTGCTAGATCAACGCAACAAAGCCAAAGCGAACAAAGACTGGGCTACATCAGACCTGATACGCAACGAACTGACCGCACTGGGCTTTGAGATCAAAGACACGAAGGACGGATCGGAGTGGCGCCTGAATAAATAAGAGACAGCCCTGAATATAGCATAAGAAAAACGCTAGACTCGAAACGATGAGGTTTCTGAGTCTAGCGTTCTTTTTTTATAGGATAATGAATATGACTTTTTCAATTGCAACCAAGGAGTTACTATAAACATTTCGTTTTGGGCTATTTCCGATCTAACTTTTAAGCTAAATACATCAACCAAGGATAGACGAAAAATCCCCATTCCTTGCTATCACAGCATGAAATGGGGAGCATGAAAAACTATCAAATTAATATGTGTACTGTCTAGTTGTTATCCTTATTTTTACCTTAAAAAAAATACCTGATTAAAACCAAAGTATTACAGATCATAAAAAATAATATCTCGTATTCGTTTGTTGACCACACCCAGCCAGTTGGATGAGCATGCTTAGTCAGCATGGCTAATAGCTGCTGTCAGCAAAACGTTAACTCTAATGCGAATATTCAAGGTTGACAAACCTCAAAAACAGGCATGTATTCAGTCTGCGCTATAGACCAAGCCGTATTGGTTTTCCAAGATACGCTCTGTAGCCCATGGATCTTCGATGCGGCTCAGCTCTTGCCCCATCAAGGCGCAAAGTTCGGCTACGATTTCCTTATTCTCATCCAACGGAAGGTTGTTGAGCTGGTAAGGGTCATTCAAGTCATCGAACAGCAGGCTGCGTTTAAGCTGCTTGGTGTTGCGGTCTATATACAAAGCCATAGTATAGCGATGAGTCTTGATGCCACGCGATACGGGGAAATAACTTTGTATCATGCCATTCTCATCCTTATCACCATTCACATTTTGCAGGTAGATGGCACCTTGTGGACGATCTATTTCAGCTTCGGCATCAAAGAAAACCGGCGCATAGTTATAGCCTTGCACTTCATCGGGAATCGACTCGCCCAGTCCGCTGAGTCCTAGCAGTGTGGGCATCACATCGGGAGTAGAAATCATCAGATCGTCTACACGTGGAGTGAGTTGCCCTGGATAACGCACCAAGAAAGGCACATTCATCGACTCCGAGTAAGGAGAGTTTTTAGGATCATCAGAACGTTGGCTGGTCATTGTCTCGCCATGATCTGAAGAGAATACGACAATCGTGTTCTTATCCAATCCTAACTCTTGCAGTGCATCCAATATCTGCCCGAAAGCGCGGTCAACACCGGTAATAGAAGCAAAATAGTAGGGCGCGCACTGTGCCTTGTTCATCGTAGCATCGGCATTGGGACGTATCAAGAGGCTATCAAGCGGTATGTCTTTATACAACACGAAATCTTCTTCCATACAGTCGTCCAGCGAGCGATAGGGGCTGTGAGGCGGATTCATCGCTACCATCATGAAGAAAGGCTTGGATGCATCGCGCACATTGCCCTCGTTGCGCAGGTAGGCCACCACCTTGTCGGCCTCGTGCTGTGGAGACCATTCACGTGGGTCGTGACGGAAACCATCAGTATCCCAATAACGTGGATTTTTGTGCTCGTCAAACGTGCCATACGAATACCAGTAGTTGAATCCATGGCGTCGCTCGGGCGGCGTATAGGCATCCCATGCCGGAACACGATCTTCCACATACTGACCAGGACGTTGTGGGTCATTGGGCGTGGGGAAGTCCAGATGCAGTTTACCGAAGTAAGCACAGTCGTAGCCTGCATTGCTGTAAACATCACTCATGCACTCGGCATCTTCGCGCAGCGAGCTGATGGGTCGGCTCGAGTTACAGTTAAGGGGCACACCGCTTTTGTTGGCATACATACCGGTGAAAAGCATCCCGCGATGAGGGCTACTCAGCGGACAGTTACTTTGTGCGGCAGTGAGCACCACCGACTCGTCGGCAAAGCTATTGAGACGGGGCGTGCGAACAGGGTCTGGTTTGAAATTGACCTGATCACGATAGCCTTCGTCACCCCAGAACTCCAACGCCTGATTGCGGAACTGGTCGGGGAATATATAAATAACATTGGGTTTTTGGGATTGCTGCTCCTTAGCAACATCACAGCCTTGTAAGGCCAATAATCCCAAGCCGCCAATTAAGTAGTTAAGCGGTAGATTCATTCTTATTTTGTGTTATGCAGATAAGCCATTGTTTCTTGTGGGTTCTTTTCCATGTTGCGCTTACGCATCAATGCCTCAAGATAGTAATAGTCGGCATAGTTCAATGGAACATCAATCTCTGCACCATGAGGAATACTACCTACTGAATGTTTCAGGATGAAATTACCATTGGTACCCACTTCCGCACGATAGGCTGGAGAAGACAGGTTAGTCAAGATTTTATCGGCTGTTTCCTTGTAGCCTTTACCAGGCAGGTATACTTCCATCTCGTAAAGGGCCGAAGCTGTACAAGCTGCTGAAGAAGCATCTCTTGGCTCATTAGGAATGTTAGGCGCATCAAAATCCCAATAGGGTACTAGGTCAGTTGGCAGATTCTTGTTAGTGAAGATGAAGTCATAGATCTTCTGTGCCTGATCCAAGTATTTCTTATCGCCTGTATAACGGTAGCAAGTGATATAGCCATATAGTCCCCATGCCTGACCACGTGCCCAAGATGACTCGTGTGCATAGCCTTGAGCAGTATGCTTGTGACGCACCGCGCCTGTAGCAGGATCGTAGTCCACTACGTGGAAACAGCTGTTATCATCACGATATTGGTGTTCGAGAGTAGTATCGGCGTGTTTCACAGCGATGTCATAGAAAGACTTATCACCCGAAAGTAATGAAGCTTCGAAAAGCAATTCTAGGTTCATCATGTTGTCGATGATCACCGGACATGCCCATCCACGTTTGCCTTGCCATCCGCGATCGGCATCCCATGATTGAATGACTCCGGCACCTGGACGGAAACGTGTAGACAACGAGCGAGCCGCTTCAACGATGACATCCTTGTATTCTTTCTTGCCAGCCAAACGGTAACCGTTCAAATAGCTACAACCGATCATGAAGCCCACATCGTGGTGCCACTTCAGATATTTTACTGAGTCCAAATCTTCAGTGTATTTTTCAGCCAATGGCACCCATTTGTTATCACCTGTCAGATCATAGGTCAGCCACATGCTTCCAGGGAAGAAACCCGAGCACCAGTCATCGATGGGTATATAGTGCACACTACCATCAGCATTGGTGGTACGTGGGTTCAAGATTTTACCTGATTTCTCGATAAGGTCGGTCTGGATCGTGTGTTGTGCCACCGCATTGTCGATGTTTTCTTGAATGAAACATGCATCGCCACATTTAGAAGAGTTGCAAGAGGTAAGAAATAATAATGAGACACCTATTGCACTAAAAATTGTTTTCATAATATACACAATTTATTATAGTTAATTCTGATTCACGATACAAAAATAGAAATCACAAACCATACTTAACCGCAGAAATCATTCAAGAAAAAGACAGAATTAGTACATTTGCATAACTGTACACATCAAAATAACGATTTGTACACATCATCTGAACCATTTGATACATTATTTGAAGAAAACGAAATGACAGCCGAAGAATTTTTTAAGAATGACGTATTTGCCACCGACAATGGCATCTTTTTGACAGAGATAGGAAAAGGGTATAGTCGCGCTCAACTGGTGATAACAGAAAAGCACCTCAATGCCGGGAACCGGACACAGGGAGGTGCTTTGTTTACATTGGCCGACCTGGCGTTAGCGGCTGCCGCGAATGCACACGGACAGTTGGCCTTTTCACAGTCGGCTCATATTTCTTTTTTTCGTGGAAGCGGCATAGGCGATACACTGACCGCCGAAGCGCGCGAAAGGTACATAGGTCGAAGCACCGCTTTCTATCAAGTAGACATCAGCAACCAGAAAGGTGAACTGATAGCGACTTTCGAATCGGGCGTGTTTCGGACAGACCACAAAGTGCCTTTTACTCTACCAGAGAAGTAAGCGGATAGCGCTGACCTTCTACACTCTTCATATAGGCCTTGGCCGATCCTATATTGAGATACATATCCAGACGGATAGGCAAATGATTTTGGTCGTCGGTGATATAGAATCTCAGTACGGGCTCGTTTTGTCCTGTCTGCTGGTTGACCTCTGAGAAAGTGAATACCTGGCAACGATAAGTATGCCCATTATCGGCCTTCGTATTCTTCATACCATTATAGACCAATATCTGATTGACAATTTTCTTACCTGTCACCATAGGTATGATGATGGTTTGCCCATCGTGTATATCACTGGTATCAAAAGAACGGGCACTGGCCAATGCACTAAGCATATCGTACACACAAAGTGTGTCGCGCGAGTTGGTCGTCACCATCTCGCCATTCTTGTAGAGTCGCTTCTGCTCCACAATGGTTTCGCCGTTCTCGTAGTTAAACCAAGCCTCATCAACGGTATATCGCTTACCCTCCAAGGCACCTTTACGATAGTACAAAGGTTCAATCTGCTCGGTAAAAATGCTAGTGATAGTATCGCGCATTCTGAAGAACATGTCGACACGTTTGTTAGTATCAGACAAGAGTGCCATCTCGTAGGCAGGCTGATTCCTATAGGTCAAACCTTTAATGGTAAGAGTAGCAGTACCTGCTTTGATCCAAATAAACTTCCAATTGTAGTACAAATTAAATGTCATTTCCTCGCCTGGCGTGAAAGCCGTATTTATAGCCGCACACTGCGCTTTTACCTGCACAGACAGGAGTAACGATACGACTAAGGTCAGAAAGGCCGCCAGGTAGCGTCTGCTACCTGCGATTCGTGGTTCTTGTTTTTTTCTTTTTCTCTTCATCTGGTTTCTGTTTTTTCATATCATCAGGCTTTTGCCTATCCAGCGTCAAGCCATTTATATTCCAATCTTGATTTAAATCCCAGTTTGCTTTTGGCTCGAGCAGTTGCGGATAATAATACACTTCCTCGGGCTGCCTATTTTCTTCATAATTACCCGTATCCCACTGTCCGTTGCCGTTTCGGTCTATCACGAGTCTAGCACCATACTTTGCAGGCGACAGGAAATAGAAGTCGGCCATCCCGTTTTCCACCTTTGCCTGTCTCACCACATTGTCTTGTGGTGTGAGCAACTCCACGAAAGCAGGTTCGGTAATCCCTGGTATATTGAAGAATATATTGCTATAGTCATCTTCCTTCTTGATCTTGAACTCTTTCTTTATGGCATCGCTGTGCAGTCCATACAGACCGACAATGGCCGCCGAGTCAACCGTTAGCTGCAGCTCCTGTGCGAAATCCCAGTCAGTATATAGCGTGTAGCGCATGATATTCGTAGAGTCTTGTTCGAACACAAAGGGAATATCTTGCCACAAGGTATCCACCTTTAGCTGTAGATGCACGGCAGATGAATCGAACGAAACGACAGGTTCCTTAAACGTAAACGAAACGGATCCATATACATCCATACTCGAAGGGGCATTGGTATTGACATCCAGGAATACGGTTTCTTCCTCCTCCTCTTCGTCATCATTCTTCTTCTTTTTCTTCTTTTTGGGTTCGGGCGCATCTTTCTTCTTAGCTCTCGAAACCAAGTTCAAAGTATCGGTACGTGGCACCAGTAAGTTGGTGGTATCGGTATATTGATAAGTCAGGCTCACTCGCAATGTGTCTTGTTGAAATAGCAATGAGTCCTTTACCCAGTAATGAATGGTATCATTGCGGGGATTCTTCTCAATAATAAACGCTTCGCGCTCATCAAAGTTCAAACCTTTTAGCACAGGGAGTGAATCAGACTTGGCTGCAAAGTAAAAAGAGAACTTCTCGGGAGTGAGGCGCTCGTTCTTGATCAAGTATTGGGGGGTGAAATCTTCTGTGAAAGCACGCAGTGTCAATCGGTCGGGCAGATAGTGAGTGTATTTGTGCTCGAAGATGGTATCGATGGTCAAGGAATCGCGGAAGATAGTATCCCAATGACTGCGTTCCTCCAAACGAGGGACAATGATCGAATCAAAGAAGGCTATTTTCTCGCTTTTCTGGGAAAAGATAAAGTTCTGATCGGTATCGTCTAAGGCGAATACACGGTAAGATCCTGGTGCGACGCCTTTGATGATGAAACGTCCACGGCTATCAGTACGTGCCACACGATCGAAGGGTGTGGTGGTGAAGGCAGAATCTTCCACATTGCTATGTAGCCCCACCAACATGCCTTTGATGGGTTCCAAGTTAGAAGCTTCGAGCAGCGTACCGCGTACCTCCATCGTGTCGATGACTTCGCCCGTAGAGAAGGAGTAAGTGAAGTTACCCAATGGATTGCCTTCGTTGTTGTCTACGATAGCATCCGAAAAATCGACCGTATAGGTGGTGTTGGCCTTCAGGGTATCGAGCAGGTTGATATGTATCTTCTTACCCGCCGCACTGATTTCGGGCATTTGTACCTGAGGAGGAGAGATGACGACCTTTTCACTGGCTTTCTCGAGTTTGATGAATTCGTCAAACTCCAACGTGAGCTTCTTCCTTTTTACATTAAGCTCGCCTACAGAAGGGGTGGAGCGTATAAAACGGGGGGGCGTTTCGTCATAGGCGCCACCATCGGGGCGACCTATGCTGGCACAAGAGTACAAGAGTGTAGCAATGATTGCGACACTCAACAACTTCTTGAACCATCTTTTGTCTCTTTTCATATTCTCTTGCATAGCGCAAAAATAGAGTATATCAACTAATTAACCCCAATTAATTTAACGAATTATATCTAAAAAGAAAGAATCGCCGTAATTAAGAAACTGCTTTGACTCGATAATGTTCGTTAAAACTGGTATATCTCACCGTTTTTCAAGCTATTTTTTCTCTTTATAATAGACTTTGAGCACCCTTTTGTCATTATCAATCTCTATTTTGCCCAAACGTTTTAGTACGGTTTGCCCCAACAACAAGGGAGCATTCTGGCTTTTCACCACCGAGGCACGTATATTGCTCAGATCTAAGCCGCCAAAATTTACGCTGCGAAGATTGATGACTGTTCCTTCACTGATCTCGCCAGAGGCTGTCATGTAGTTTTGCTTTCCTAGTATATCTTCGGGTGTCAGATAATTGTTCTTTAGCATAAAGGTAGCTTCTACAGTCGATATAGAGATATCGCTAGCACCCGTGTCGAAAATAAAGTAAAGCGGCAAGTTATTGATGTGACAGTTTACTTTGAAGACTCCCCCCTCTGGCATGAAAGGTATTTCGACAATGCGTTCAATGAAGCTATCGGCAGTGTCGGAGCCTAGATTTTCTGCAGTATTCTTTTGTTCGAACTCCTGGATCAGTGCCTCGAACAAAGGGTTAGTGCACAAAGTTCGGAAATCGGGGTCACGGCGTATGAAATTGAAAGCAATATATCCCTTTTCCAATGCGGTGCGCAGATAGTTCAAAGCCGGCTCTTCCTCGTCTAAGAGTGCATACAGGCAGGCTGTATTATAATAACCATACTTATCGGGATTCTCTGCCAAATAGATCTGCTGCGCGGCTTTGGCCATATCAGCTTCGCCCATATAGAATGAGACTAGCCCCTTGTTTCGACCTGGGGTATCGGATTTCTCGTCCATCTCCAAGCACTTGGTAAAATCGGCGTAGGCTGCTAGGGTATCTCCTCTCTCGAGGCTTATACGCCCACGTGCCATGAAGGGGTTAGGCAATTGGGAACCAAGCAAGATAGAGGTATTGAAATCATCGAATGCGGCGTCTGTATTGGAAAAGCATTCATAAAGATATCCGCGTTGCAAATAGATGAATGAGTCATCGGGATAGTAATCCACATATCTCTTAGCCAGGGCCAAAGCCTCATCCAAGCGATCCATTTCGTTGAGCACCTTAATCTTTATCCCGAGGAAATTATAATCCAGCGAATCCTCTTCCAGCTGATGGTCGATAATGGCCAAGGCTTCAGTGTTATTGCCCAGCTCGTTATAGCAGTTTGCTATTGAGTAGGCCACACCTGGAGATGGGTCTAAATCATAGCTCTTCTGAAAATACAGAATAGCATCCTTGAATTTATCCGCTTTCTGATACACAGTACCGAGGTAGTAAGGCCAATAATCATTGTTGGGGTTCTTCAGAACCTTCGCTTTGAGCTTAGCGCTAAGCGGAACAAATGCAGAGTCGGCCAATAGCCTTACGTAATAGTAGGCCTTGGATTCATAACCTATCTCCAGTGCCGCTATCACATCATCTACAGCTTCTGTGAAGTTGCCCAGCAATGTGTTGCTTTCTGCCCTAAAAGAATGGGCTGATGGATAATCATTGTGCATTTTTATAACTTGGTCAAACTGGCGGATAGCCTCTTCGTAGTTGCCGAGTGCATTAGCGTTGCGTCCCAGTCCCATATAACCCAAAACCCCACCTTCGTCGAGAGCGATGATTTTTCGGTAATCAGTTTCCGCTTTGTCGTATCGCTTCGTGTAGTAATATAGATTCGCCCGATTCTCATAACGATCCACATTGCTGGGATCAAGTTCAACGGCTTGATTATAATCAGCGAGCGCTTTTTCGTTTTCGTTCAGCTGTTCATAATAGATATCACCACGAAGTGAGTAGGCATACGAACGGAAATGCTTGTCTTTATTGGGCAGATATTGGATTGACTTATTGATGGAGTTGAGTGCCGCTCCGTATTCGTTTTTCTTCATGTATAGGGAGGCCATCCATCCCCAGGCATAACCATTATTGGGACTTTCATCCAGCTCCTTTTGTAGATAGTTGAATCCTTCCTCAAGATCATTGTTTTTCACTGCCTCCACACCACGTGTATAGTTATATGAATCTTTTTGAGTGGATTTCTTCTGTGCCATCACATGGAGAGTAGTAACGCACAATAAGGTCATCAGAAGAATAGTTTTTTTCAGCATAGAGCATATGTTTGAGTTCACATCCGTTTATTCTGTTGTATTACACAAACTGGCGATAAGATGGTTAGCCAATGCACAGTCTGCGATAGAGATAAAACACAAATATATAGAATTATTATCAATCACAGCGTCTTTCGCTATTTTTTTGTAAATATAAGTTGAGCAACAAAATAATGGTGCAAATGAGACAAATTGAATAGTAAACAGTTGAAAAACAAATCCCATAAAGCTGTCAAAGCGAGATATATGGGTGATTTTACACAATGTATATCGTTTTGTAAATCGCTTTATACAGTCCCTACTCAACCTATTGAGTATCTTTGCAGACACTAAAGCATAACACAAGTAGGGCATTATAAACTCTTTCTTTTAAGAGGCGTAAGGTTTAGATCAAAGCGCATACGACAATCCCCCAAGGCAATTAGCCAGATGAGTTTAATAGCCCTCATTTGGACTTTTTTGACGACAAAAAGGCATCTCCCCCCGAGATGCCTTTTGATTTTTTTTAGACCTATTCCATTTCCAGTTTCCCAAAATGATCGGGACGGTGGAAGTCTGGCTTTTCTATCGGGATAGGATTCCACGAAAGAAAATGAGGAGTTTGCAGTTCATCGCCACATTTATAGAAATTAGCTGGTACGATCTGCCCATCGAGTGTCTTGATCTGGTGCAAGAAGAAGGCACTATAGGGCACCACCAGCGCCACTTCCCAAGCACACTCGCCCAATCGCTCCTCAAAAGGCTGATTGCCCAGGGTAGCCCATCTTTTCACTTGGCCTGTCACCTCCTCGGTGGCACGTAGGCGATTGCCGCGTTCGGGGCCCGCTCCAATAAGTATTGTTCCGATGCAGTTGCATTCCAGGTTATAATAAACCCCATCGCCGCCAGGTATACAGAAAAACTCCACGCACGAATCGGTCCACACATCACCGTCATCTTTCCCATATTGGGCACGCACACTCGCTTCGGTCACTTTAAAGTGGAGTAGAAAAGCGTCTTCGGTATGTGCAATGCGGAACTGAACATCTGGACGATAAGAATACTCGGCCCAATTCACATTCTGGATAGGCTGAAATTCGATACCTTCTTTATCGAATAGTGCAGGTAGGTCAATAGCCTCGACAGAAGCTATGGGTAGTTTCTTTACTTTCATAAGCATGATTAAGTTATACGGGTACATTTTATTTAAAGCCGAACACCTTAAATCAGGTGATCGGAGACAAATATACGAATTGTTGCCTACAAAAAGCAAACAACACTTAATATAGCTTATTCGTTGAGAGTTGTAAGATTAAAACCCTATATTTGCAGGAATGTATCAACTATATTAATCTTATAGAAGTGAGAAAGTTAACCATATTATTCTGTCTTTTAGCAACCACATTATTCGCTTTTTCGCAAAAACCCGACATCACCTTCAGACACATCACCACGGACGAAGGCTTGTCTCAGTTTTCGGTAAACAACCTCTATGCCGACGAGTGGGGTACTCTTTGGATTGGCACGCGCGAAGGCCTCAACCGCTATAATGGGAACGATATCAAGACCTACAAGTTGGAAAAGAACAACCCCAACAGTCTGTTCTGCAACAACGTGCTCCGCATCGTGGGCAATGGCGATGGCAAAGTGTATCTGCTGTGCACCGATGGCGTGGCTGAGTTTAATATGTTGACACAGACCTTCACTACCCTTCTAGAGGGCAATATCAACAGCATTTATTTCAATAAGAAACTATATATCGGCAAGAAAGACGAAGTGTATATCTTCAATGAGAACACTCGGAATTTCGACTTCTTCTTCCGGTTACCCGGTAATGACATCACCATCAGTTGCCTGCACCTGGATGGCGATGACAATCTGTGGATGGGCACAGGCGGCAGCGGTGTGTCGGTCCTTTCAAAAGACAAGCAACTACGTAACCCCATCCCACAAGGTGACATCATCAGCATTTACGAAGATACGAATCAAGAGCTTTGGATAGGTAGCTGGAGCCATGGACTTTACCATATACTACCCGATGGCAGTGTGGAGAATATGCGCCATGACGCATCTAGCAATAGTATCTCCTCCAACTTCGTACGCTCGTGCAACGAAGACAACCTAGGCAATATCTGGATAGGCACCTTCAATGGGCTGAACCTTTACAACAAGACCACACGCAGATTCGAGCTGTACAACTCGATAAGCGGTACGGGAAGTCTGACCCACAACTCCATCTGGTGCATTGTGAAAGACCAACAAGGCACCATCTGGATGGGAACCTACTTTGGGGGTGTCAACTACTTCAATCCCGAGTTCGAGATCTACAAACGGCATGACCGCGCCGATGAGCCGGGCAAGGGTCTCAGCATACCTATCGTGGGGCGAATGACCGAGGACAACAACAATAACCTCTGGATTTGTACCGAAGGAGGCGGCGTGAACATCTATAACAAAGACAGCGGCGAATACAAATGGATACTCAACGAAGGCAAAGCCAACAGCCTCTCGCGCAACAATGTGAAATCAATCTACTTCGATAAGGACGCTGATGTCATGTGGATCGGCACCCATTTGGGAGGACTCAATAAGCTAGATCTTAAAACCGGCAATTTCACACGCTACCGCCATCGTGAAGGAGATGCAACCACTTTGCCTTCGGATATCGTGCGCGACATCACTCCCTATAAAGATGACCTTATCGTGGCCACGCAGAATGGCGTAGTGCGTTTTGACATAGCCAGTGGGAATTGCACCCAGCTTTTCAAGAACTTCAAGGAAGGACGCAACATCAAAATGGTATCCGACCTATTGGTAGATGACAACAACCTGTTATGGATCGCTGCCACAGGCGAAGGCGTATTTTCTTATAACTTCGACACCGACGAATTGATCAACTACCGTCACGATGCTCGCCAACCCCATAGCTTGAGCAACAACAACATCAACAGCATCATGCAAGACAGCGAAGGCAACCTTTGGTTTGCCACTTCGGGTAGTGGACTAGACCGCTACAACCCGGAGAAGCACAACTTCACCAACTTCGACATGATGAACAATGGTCTCACCAGTGACTGTATCTACGAGATACACGAATCACCCAGCAACAAGAACAAGCTCTTCCTGAGTACCAGCGAAGGACTTTCCATATTCAACAAAAAGACGCAGCGTTTCCAAAACTTCAGTGCCGAGAATGGTTTCCCCCTGTCCGCTGTCAACGAGAATGCCCTTTTCGTGTCACAGTCGGGCGAGATCTATCTAGGCGGAGTACAAGGTATGATCTCCTTCCACGAAGAAGACCTGCAGTTCGAAAGCAAACCCTATAAGATCATACTCTCGCGTCTCTCTGTCAACAACCGCGAGATAGCGCCGGGCGACTCTACTGGCATCTTGAAAGAAGACCTATGCTACACCTCCGAGATTACCCTCAAGGCCGATCAGAACGTGTTCAGCATAGACTTCTCCACCTCCAACCATATCCCTGCCAACCGCAACACCATACTCTACCAGCTAGAGGGTTTCTCCAGCCAATGGAATATCTTGGAACGCGGACACAGCAATATCACCTACACCAACTTGAATCCCGGCCGATACACCTTGACGGTAAAAGCCGAAAACAATGATGTAGAAATGGCAAGATTGCAGATACACGTTTTACCTCCTTGGTACCTCACCTGGTGGGCCTACCTCATCTATTTCATACTGGTCACCTGCATCACCATCTATCTGATACGCGCCTATCGAGCCAAAATCCGCCTGCAGGAATCCCTCCGTTACGAAAAGAAGCACAACGAAGATATCGAGGCGCTGAACCAGTCCAAGCTGCGCTTCTTCACTAATATCTCACATGAATTCCGCACCCCACTCACCCTCATCGTGGGACAAGTAGAAACATTGTTGCAGCTGCAGAGCTTCACACCTGCCGTGTACAATAAGGTATTGGGCATTTATAAAAGTAGCCTTCAGCTACGCGAGCTTATCACTGAGCTGCTCGACTTCCGCAAACAAGAACAAGGCCACATGAAGATTCGCGTCAGCCGCCACAACATCATACACTTCCTTTACGAGAACTACTTGATCTTCCGCGAGTACACCAACACGAAAAAGATCAGTTTCATCTTCGAAAAGGATCAAGATGATCTACAGGTGTGGTACGACCAGAAACAGATGCAGAAGGTAATCAACAACCTCTTGTCCAATGCTCTGAAACACTCTACCGAAGGAGGTACCATCACTCTGAGCGTCCGCAATGAAAGCGAACGCGCCGTGATTCGTATCAGTGACACAGGTATAGGCATACATGCCAGCGACATAGACAAAATCTTTGACCGCTTCTACCAGACCGAACAACTCAACTCGCTCTCTACAGGGGCAGGTACAGGCATCGGATTGGCATTGACCAAAGGTATCATCGAGTTGCACCATGGCGATATCCGCGTAGAGAGCGAACCCGGCAAGGGAAGCACATTTACCATCATCCTGCAGCTTGGAAGAGAGCAGTTCGCCGAATCACAGATCGTGACACATCAGGAGGAAGTGATACAATCCATTAAGCAGCCGCAACAGAATGCCGCCTTGCTGGCCGAAGCCGCTCTAAGCACCGACCTCCCTACTCCACAACCATCCGACGCAAAGATGCTTATCGTAGAAGACGATCCGGGCATCCGCGAGATGCTGGCCGACGTATTCCGCACCTTCTATCATGTCACCACGGCCGAGGATGGCGTGCAAGCACTAGAGATGATCGAACAAGAAATGCCCAGCATTGTGCTGAGCGATGTCGTGATGCCGCGCATGTCGGGCACAGAACTTTGCAAGAAGATAAAGGGAGAGTTCAATACTTGTCACCTGCCTGTGGTGTTGCTCACCGCACGCACCGCAGTGGAACACACCATAGAAGGTCTGAAACTGGGAGCCGATGATTACATCACGAAACCGTTTAACATGAATATCCTGGTGTCACGTTGCAACAACCTGGTCAACTCGCGCATACAGCTGCAAGAGAAGTTCAGCAGACAGCCTCAGGCATTCGCGCAGATACTAGCTACCAACCCAATGGACAAAGATATGCTCGACAAGGCCATGGCCATCATCGAGAATCATCTGGACAATACGGAGTTCAATGTGAGTATATTTGCGCGTGAGATGGGGATGGCGCGCACCAACCTCTTCACCAAGCTGAAAGCGGTGACCGGTCAGACGCCGAATGATTTCATCTTGACCATCCGTTTGAAAAAAGGAGCTGTGATGCTACGCAACAACCCTGAACTGAACATCGCCGAGATCTCTGACCGCATAGGGTTCTCGTCTTCCCGCTATTTCAGCAAGTGCTTCAAGGATGTCTATCAGGTAAGCCCCATGAGCTATCGCAAGGG
>CAMTPC010000028.1 GCA_947074295.1 uncultured Bacteroides sp. | reverse complement strand
TCGCGTATGGTGCTTTTCGAGATATCCATCGTCGTAAAAAATCGTTTAGACAATCTTTCATTGGCATTTGAGATCGATGCGCCTGAGGATGGAACTGTTCAGAACCAGCTTGCCATGATGGGGCCCGAAGAACGACAGAAACAAGCCATTGCCATGCTTGCTACAGGTATTTACCTAGCCGACTCGGGTAGTAGTGGAGGTTTCAATATGGGATCGGCTTTGAATAGTGTATTGTCCAGCCAGATCAATAGCCTGATGGGAAATATAAAAGGTGCAAGTGTGAGTGTTGGTGTCGACAATACTAGCAGCAGTACAGGTGCCAACCAGACAGATTATAGTATCAGTTATTCGCAGAAGTTCTTTAACGACCGTTTCACAATTATTATCGGTGGAAAGGTATCAACAGGTGCAGATGCTAGTAATGATGCAGGGTCTTTCATTGATAATGTTCGATTAGAATATCGTTTGGACAACTCGGGTACACGCTATCTGCAACTGTTCTATGATAAGAATTATGAATCCATTCTAGAAGGCGAAGTGACTGAAGCTGGTGCCGGTATAGTGTTGCGTAAAAAGATGGACCGCTTACGAGAACTCTTCCAATTCAGTAGAAAGAAACGTGATGAACGCCGAAAGGCTGAAGAAGAAAAGAGGAGAAAGCTCGAAGCAGTGACAAATAATGAGGAAGAAAAAGACAATGAACACAACGAAAAATAAATATAGCATTAGTACCTTTCTATCACGGCTATTGGTATGGGTCGTTGTCATAGGTATGCTCCATGGGATGTCATCTTGTAGTGTAACAAAGAATCTGCCTAAAGATGAAGTCCTCTATACGGGCTATAAAGTAGATTATCTCAATACGTCGGATACGCAAGGCGGTAAGACTGCTCAGTCCGAAGTCAATTCGGCATTGGCAAAGACACCTTCTACAAAGCTTTTCGGAGTACTCCCTATACCTTTTGGCATGTGGGTGTATAATGATTTTGTGCATAGTAAAAAGAAGATAGGTAAGTATATCTTTAACAAGCTTGCCGCAAAACCAGTATTTATATCGACAGTCAATCCTGATATTCGTGTGAAGATAGCTACTAACGTGTTGCATGACTATGGCTACTTCAATGGTAAGGTAGATTATAAAGTTATTCCTAACGCTAAAGATTCACTAAAAGCCAGCATTGTTTATGATGTGAAGATGAATAATCCATACTTCATTGATACGCTTTATAATATCAATTTCAATCCACGTATGCAACGCATCGTGAATCGAGGCATGCAGTGGTCATTGATACAACCTGGGCATCAATTCAATGTATCGAACCTAGACCAAGAGCGTACACGTGTTACCAATATGTTGCGTAATTTAGGATACTTTTATTTCCGCTCAGATTATCTCACTTATCAAGCAGATACCATTAATACACCGGGGAAGGTAGCGCTCCGCATGCTGCCAGTGGCAGGATTGCCCGAAACAGCTCAGCGGACCTATTATGTAGGGCAGAAATCAGTCGTTCTTTTTGGTCGCGGCGGTGAAACCCCTAATGACAGCACAGAATATAAAGGACTGAAAATCTATTATTACGATAAGCTGAAGGTTCGCCCAGATATGCTTTATCGTTGGATTAACTATCAAGCCTATTCTAAGAACGATTCTATTCGTGCATTGCAAAAACGCCGTCTCTATAGTCAATACCGGCAACAGAAGATACAAGAGAAGTTGGCGCAGACAGGTATTTTCTCGTATATGAATTTAGCATATACTCCTAAAGACACCACTGCCACATGTGATACTCTGAATGTCGTCTTCCAAGCTGCCTTGGCCAAACCGCTAGATGCGGAGCTGGAATTCAACGTGATGTATCAGAGTACGGCCCAGGCAGGTCCTCAAGCCTCTTTCTCGGTCACTAAATATAATGTGTTTGGGGGTGGAGAGAGTTGGAACACCAAATTGAAAGGTATGTATCAGTGGCAAACTGGTAAGACGGGTAAACAAGATACGCGCATGAATAGTTGGGAAATGGGGATAGAGACTTCACTCGTATTTCCCCGTGTATTTTTCCCGAAATTCAAAAATCACGAATATGATTATCCAGCTACTACGACCTTTAAGATATATATAGATCAACTCAATCGTGCCAAATACTATAAACTATTGGCTTTTGGTGGGAATATCACTTATGACTTCCAGCATACGGATGTCCATAAGTTTAGTGTAACACCTTTCAAACTCACTTTTAATGTGTTACAACATCAATCAGATGAATTCAAGGAAATAGCTGAGCAAAACCCTGCATTGTATGTCAGTTTGGAAAACCAGTTTATTCCAGCAATGAGTTTCACCTATACTTATGACAACTCTCCACTGAAGCGCATAAAGAATCCGAGTTGGTGGCAAACTACAATTACACCGGCGGGTAATGTGTTTTCTTGTATCTATGCTGCATTTGGTAAACCCTTTAGCGAACGAAACAAAAGTCTTCTAGGAACACCATTCGCCCAATTCCTTAAAGCCAATAGTGAATACCGTTATCTCTGGAATTTGAATAAGAATAATGCCATTGCTTCACGTGTAGCAGGTGGTGTCATTTGGTCGTATGGTAATAAACTCATCGCGCCTTACAGCGAGCAGTTCTATATTGGTGGTGCCAATAGCGTGCGTGCTTTTACCGTGCGTGGAATCGGACCTGGTGGTACACGTCCGCAAACTGGCAAATATGGTTATTTGGATCAAACTGGTACTATCCGTATGGAAGCCAATGTGGAGTGGCGTTTTCGCATATATGGCGATTTGTGGGGAGCTACTTTCTTGGACGCAGGTAATGTGTGGCTGATGCGTTATGATGAGGCCCGACCTTACGGACAATTGAAATGGAAAACTTTCCCGAAGCAAATAGCCCTGGGTACAGGAGTCGGTCTGCGTTACGATTTGACATTTCTTATCCTGCGTATTGATGTGGGTGTTCCTCTCCATGATCCTTGGGAAACAGGAAAGAAGAGTTATTACAATGTCGAAGGAAAATTCATAAAGAACTGTGCACTTCACTTTGCCATTGGTTACCCCTTCTAAATCATGCTTCATTAACAAGAATTCGATGAAACTGTACGAAGTCATAAAAAATGTGTATTATTTCGTGTAGTTCCTGTCATTTTAGTTGTAACTTTGCAGCCAGAAAAACGATTGGAATATACACTAACCCTTATTAATTATACACTATTATTTTATGAAACCAACTTTATTTGTATTGGCAGCTGGTATGGGAAGCCGTTATGGTGGCTTGAAACAATTGGACGGTCTAGGTCCTAACGGCGAAACAATCATGGACTACTCTATCTACGATGCTATTCGTGGTGGCTTTGGAAAAGTAGTATTTGTGATCCGCAAAGATTTCGAACAAGATTTCCGTGATAAGATATTGAGCAAATACGAAAACCATATTCCAGTAGAATTGGTATTTCAAGGCTTGGATAATTTGCCTGAAGGTTATACTTGTCCAGCTGACCGTGTAAAACCATGGGGTACTAATCATGCAGTATTGATGGGCAAGGATGTTATCAATGAACCATTTGCTGTGATCAATGCTGACGACTTCTATGGCCGTGATGCATTCGCGGTTTTAGGTACTGCACTTGCTCAGCTAGAAGGTAAGAAAGATACTTACTGCATGGTAGGTTATCGTGTAGGCAATACTTTGAGCGAAAGTGGTAGCGTAGCACGTGGCGTTTGCGAAAAAGATGCGAACAATCTTTTGACTACTGTAGTAGAACGTACAGCTATCGAGCGTATTGATGGCAAAGTATCGTTTAAAGATGAAGATGGCGTGATGCAGACTATCGATGACAATGCGCCTGTGTCGATGAATATGTGGGGATTTACTCCTGACTATTTTGACTATTCATTGGATTACTTCAAGACTTTCTTGGATGAGCATAAAGATAACTTGAAATCAGAATATTTCATTCCATTAATGGTGAATAAGCTGATTACAGACGGCACTGCTACTGTAGAAGTACTTGATACGACTAGCAAATGGTTTGGTGTGACTTATGCCGAAGATCGTCAAGGTGTGGTGGATAAGATTGCCGAATTAGTGAAAGCTGGCGAATATCCTGAAAAACTGTTCTAATTTAGAGCATTGACAAAAAAAATATGCAAAAGGGAAGGCGAAAGTCTTCCCTTTTTGTATATTGCGATGTTATATATACTATATAGTTTTAGTACACATTCTTATGAATATGATAGTCAACTCTTTTGAATCTAAATCTTCGCCCATGAAACGAGTTCGTTTTAGCCGTATTATTATATGCTGCTCTATTTTTTTATTTCTTATATCCTGTTCACGCGATGATGAGCATAGTGACTCTACGTACTCCAATGATACTTCCAATGAATGGATCGATCAGACTATGCGATATTGGTATTATTGGTACAGTGATATACCCGCTAAAAAGTCATTGGACTTTAAAGCAGATCCAGAGAAATTCTTCTATAAACTGCTTTCATTAAAAGACGGTAAAGATCTTCCGGATGGAAGTGGACATTATTACTACTCGTCCATCAAAAAGAAAACCACCACTACCCGCACAGATAGCTCCTCACCTGTTTTAGGAATACATTTCCAAGTATGGATTCTCAGCTCATCCCCTTTAAAATATGCTATCAATGTGCTTTATGTGTTGCCTGGTTCGCCAGCAGAAGAGGCGGGTATCAAGCGTGGCAATTGGATATTTAAAATAGACAATATAGCAGTCAATATGAATAACGCTTATAACCTTTTTGGTACCGAAACGCTGAAGCTTACTTTTGCCGATAGTTATGATGCCGAGGAATCTGCTATGAAGACAGTTGGACTCACCCCAAGACTGGTTGAAGATCGTCCTATACTTCATTCCGAAATCATTCAGAACGAAAATACTGGAATGAATACAGTCGGTTATATGGTCTTTAATCATTTCACCTCTGGACCCGCTGGAGAGAATGATAATACTTACAATGATGAATTAAGATCACTTTTCGCCCAATTTAAAAGTGCCGATGTCAATGAGTTTATCCTTGATTTGCGCTATAACGGAGGTGGTTTAGTTACGGTAGCCAAGCTATTGGCTGAACTTCTGGCACCTGCTGATGCAATAGGGCAAACATTCTGTGAACTGCAATATAACAATCAAGTCAATCGAGCCTACTCACATGAATTTGAAACACAAGCAAATAATCTCAACCTTCCTCGTCTTTTTGTGTTAACCAGTACACAGACTGCATCTGCATCCGAAGCCATAATTAATTGTCTGCGGCCTTACTATACCGTTAATCTTATAGGTGAAAAAACAGAAGGTAAGAATGTAGGGTCCATCGAGCTTTCTTCTGATAAGTTCGATTATGAGATTCATCCCATTGTATGTTGTATTTACAATTCTCAAGGGCAGTCTAACTATAGTCAGGGCTTCTTGCCTGACTGGGAGTTAAAGTCTAACAGTCGTTTGCTGAATGGAGATGTCCCATTCGGCGATATAGACAACGATATAGCGTTCAATGTAGCACTCCAATGGATTAAGAATGGAAATGTTCAAGGTGATGCTGTCACACGTCAAATGGATATAGACCCTATATTGGCACCAGGCCAATGGAATAGACGTGGTGAGAGTCGTCTCATTGTTCCCTTAATAGATTGAGCCTGATCAATCTTATATTTGTCATATTTACTAAGAAATAATTTAGAATAACTATATTAATAAATGGAATATCGTCTGAATAAATACATCAGCAGTTCAGGAATCTGTTCGCGTCGCGAGGCCGACCGCTTCATCGAAAATGGCAGTGTCACTGTAAATGGTAAACGTGCTGTAATAGGCATGCGCGTGTTGCCTGGACAGAAAGTACGTGTCAATGGACATCTCATAGTCAATGATATTGAGCCTATTTATATCATGCTTAATAAACCTGTCGGAGTGGTGTGTACCACTGATACCACAGAAAAAGATAATATAGTCAACTTTGTGGGCCATCCACAACGCATTTTCCCGATCGGTCGTCTAGACAAAGATTCGCAGGGACTGATTTTGCTTACCAACGATGGAGATATTATCAATAAAATATTGCGTGCCGGCAACAATCACAAGAAAGAGTATGTGGTGACTGTCAATAATCCAGTGACTGATGAGTTTCTTACCCGTATGTCGCAAGGCGTGCCTATCCTGGACCGCGTCACACGCAAATGCCAGTTGAAGAAGCTTTCCAACAATTCATTCGAGATAATATTGACTCAAGGCTTGAATAGGCAGATCAGACGTATGTGCGAGTATTTCGGATATGAAGTTACTCGTTTGGAACGCACCAAAATCATGAATGTGAAACTGGGCAATCTGAAGCAAGGCGATTGGCGAGACCTCACAGAAAGTGAACTTGAGGTCTTGTTTGATATGATAGAAGATTCGGAAAACGAAGAAAAGCCAAAGAAGACACCTCCAGCTAAATCTAGCTCTGCGTCCAAGCCAAAAGGTAAGACTCAATCGGCTACTCCTTCTGCACCTATCCGAGATAAGGGAAGAGGCAATTCTCGCTCATCAAGCCATTCTTCTTCCAGTGGCCGAAAAGGTCGATCAGGAGGAGCTTCGGGTGGCCATTCTTCTGCCCCACGTAGCTCGGCAAAGAAGCGCAGATAAATATAGTGCACAGCCCTATGCACTGCAGTACACAGCCTTATGCACTACAGTGCACAGTCCTATGCACTAGGACATACAGCTATAGTTAATTCCCGGAATTTATGGGGTGCGAGAATATAAATCGCGCCCCTTCTTTATATTCAGCATCTACCCAGATATCACCTCCTATTTGCTCGACTATCTGTTTACATATTGGTAATCCCAAACCAGTACCTTGTACAAATTCGTTTAACTTCTCAAAGCGTTCAAATACCTGTTTCTGTTTATCGTATGGGATACCTACAC
Organism: uncultured Bacteroides sp.; assembly: GCA_947074295.1. Classification (GTDB taxonomy): domain Bacteria; phylum Bacteroidota; class Bacteroidia; order Bacteroidales; family Bacteroidaceae; genus Bacteroides. The sequence continues at coordinate 26,604 of CAMTPC010000028.1, read as the reverse complement.
CAGTATCTGTAACGGAAAATATAAGTTGATCTTTCTTCACGTTTTTCTTAAATGATAAGATGATGTTGCCGCCAGCTGGTGTGAACTTCAGGGCATTGTTCAAGAGGTTGGTAATGACCTGTTGCAGTTTCAGGGGATCGGTATAGAGTAGAAAGTGGTCGTATGTGCACGATAGTGAAAGATGCACGTCATGTGATTTCTGGAGATTGGTCAGTGAAATGATATTATTACAGAAGGAAACGATATCGCAAGATTCATACGAGAATTGAAGTTTATCTGATTCGAGTCTGGAAAGGTCGAGAACATCATTAATGAGTTGCAGCAAAAGATCCGAGTTACTTTGTATGATCTGCCCATATTCTCTTTGTTCTTCAGTAGCATCGATCTCGCTGACAAGAAGACTGGAAAAACCAACGATGGCATTGAGCGGTGTACGAACTTCGTGGCTGATATTCGATACAAACTTACTTTTCAACAGATTCGCTTTCTCAGCATTTTCCTTGGCTATGCGCAGCTGTTGTTCGGACTCTTTTAGTATGATTTTATCCTTCTGCAGCTGTGTGGCAAAGGACTGTAGATTATTTTTCAGCGCGCGAGTTTTGAAAAAGAAAAATAAGGATACGGCAAGAGCAATGGCCAACATGCAGATTACGAAAATGATGATTTCCAATTGTTTTCTATATACCTCCCAGAAAGATGCTTTTCTATTGATGATGATGGAGCCTTCGGGTAGTTTCTTATCCATCAGACCTAACTCCTTCAACTTTTTATGATCAAATTTATAGATGAATGATAAACTACATAATTCTTGATCTATTGCTTCATCGGTATGTAATATCTGATAAGCTTTCTCGGCTATATCCTTCGATATGTTGTCATAATAGGGAGTCAAACCACCGATGGCCCAATATCCCAAAGCTGTGGAGGTGATGCTAAATACCGGAAGGGAAGGGTTGGCGTTTTTGAAAGCATAGGATGCGTTGTCTACAAAATACATATTTTGTGAGTCGATGCGCCATATTCCCAATAACAGCGCGCAATCTTGTGGAAGGTTGTCGACGGCTTCTATTGCACCATCGAGCGTGAGATGCCTACCGTCTATATATGTTGCACCCAAATCAGGAAACTGTTTCATGCATTCGCGCAACTGGGCTTGCTGTGTGATGCCACTGTAGGTATTATCTGACAAAAAAGCAATGTGTTTGAGATTTGGGAAAAAATATTGAGCCAATTCAATGTTGCCTTTAATGTCATAATCATACGAGAAACAAGCTTTTACATTAGTGCCTTTCATCACCTCAAAAAAATCGAAAGACTGTGGTGTATAGGTCATCAGATCTTCCCCTTCTTGTGGTCCGGTGAATCCATAACGGGCTGCAGTGGCACAAATAGCGGGAATTTGTTTGATAGCAGAATTAGTGGTGTTTAAATAACCATTCCAAGCTTCGCCTCCTAGCAATACTAATAGCTTGGTGTTCGTATGCTTACTGACTAGCTCTTCCACAGTATGAGTCCATTTCTCAGGATCTCTCAACTGAAACTCATTCATGTTTTCGACTGCTATATTATAATCTCCACCCAACTCATTGTAATACCGAGTAAAATCTCTTATGTTTTCATAATTGTATTTTGTATCGGAATTGTAGGACGCAATAATCAGTATATCGGTATTGCTGGCAGGGAGGGCATTTGTTTTCTGACTAAATGAAATGAAAGAACAGTAGAAAATGATATATATATAGAGAGATAGGGTCTTGTGTTTTGTTTCCATGGATGACAAGGAGTATTACAAATGTGATGCATGCAAAAGTACGATTCTATCAAATAGATTACAAATTATCGACAGTAAAAAACGAGAATAGGCGAATAATGGCAAAACAATTTAGATGAAATGCTGATAATAACTGTTGTAGAGAAAGAGTTGTTTCTTAGTTAATCAGTATCTTTGTATCCCCATAACAATAAAATAAGAATTTATAATTCAATATGATATCAGTAGAAAATCTAAAAGTGGAGTTCAATGCCACTCCATTGTTTGAAGATGTTTCGTATGTAATAAATAAGAAAGACCGAATAGCCCTTGTCGGAAAAAATGGAGCAGGAAAATCGACCATGCTCAAAATTCTCGCAGGCGAGCAAGGGCCCACTGAAGGTTCGGTTTCAATGCCACGTGATGTCACGATAGGCTACTTGCCGCAGGTGATGAAATTGGCTGATAATCGCACAGTGATGCAAGAGGCAGAATTGGCTTTCGAACACATATTCGAATTGCAAGCCAATCTGGAAAGGATGAATAAAGAGTTGGCTGAACGTACCGATTACGAATCGGACGACTATCACAAATTAATAGACCGCTTTACTCACGAGAATGATCGCTTTCTGATGATGGGGGGTACTAATTTTCAGGCCGAGATAGAACGTACGCTGATGGGTCTAGGTTTCAGTCGGGTCGATTTTGACCGTCCTACCTCTGAATTTTCTGGCGGATGGCGTATGCGCATTGAGTTGGCCAAGCTCCTATTAAGAAGACCTGATGTGCTACTGCTAGATGAACCCACTAACCATTTGGATATTGAGAGTATTCAGTGGTTGGAAAATTTTTTGGCAACAAGAGCTAATGCGGTGGTACTGGTGAGCCATGACCGCGCTTTCCTGAATAATGTCACCACACGTACTATCGAAATCACCTGTGGGCAGATTTATGATTATCGAGTGAAATATGATGATTTTGTTCGATTGCGTAAGGAAAGACGGGAGCAACAGCAACGTGCATATGAGAATCAGCAAAAGCAAATAGAAGAAACAGAGGCTTTTATAGAGCGTTTCCGCTATCAGGCAACCAAGGCTATACAGGTACAAAGCCGCATCAAACAATTGGAAAAGATTAATCGTATCGAAGTGGATGAAGAGGATAATTCGGCTTTGCGCCTCAAGTTTGTTTGTTCAAGTCGAAGTGGTAGCTATCCTGTGATCTGTGATGATGTGAGAAAGGCATATGGTACGCATACTGTATTCGATCATGTTAATCTCACCATTAACCGTGGTGAGAAAGTGGCTTTTGTAGGAAAGAACGGAGAAGGAAAATCGACTTTGGTGAAATGCATCATGGATCAGATAACTGACTTCTCGGGGAAAATGACATTGGGTCACAATGTACAGATCGGTTATTTTGCCCAAAATCAAGCACAGATGCTTAATGGTGAACTAACGGTATTTGATACGATTGATCGTGTGGCTACTGGAGATATCCGTTTGAAGATTCGTGATATTCTAGGCGCATTTATGTTTGGAGGCGAAGCATCGGATAAAAAAGTGAAAGTGCTTTCGGGAGGCGAGCGAACACGATTGGCAATGATCAAACTATTATTAGAACCAGTGAACTTCTTGATTCTGGATGAGCCAACCAATCATCTTGACATGCGTTCTAAGGATATTTTGAAAGAGGCAATCAGGGAATTTGATGGAACGGTGATAATTGTTAGCCATGACCGTGACTTTTTGGATGGGTTAGCGACTAAAGTATACGAGTTTGGTGGTGGAGAGGTGAAAGAACATCTTTGCGGAGTTTACGAGTTCTTACAAAAGAAACAGATAGACTCTCTGAACCAGTTGCAAAAGCCTGATCAACTGTCCACGTCGCCAACTGCCTCTAAAAAAGATGATTCCAACGATAAGGTTCAATCCGAAGGCAAACTTTCGTATGAAGCCCAGAAGGAGCTGAATAAACGTATAAAACGCCTGGAAAAGCAAGTGGGAGAGTGTGAGCTGGCTATCGAAAAGATTGAAGGAGAAATTGCTGTTTTAGAAGAAAAAATGACTACTCCTGAAGGTGCGGCAGATATGTCACTCTACGAACAACACCAACAATTGAAAAAAAAGCTGGATGAAACAGTAGAACACTGGGAAGAGTGCTCGATGGAACTGGAAGAGGCTAAAGGCTGAGGGTCTCAGTAAACATACAAAATATGAAACTAACTAAGTATTTATCTATTCTTGCCATTTGTACAATGACAACAGCATGTAACAGTAGCAGACAACAGGCCGTACTTACATCGGGTATCGACCTGGCCAACCTTGACACAACAGTCGTGGCTGGTGAAAACTTTTATGATTATGCCTGTGGAGGGTGGATGCAACTTCATCCCCTCACCGACGAGTATTCGCGTTTCGGGTCATTCGATTTGTTGCGTGAGAATAACCGTGAACAGTTGCGGCAAATGATTGAGCAAATTGCTGCAGGTATTCATGCTTCTGGTAGCGTTCCGCAGAAAATTGGCGATCTATATAACATCGCCATGAATGAAGAAAAACTCAACAATCAGGGAGTAGCTCCTATCCAAAATGAGTTGGACGCTATCGCGCAGTTAAAGAGTAATGACGAAATCTATCGCTTGTTGGCGCATTTGCAACGTAGAGGAATTAATCCATACTTCGTGCTTTATGTAAGTGCTGATAATATGAATAGTGACATGAATATGGTGCATACCTACCAAGCCGGATTAGGGCTAGGCGAGCGCGACTATTATCTGAAAGATGATGAGGCGATGAAGAAAATAAGAGAGGCATATAAGGCGCATGTCGAAAAGATGTTTGTGCTGGCTGGCTATGACGAGACCCAAGCCCGTCAGGGCATGGAGGCCGTGATGCGCATCGAAACTCGTATAGCCGAGGCTTCTCGCTCTAACACAGAACTTCGTGATCCACGTGCCAACTTCAATCGTCGCTCTGCAGAAGAGTTGGCAACTGAATATCCAACCTTCCAGTGGACTCCATATTTCACGGAGATAGGTCTGAATGATCTTAAAGAAATCAGTGTGGGGCAACCGGCACAGATGCAAGAGGTTGCTAATATTATCGCAACTGCACCGCTCGAAGATCAAAAAGCTTATTTGCAATGGAATGTGATCAACGAAGCGGCAGCTTATTTGAGTGATGACTTTGTAAATCAGAATTTCGATTTCTACGGCAAGACTTTATCAGGCAAGCAGGAGCTTCAACCACGCTGGAAGAGGGCTGTGTCTTCAGTGGATGGTGCGCTGGGCGAAGCGGTAGGACAAATGTATGTAGAAGAATATTTCCCACCTGCTGCTAAGACACGTATGGTAGAGTTGGTTGGCAACCTCCAAACTGCATTGGGCGAACGCATCCAGGCATTAGACTGGATGAGCGATGAAACCAAATCGAAAGCAATGGAAAAATTGGCTACCTTCCATGTCAAAGTGGGATACCCTGATAAATGGAAAGACTATAGCACATTGATAATTCAAGATGACAGCTATTGGGGAAATATAGAGCGTGCATCGCTATGGGAATTCCAAGAGATGATAGACAAAGCGGGTAAACCTGTGGATAAGGACGAATGGCACATGAACCCTCAAACGGTCAATGCTTATTATAATCCTACAACAAATGAAATATGCTTCCCTGCAGGTATCCTCCAGTATCCTTTCTTTGATATGAATGCAGACGACGCCTTTAATTATGGAGCTATCGGTGTAGTGATTGGTCACGAAATGACACATGGCTTTGATGATATGGGACGCCAGTTTGACAAAGATGGCAATCTCAATGATTGGTGGACTGAAGAAGATTCGAAGAAATTTGATGAACGCTCGAAAGTACTCGTTTCTTATTATGATAGCATCCAAGTAGCACCAGGGGTATATGCCAATGGTAGCTTCACTTTAGGAGAGAACATTGCCGATCAAGGAGGCTTGCACGTGTCTTATCAAGCTCTTCATAATGCAATGAAGAAGAATCCTCTAGGTGATGTCGATGGCTTTTCACCTGACCAACGTTTCTATTTGGCCTACGCGAATCTTTGGGCTGGAAATATCCGTGATGAGGAAGTGTTGAGGCTGACTCAAATGGACGAGCATTCGCTAGGACGCTGGCGTGTGAACGGTGCTTTGCCCCATGTCGATACTTGGTACGAAGCGTTTGGCATTGACGAAAATGCACCAATGTATATTTCACCAGATAAACGTGCGTCTATCTGGTAAAAAAGAAAGCATAACGAATTTAAACTCAATTAAAGAAACACTGATTCAAAAGTTTATGAATCAGTGTTTTTTTATTATTAATTCACAGCAATATTATGTATTACCTTAGCTATTAATTTTGTAACTTTGCGCACTTAAAAACATATTCATTGCAAAACTTATGTCTGAGTTGAAAAAAATCAAAACCGCGCTAGTGTCGGTGTATCATAAAGAAGGTTTGGATGAGATCATTACAAAACTTCATGCAGAGGGAGTTGAGTTTCTATCTACAGGTGGAACTCGTCAGTTTATCGAATCATTGGGTTACCCATGTCAGGCTGTAGAAGATTTGACTTCTTATCCTTCAATCTTGGGTGGTCGTGTCAAGACTCTTCATCCTAAAGTGTTTGGTGGAATCTTGTGTCGTAGAAGTCTAGAACAAGACATGCAGCAGATTGCTAAATATGAAATTCCAGAAATCGACTTAGTGATTGTTGATCTTTATCCTTTCGAGGATACGGTAGCTTCAGGCGCCGAAGAACCTGCTATCATCGAGAAGATTGATATAGGTGGTATTTCCTTGATTCGTGCAGCTGCTAAAAACTTCAATGATGTAGTGATTGTGGCTTCTCAAGCACAATATAAACCACTTTATGACATGTTGATGGAACACGGTGCAGCAACTACACGCGAAGAACGTCGTTGGTTTGCCAAAGAAGCATTCGCAGTGTCATCTCACTATGATTCGGCTATCTTCAACTATTTTGATGCCGAAGAAGGTACATCATTCCGCAGTGCGGTAGGCGCACCCAAAGCACTTCGCTATGGAGAGAACCCTCATCAAAAGGGTCAGTTCTTTGGTGACTTGGAAGCCATGTTTGATCAAATTCATGGAAAAGAAATCTCTTACAACAACCTGCTTGATATCAATGCTGCAGTAGATTTGATCGATGAGTTTGATGAAGTGACATTTGCTATTTTGAAACATAACAATGCTTGTGGTTTAGCATCCCGTCCATCTGTACTCGAAGCATGGAAAGTGGCTTTGGCTGGTGATCCTGTTTCTGCCTTCGGAGGTGTATTGGTTACCAATGCAGCTATCGACAAGGAAACTGCAGAGGAAATCAATAAACTATTCTTCGAAGTAATCATTGCTCCTGACTATGATGTAGAGGCACTTGAGGTATTGGGACAAAAGAAGAATCGCATCATCTTGGTACGCAAGGATGTGAAACTTCCCAAAAAACAATTCCGTTCACTGCTCAATGGTGTTTTGGTTCAGGATCGCGACTTAAATATCGAGACGACAGCAGACTTGAAAATGGCTACTGATAAAGCTCCTACTCCAGAGGAAGTAGAAGATTTGTTGTTTGCTAACAAGATCGTGAAAAACAGCAAGTCAAATGCTATCGTTTTGGCTAAGGATAAACAATTGCTGGCTAGTGGTGTAGGTCAAACATCACGTGTAGATGCCTTGAAACACGCCATAGAAAAAGCACACTCGTTTGGGTTTAGCTTAGAAGGTGCGGTTATGGCTTCTGACGCTTTCTTCCCTTTCCCCGACTGTGTGGAGATAGCAGGAAACGAAGGCGTGAAAGCGGTTATTCAACCCGGCGGTTCGGTGAAAGACCAGCTTACTTTTGACTATTGCAATGAACATGATATAGCCATGGTAACAACCGGAATCCGTCACTTTAAACATTAAAAAATCAGAATGGGATTATTTTCTTTTACGCAAGAGATTGCAATGGACTTGGGTACTGCCAATACCATTATCATTACTAACGGAAAGATTGTGGTCGATGAACCATCAGTAGTGGCTCTTGATCGCCGTACAGACAAAATGATTGCTGTGGGTGAGAAAGCTAAGCTGATGTATGAAAAGACCCATGAGAATATACGTACTATCCGTCCGCTTCGCGACGGTGTAATTGCCGATTTCTATGCTTGCGAGCAAATGATGCGCGGATTAATCAAACGAGTGAATACGCGCAATCATCTTTTCTCTCCTTCTTTGCGTATGGTAATTGGTGTACCATCGGGTAGTACAGAGGTGGAGCTAAGAGCTGTGCGCGACTCTGCAGAACATGCAGGTGGACGTGATGTTTACTTGATTTTCGAACCTATGGCTGCGGCTATCGGTATCGGCATCGACGTGGAAGCTCCCGAAGGAAACATGATCGTTGACATAGGTGGTGGTTCTACTGAAATCGCAGTTATTTCTTTGGGTGGTATCGTTTCAAACAACTCTATCCGTATTGCTGGTGATGACTTGACTGCTGATATCCAAGAGTATATGAGCCGTCAACACAATGTGAAAGTCAGCGAACGTATGGCCGAACGTATCAAGATCAATGTAGGTGCTGCTCTGACCGAACTAGGTGATGATGCACCAGAAGATTATATTGTACATGGTCCTAACCGTATCACAGCACTTCCGATGGAGGTTCCTGTTTGCTATCAGGAAGTAGCCCATTGTTTGGATAAGTCGATTTCGAAGATTGAGACAGCTATCTTGAGTGCACTAGAAAATACTCCTCCTGAACTTTATGCTGATATCGTGAAGAATGGCATTTATCTTGCAGGTGGAGGAGCGTTGTTGCGTGGTTTGGACAAGCGTTTGACCGACAAAATCAATATAACTTTCCATATTGCCGAAGATCCATTGCACGCAGTGGCTAAAGGTACGGGCGTAGCTCTGAAAAATGTGGATCGTTTTTCATTCCTAATGCGATAAACAGATAAATAATAGCATTATACTTTTGTATTGATAATGTGTCAATCGTTTTCTTCATATATCATTGGATATATGTAGATGCGTATTGACACATTATTTATCTAAAACAGGGCAATCGAGCAGTATGCGAAACCTACTTCAATTTCTAGTAAAATATAGTCATTGGTTCTTCTTTCTAATATTAGAAGTAATCAGTTTCATCCTTTTATTCAATTTCAATCGCTATCAACAAAGCGTTTATTTTAGTTCAGCCAACGTCATTTCAGGTGTGGTTTATGAAATATCGAATGGTGTCACATCTTATTTTCATCTAAAATCAGCCAATGATGATTTATTAGATCGAAATATGGAGTTAGAGCTGCAATTGACTAATCTGGAGAATCGTCTTCATGACTTCGTGAACGATTCTACTGAGATTGTCAGTATCAAGAATATGCGTACTGAAGACTATGAATTGTTCAAAGCCAAGGTAGTTAATAATAGTCTAAATCATGCTGACAATTATATCACAATCAATAAAGGTTCATTAGCCGGTATAGAACCAGACATGGGGGTGATTGACCGAAATGGTATTGTTGGCATTGTCTATAAGACTTCGCCCTCCTATTCATTAGTGATATCATTGTTGAATAGTAAATCGAATATTAGTTGCAAGATTGCCGGTAGTGACTATTTCGGGCACCTCAAATGGAATGGAAAAGATCCACAATTTGCTTATCTACAAGATTTACCACGCCATGCCGTTTTTCAGTTGGGCGATCAAGTTATAACGAGTGGCTATTCTACTGTATTTCCTGAAGGTATTGTGGTAGGTACGATCGACGATATGTTCAATTCGGATGATGGCCTTTCTTATATTCTGAAAATCAAACTCGCGACAGACTTTGGTAAACTCACAGATGTTCGTGTAATAGCACGCAACAATCGCCACGAAATTAATGAACTAGAAAAATAGATATTCTGATACAATGATAATCAATCTACTACAACAAATATATTGGTTTATAGGATTAATACTTCTTCAAGTGCTTATCCTTAATAAGATTCATATTCTTGGGATTATGACTCCTTTCCTTTATATCTATTTCTTATTGCGACTTCCTACAGGCATATCTCGTAATTTATTGCTTCTAACGGCTTTCTTGCTCGGAATTTGTATCGATATATTCTCGAACACGCCGGGAATGAATGCTGCTGCTTGTGTAGGATTAGCATTCATCAGGCCTTTTTTCCTCCGACTTTTTACTCCACGTGATCTACTCGATAGTATCGTCCCTTCATTTAAATCTATGGGGGTAGGTTCATTTGTAAAATATACGATCGTATGTGTATTCTCTTTCTTGGCAATACTCCTAACAATCGAATTTTTCTCATTTACTACATGGGGTACTCTTTTATTGCGCATAGTGTCTTGCACGGCGTTGACTGTGATTTGTATCTTGGCTATTGAAAGTGTTAGAAGAGGGTAATAGAAAATAATGGTAAAGAACTATTTATTAGAAAAGAGGAAGTATGTCATTGGCGGAGCTGCTATCATTATTGTGATACTATATATCTGCCGATTATTCGTACTGCAAATCTCAACCGATGATTATAAGCAGAATGCGGATAATAATGCCTTTCTGAACAAAATACAATATCCTTCGCGCGGAGCTATCTATGATCGTACGGGTGATTTGCTTGTTTTTAATCAACCAGCTTACGATATCTATATGATACCTCGTGAAGTGACCAATCTTGATACTCTGGATCTTTGTCGTACACTTGATATCACGAAAGAGCAATTCCTGAGAATCCTGGAAGATATGCGCAATCGGCGCAAAAATCCAGGCTATTCACGCTATACTCAGCAGTTGTTTATGAGCCAACTTTCGGCTGAAGAGTGTGGTGTGTTTCAAGAGAAGCTCTTCAAATTCCCGGGCTTTAGTATTCAACGCCGCACTATCCGTCAATATACTTACAATTCGGCCGCTCATGCCTTGGGAGATATCGGAGAAGTATCCATGCGTGATATTGAGAATGATCCCTACTATATACGAGGTGATTATATCGGAAAACAAGGTGTAGAGCGTTCTTATGAAAAGTATCTGCGCGGTGAAAAAGGAGTTGAGGTTTTACTTCGTGATGCGCATGGACGCATCCAAGGTAGTTATATGAATGGTGAATTTGACCATCCTTCTGTGCCGGGTAAAAATCTGACTCTTTCTCTAGATATTCAGCTTCAAATGCTTGGTGAACGTTTGCTGAAGAATAAGATTGGTAGTGTAGTAGCTATTGAACCAGAAACCGGGGAAATTCTGTGTCTCGTGTCTTCACCCGATTTTGACCCACATCTGATGATTGGTCGTCAACGTGGACGTAATCATGCTATGCTACAACGTGATAACCGTAAACCTTTGTTGAATCGCGCGTTGATGGGTTCCTATCCACCTGGTTCTACCTTCAAGACTGCACAAGCGTTAGTCTTCCTTGAAGAAGATATCATACAGGAACATACTCCCTCTTTCCCTTGCTACAATGGTTTTGTTCATGCAGGTTTGCGCGTTGGATGCCACCCACATGGTTCACCTTTACCTCTGGTTCCTTCGATCGCTACTTCATGTAATGCCTATTTCTGTTGGGGGCTTTACCGTATGTTTGGCGATCGTAAATATGGTTCTTCGCAAAATGCTCTGACTGTTTGGAAAGATCACATGGTCTCTCAAGGCTTCGGTTATCGTTTGGGTGTCGATTTGCCAGGCGAAGTACGAGGCTTCATTCCCAATGCAGCTTTCTATGATAAGCCATATAATGGACGTTGGAATGGCTTGACCGTTATCAGTATATCTATTGGGCAAGGAGAAATTCTTACTACCCCTTTGCAAATCGCGAATTTAGGTGCTACTATTGCTAATCGTGGCTTTTTTGTAACTCCACACATTGTAAAGGAGATTGAAGACAATAGCCTGGATAGCACTTATACTGAACGGCGCTACACCACTATCGATTCAAAACATTACGATCCTGTCGTAGAAGGCATGCGTATGGCTGTGACAGGTGGTACATGTCGTACTGCGGAATATTGGTTTCCCGAGGGCAAGATATGTGGTAAGACAGGAACTGCGCAAAATCGTGGGAAAGACCATTCTATCTTTATGGGATTTGCACCAATGGACAATCCTAAGATAGCCATAGGCGTTTATGTAGAAAATGGTGGATTCGGTGCTACTTATGGCGTGCCCATCGGTACACTGATGATGGAACAATACTTGAATGGAGAACTCTCACCACTGAGCGAAACACGTGCTGAGGAAATTAGTAACCGTATAATATATTATGGGGATGAGGAACGTTAGTCTTTGGAAAACGATTGATTGGTGGATCATTTGTGTGTATGTCATTTTGGTCATAGCAGGATGGTTTAGTATTTGTGGTGCCAGTTATGATTTTAGTGATCGCGATTTCTTTGACTTCTCAACACGCGCAGGTAAACAGTTCATCTGGATTATCTGCTCCTTTGGTCTAGGCTTTATTTTGATGATGCTTGAAGATCGTCTTTATAATATGTTCTCTTACTTCATCTATGGTGGAATTTTGCTTTTGTTGATTGTAACGATATTTATAGCCCCCGAGGTTAAGGGCTCTCGCTCCTGGCTTCAACTAGGTCCTGTGAGTCTTCAACCAGCCGAATTCGCCAAATTTGCCACGGCTCTAGCGTTAGCCAAATATATGGGCTCTTATGGTTTTAATATGCATCATCTAAAGTCTGCTTTATTGATGTCAGCGATCGTTCTATTGCCGATGCTGCTTATTATTTTGCAGCGTGAGACTGGATCTGCTTTGGTTTATCTTGCCTTTTTCTTGGTTTTTTATCGAGAAGGTATGCCAGGTGCAGTTCTTTTTTCTGGGGTTTGTGCGGTGCTCTATTTCATTGTAAGTATAAGATATGGTGAAGTATATATTGCCGATACTCCTACACCAGTCGGCGAATTTGTTGTTTTGTCACTCATCATTATATTCACTTCGCTCATGCTTTGGGCCTATGTTAAAGATGCTGCTTTAGCCCTGAAATTGGTCATTGGCAACGTGTTTATTGTAGTCGTTGCATATATCATTTCCGAGTATTATATTCACTTTAATCTAGTCTGGGTATTATGGGGACTAAGTGCTTTGCTTGTGGGTTATTTGCTTTATTTAGCTTTCCGTAAATGGCAGCATATCTATTGGTTGATAAGTGTCTTCACAATTGGTTCTATCGCCTTTATGTACTCTAGTGATTATGTATTTGACAATGTACTTGAACCTCATCAACAAGTCCGCATACAGGTGGTTTTGGGTATGAAAGATGATCCAACTGGTGCTGGATATAATGTAAATCAATCCAAGATTGCTATTGGTTCGGGAGGGTTTAGTGGTAAGGGGTTTTTGAATGGGACACAAACAAAGCTTAAATATGTGCCCGAACAAGACACCGATTTCATCTTTTGTACTATTGGTGAAGAGCAGGGTTTTGTAGGCTCTACAGTCGTATTGTTGCTTTTCCTTTTCTTGATACTTCGTCTGATCTATATTGCTGAGCGGCAAACCTCAACATTCGGGCGTGTCTATGGCTATTCAGTTATGAGTATCTTCCTTTTTCATCTGTTCATTAATATAGGTATGGTATTGGGCCTCACGCCTGTGATTGGTATCCCATTGCCTTTCTTTAGTTATGGAGGCTCATCTTTATGGGGATTTACCATATTGCTCTTTATCTTCCTGCGCATAGATGCAGGACGTTCGCGTCGTCTTTAATAGTTCAATGCGAAATTTTAATGCCAATATCGTGGACGCCGGCCAGTGTGTCCTTTTCCATGATCTGATACACCTTGATATAGCTAGTTTCGCCTGGTTGGATAATATTCAGATTGGGTAAGGTCTCGTTCGCCTCATATAAGCAGCTCCAATTATTAGTGCTATGTCGGCCTTCTCTGTCGATTAAAGTATAGTGCAATGTGTCTTTTCGCCAAGTCAAGCTGTCTTCTAGGTTATGCATCACGCAAAGACTGATGTTCGTATATGGATAATCCGTTGTATACCTTATTTCGGTAGTGACCGAAATTGGTAAATTGCCGTCTTCTAGATTAGTTATCTCGAATAGGAGTGTGTCACTTCTAAGCCAACCCGTAACATTTACGGGTTGGTATTTATAGTAAGTAAGTTGATTCGTATTGCATGCAGCAAAAACCAATAATATAAAGAATATAGGGCTACTCTTTAACAGGAGGTTTTTGATTAGGCTTTTCTTTGATGGGGCGTTCATTGTTCGGTCTTGGTCTATCTCCACGTTTTTTATTCTTATTGGCAGATGGTTGACCCTGCTGAGGTCTATTATTACCATTCGCATTACCATTATTGGTATTGCCGCTATTATTGGGAGTATTGTTGTTTCTGTTTCTTTCTCTATCTCCTCTTGGCGGACGCTGCTGCTGGTTATTGTTTCTATTATTATCTGCAGGACGCTGTGGACGTGGCGCTTCTGCTGCAGTGGCTTCTACATTCCTTTCCCCTCCTTGTGTTGGTTTATTCCCTCCCTTTTTCTTTTTCTTATTTCTTGGATTATTTCCACCTTCGCCCCTTCCTTTGCGGTCAAATCGAGTCAAGCTCTCTTGTTCCACTAAGTCGACTGGCTTTTGTGGTTCACGTTTTCGATCTTCACCTAATAGTGATTCTGGTTTAGCTCCTTTCTTGTTTAAACCGATTATCTCGAAGGCTCTGCGGCCAGATATAGTAATCAAGTTGGCAGGGATATTCTTATCGGTTGAATAAGTAATTTGGTTGGCCAGAATATCTGCTTTAAAGAAGAAATAAGTGCTATCCAGTGTTTCGAGAGCAATTTCCTTAGATGGTAATCTCTTTTGTGCTTCTACATAACAATCTACCTCATAGTTGAGACAACATTTCAGTTTAGCGCACTGACCTGCTAGTTTTTGTGGGTTAAGAGAGATATCCTGGAAGCGAGCAGCACTAGTAGATACTGAAATGAAACTAGTCATCCAAGTGGCGCAGCACAGTTCGCGTCCACATGGGCCGATACCTCCAATACGTCCGGCCTCTTGGCGTGCACCGATTTGCTTCATTTCGATACGTACTCGGAAAGCTTCAGCCAAAACCTTAATTAATTGGCGGAAGTCTACACGTTCGTCAGCAATGTAGTAGAAGATTGCCTTGTTACCATCCCCTTGATATTCCACATCTCCAATCTTCATATTCAGGTTGAGATTGTTGGCGATTTGGCGTGAGCGAATCATGGTTGCATGTTCCTTTTCTTTGGCCTCCTCATACTTTTCTATATCTACCGGCTTTGCTTTGCGGTAAATACGTTTAAGTTCGGTATCATGCTTGAAGTTGGCTTTCTTCATCTGGAGCGGAACCAGTCTGCCAGTTAGTGTCACTACGCCTATGTCATGTCCAGGCGTAGCTTCAACTGCCACAATGTCTCCTTTATCCAGTTTTACTTTATTACTGTTCAGGTAATAACCTTTGCGGGTATTTTTGAACTGCACCTCTACCATGTCACACTCTTCCGCATTACCCGGAACATCGGCAAGCCAATCGTAGGTGTTCAGTTTATTTATATGTCGGGAACATCCTTTTCGGCAAAGGCCGCCGCTCCCATTATGAAGTATGAATTCCATATTTGTTGTTTGTTTTATTGCTTCAACAGTACGATCATTTTCAGACTGAAGTCGAAAAATACCATCTTAGCGTTAACATTTTGTTCTATATGTTGTTGAGCTTCACTCAGTTCATCCATGATGCCCATCACATTGCGTTCATTGACAAATGGAGCAAAGCGTGAAGCGAAATATTTCTCATCTTGGTTCATATAAGTCAATTCATTGCGATGAAGATTGAATATGAAGTTTTCGCGAATCAACCGTTGACAGTAAAGGAGTAATCGCTTCTGTCTTTCACGGCCTAGAGCCGCAACCTGTTCGCTCCAAAGTTTCATTTCGCGTATTTTCCGTTGATACGATAATCGCATCAGGCTCACGAACAGGTCAAAAAATAAACGATTTTCTTCATCAAGACTGATCGTTTGTAGTGCTTTGGTATAGCTGCCGTTAGCAAGATGAGCTATTTGTAAGCTTTGATTGGGCTCTATACCGCATTCTTGTTGCAAGGCTATATTTATACTTTCTTCGTTAAGAGGTCGGAAATTAATGCGCTGGGTCCTACTCAATATAGTGGCTAGCAACTCTTCCGATCTTTCTGTGATGAGTATAAATAGAGTTTGCGCAGGTGGTTCTTCTAGTAGCTTTAGCAGTTTGTTAGCGCAGTTCACCTGCATTTTGTCAGCCAGCCATACGATAGCGATCTTATAACCACCTTCGTTTGATTTCAGGCTGAGTTTGCGAGTTATGATATCTGCCTCATGTGTATAGATAATGGGTTGTGCATTTTCCGCATTGATAGTATCTAACCATTGTTCATAGCTGAAATATGGCGAAGTCGTTACAAGTTTGCGCCATTTGTTGAGTACAGCATCAGATGTCATTTTCTTAATCGTCGGCAGCACAAAATGAAGATCCGGGTGAACCAGTTTCGCAAATTTAGTGCACGAAGGACAATAACCACATGAATCTTCTGGTCCAGGGTTTTGGCAACAGATATACTGCGCATAGGCCAATGCTATGGCTAGTTTGCCAACACCCTGCATGCCGCTAAAAAGAAGCGCATGTGCGATACGGCCTTCATTGACTTCTGCAATAAGGCGACGCTTTATAGTTTCTTGTCCTACAACATCTTTAAAGAGCACAGTTCTTAATCGTTTTGGGTGGTTAGTAAATCACTTTTGCTACTTCTTTGATACTATCTATGGCGCCAATAGAGTAGAAATGGATGCTTGGCACACCATGTGCTATCAGTTCGCGACTTTGTTCTATACACCATTCAATACCCACCTGTTGGGCATCAGCATCACTTTTGCATTTTGCCAATTCTTTGGTTAAATCCTCCGGTAAATCCACTTTAAATGTTTTTGGGATGACACTTAATTGAGCCAGTCTTTTAAAAGGCTTGATCCCTGGGATGATTGGCACATTGATTCCAGCTGCTTTAGCTTTGTCTACAAAATCAAAATATTTCTTGTTGTCGAAGAATAGTTGTGTTACTGCATATTCAGCTCCCATCTCCACCTTTTTCTTCAACCAGTAAATATCAGTTTCCAGGTTGGGTGCTTCCTCATGTTTCTCAGGGTAGCAAGCCACGCCATATGAGAATGGGGTGTTAGTCACTTTCATTTCAGAGCCATCCACGAATATTCCTTTATTGAAACTGTTGATTTGTTCCTCTAGCTCCAATGCATGCAAATAGCCATTCTCATCTGCTTTGAAAGATGCTTCGTGTTTAGCTTTATCGCCTCGTAGCACCAAAAGGTCGGTAATGCCTAGGAATTGAAGATCCAGAAGAACATATTCCGTCTCTTCGCGGCTAAATCCGCTACAAAGAATATGAGGGACAACAGTGATGTTATATTTATTTTGGATAGCTGCAGCCACGGCTACTGTACCCGGTCTTCTACGAAGTCGGTTACGTTGAAACATGCCATTGCCTAGATCCTTGTATACATATTCACTTCGGTGCGTAGTGATATTGATATATTTGGGATCAAATTCTAGCAATTCATCTATGTCGCGGTAAAGTTTATCAATACCGGTTCCTTTAAGTGGGGGAAGTATTTCAAACGAGAAAGCTGTCTTCTCATTGCTATTTATCAAGTCTATAACTCTCATTTTCTTAATTATTCGTCAAGGGCATATTTTGCAAAAATACGAAAAAGATAAATGATTTCAACGCTAAACTACTTAATAAAAAAACTCCACCAAGCAGAATGGCTTGGTGGAGCTGTATGTTTTCGGTAAGTTGGTATTAGGATATAAAAATATCTTATTTCGTAAACGAGGTATAGATGACGTTCAAGTCGAGTTTGCTTCCCGTAAGACCACCTTTTAATTTGGTGTATCCTGGTTGTAGGTCATTCAATATACCAACTATATTACTATTGCTGTCAAATACGACGCTGATAGGTATCACAGCTATTTTATCCCATTGTGTGGCTTCCTTCCATTGATCGATAGTGGTAACGGCTTCCCCATTACTTCCGAGGACATTGCTGATTTTACCATATGTCTCCAATTCGATTTCTGCAGCTTTTTTCTCTTCGATACATGTGGTCACCAGTTGGGAGATATTCGAGAATACATACTGATTTGTATAGATCAAATTTTGTTGTGTGATATAAGATGTCACATTGTCATTGATCTCATTGTTGATGAAGAAGTTTTCTCTATCCTTTTCGCGCACTAGTAAAAGGTAGGTTGGTGCGCTCATCGGGAATGCATACTTATTCTCATCATCAGTTTGGTTGTAGTTGGTGAATGTAAGATTTACTACGTTCAATGTATCTTGGCTCAACTCTTCTTCAAATTTCTCGAGAGGCAGAGTAGCTTGTGTATAGATACCTGCAGGAGTCTTCAAATAGGTCCAATTAGTTTCCTCGACCTTTTGTTTGATCAGAGCTTCGTCACTTTTAAATGAGTTAGCTTGGATGATTTCTTTTGTAGCTACAAATGAGCTCCAAGTATAGGCTGTAGAGTCAGCTGTTTCATCATGCGTCTTATAGATTTCGCCTGTATCGCTATCACGTACATATACTTCATAGATCACATTCAGTTCTATTTCAGTGATATAAAGCACTGTACCATCACCATAATCATTTTTCACATAGATACCTTTGAAAAGATCCATGAAATAGGGAGCGAAATCTTCACCATTGGCTTCGCATTCACGGCTTTTGTCGTAAATTCTTTGTCCTAAAGCAGTGGGCAGAGTCACGATGATCCAGTCTCTTCCCCAAGCATTGCGAAGCGAATCGCTTACGGCTGGGTCATACGCAGTGTAAGCCTTTCTGCCTAAGAGGTCTGATGGATTATAATATTCTTTAGGGTCGATACTAGTATAGTAGGCTTCCGTCTTATTGAGATTTTTATCCAGTTCGTATACACTAAGGCGTGATGCTGCTAGCGAATCGCCGAAATAGCTGGTGTACCATAAGCGCAACTCCGTGCGATAGATGTCATTAGATGTCATCAAAGCTTTAGGGTTTTCAAGATCAGCTTCGTTGTTCACATCACAATAAGCTGGAAATGTAAAGCCTTCGTAGCAGTGAATTTGTGCCAAGAAGCCAGCTTCAAAAAAGCCAAAATTAGGATCGGTGAACTTACCTAGATAACCAACACTTGTTTTCGCAAAAACATCCTCGGCTAACTGTGACTGTGTCGTAACTTCGAAAGTAGTGGATTTCCCATTCACATTTTGGTCGCTACCTGGAAACATTTCTAAGCCTAAAGCGCCTGTGTTATCATCACATCCGATGAAGATGATGGTCAGTAGGGCCAATAATAGATATTTTACTTTCATGATTATAGTTCTATGCGTTTATTATTTTGTATTAGCCCATACTTCGTCGTAGAAACCATTGCATGCATCCGCGTAGGTATCAGCCTCAGGATAATCCAAAATCAGTTTTCCTGATTCGCGTGCAAAATCCATAATCGCGGGGTTAACGCTAGGACTGTTTTGAATCACGCCGTCCGAATAGCTGATCGCTAGCTTGCAAAGTTCTGTGTAGTCTACAGGATTTGTAACAGAGGTTACATCTTTTTTCGTAACGCCTTTTAGTAGGAGTTTCGAAGTGAAGTCTTCGCTGAAAGGAGCTTGGAATTCATCGTCATATACAGAGAACACTACTTTTGAGTCGCGGAACGAAGGTTCATCCTTGTAGGCTTTCTTAATATAAAGTGGCGCTAGTGCCGTCATCCAGCCGTGACAATGAATCACGTCAGGACACCAACGTAGTTTTTTTACTGTTTCGAGCACACCGCGTGCATAGAAGATAGCACGTGCATCATTGTCGGCGTAGTCAATGCCATTTTCATCGCATTTTTGCAAACGATTCTGGAAATAGTCATCGTTGTCAATAAAATAGACCTGCATGCGTGCAGACTGGATTGAAGCAACTTTGATTATCAGAGGGTGGTCTGTGTCGTCGATGATGAGATTCATTCCCGAAAGTCGGATCACTTCGTGCAGTTGATTTCTGCGTTCGTTGATGTTACCCCATTTAGGCATGAAAGTACGGATTTCTCTTCCTTTTTCCTGTATGGCCTGTGGTAGATTTCTACCGATAAGGGACATTTCGTTTTCGGGGACGTATGGAGTAATCTCTTGTGTGATAAATAAAACCTTATTCGCTTTTGTCATAATAGCAATTCTTCTCGAGTAAATACTATGCAAAGATATAAAAAAAAGATGCCACTTAGGCAACAACAGCCCTTTAATAAAATCTTATGAATTGTTAAGTTCTTGAAAATCAGTAGTGCAGATGTTTCTTAGTTCTTCATAAGTTACTAATAAAGAGTTATAATTTATTGAAAATTCTTCTTTATGTGACATTTATGCTTTAATTTTGCCCCGATTTCTACTATCCGAAGAATTAATTAATAACAGAATGAAAGTAGTACATACGGTAAAAGAGTTGCGTGATGCACTTGCCGCTGAGAAAGCTCTACAAAAAACAGTAGGTTTTGTTCCAACGATGGGAGCTTTGCATAAAGGACATGCCTCTTTAGTGAAACGAAGTGTCGCAGAAAACGGCGTGACAGTAGTTTCAGTTTTTGTCAATCCCACCCAGTTTAATGATGCCTCAGACTTGGATAAGTATCCACGCACTTTGGAAGCCGATTGCGAGTTGCTAGCGACTTGTGGTGCTGATTATGTGTTTGCACCTTCTGTAAGCGAAGTCTATCCAGAACCCGATACACGTGAGTTTAGTTATGCGCCTATTGACACGGTGATGGAAGGTAAATTCCGTCCAGGTCATTTTAATGGTGTATGTCAGGTAGTTAGCAAACTTTTTGATATGGTTCAGCCTGATACGGCCTATTTCGGCGAAAAAGATTTTCAGCAATTGGCAGTGATACGTGCCATGGTTGCTGATCAACAATTTGGCATTGATATTGTAGGTTGTCCTATAGTTCGTGAAGACGATGGTTTGGCCATGAGCAGTCGCAATACAAGATTGTCTGCCGAAGAGCGCGAAAATGCTTTAAATATATCGAAAACATTATTTAAAAGTCGTACTTTTGCAGCCGATCATTCGGTAACAGAAACCATGCAGATGGTGGAGAAGTGGATCAATGACTCGCCTGGGCTTCAACTTGAGTATTTTGAGATTGTGGATGGCGACTCTCTGCAACCCGTAGATGAATGGGATGAAAGTCCATATATAGTGGGTTGTATTACTGTATTCTGTGGACCAGTTCGTTTGATCGATAATATTGTATATAAAGAACTTTAATAACATTACGAAAAAGACCAAATCCTTATGATGATTGAAGTGTTGAAATCGAAAATTCATTGTGCCCGTGTCACTGAAGCTAACTTGAACTACATGGGTAGTATTACGATTGATGAAGACTTGCTGGATGCGGCCAATATGATTGCCGGTGAAAAAGTGCACATTGTTGACAACAACAATGGTGAACGCTTTGAAACCTATATTATTAAAGGCGAACGCGGTTCGGGTAAGATTTGTCTGAACGGTGCAGCTGCCCGCAAAGTTCAACCGGGTGATATTGTGATAATCATGTCTTATGCGATTATGGATTTTGAGGAGGCAAAAACCTTTAAGCCATCTCTTGTTTTTCCTGATCCGCATACCAATACGTTAGTATAAACGTTTGGAACGATACATATAAAAAGATGCCTTGACTATATATTTGCTAGTCAAGGCATTTTTTTTGCTATTCTTTTTCACATGTTCATATAGTTTCTGGCCTCAGGCCATAGGCCCATATATCTCATTATAAATTCAATATAGCCTGTAACATGATCTGTAGCGGTTAAATCAGTCAAAGTTGTATTTTTCCATACTTTATGAGCAGTAGCACTATTGCTATATGGTACAAAGTTATCTTCTGGAGCATGAAACAATTGAATTGGTACATCAGGTAGATTGATATCTATTAATGAATTCTTCTTAATGGCATCCATTACAGAGATGATGTCGCTGTTTCCATTGAAATGTGGGGAATCTAAAAAATCAGGATGCAGTATTTCTGAGACATTTCTCCCTAGTTGTTGATGCCATTCTGATAATGGTCGGGTGGAAAACATAACAGCCAGCTTGCTGTTGTAAATATCACTCAAGAATAATGAATGTTCGGCTATTGGTAATTGCTCTCCATAAATCATGCCACGAAGCAAATAGGGGACATATCCCATGCGTGGATATGCGCTAAACTCATCTCTTAAGAAGTAGAGAGCAGTATTGTACAGATCATAGCTACCACCACCAGCCAAAACAGACTTTACACGGGTGCTTTCGTTGCGTTGATCCAACTCAAGTAGTGTCGAGATAGTGGCACTCCCTCCTTGTGAATAGCCTATCAGCTCTATGTTATCGCTAACTTCCTTTATTTCTTTTTCCCGGAAGTATTCTCGGGCTGCTTCTATCAGATCTGCACAAGCTGTTCCAGTTAGTTTTGAATGACAGTAGGGGTGTTGGCGATCGATCGTTTGGCTGACACCATACCCCAAATAGTCGGCCATGACTATAACCTTGCCACGTATTACAGGTATCATTTCGATGTGAAAGGGAACTGACGAGGGCGCTTCCTCCATATCGATAGTCCCATGTTGAAGACTTGTCAAGCAATCATATTCTGTAATGCCAGAAGGAAAAGTGATAACGCCAGAAGCTACGGTGGGTTTGCCATCCACGCCAGTCGTGTTGTAAATGACATGTACAACCTCTATATCCTTGGCATAGATTTCCAATAAGAAGCTAAGTGGTTTTATGGCAGGAAAACTTTCAACTATTTCAGAGATTAACTCTGCTTTTGTCAAATGATATTCAGCAGTAATACTATTCAGATAATTGCTTGCTTTGTCATAACCTTGGTCGTTGTTATTATCGTTGCATGATACCAGGCATATAAGGAGAAGCAGTATAAACCGAAACTTGCGTGGAGATAATATATTCATTGTTTTTTTGTTTGTCTTATTGAAAACACGAATATAGTTAATATTTGACTTAAATGCTTGTGCTATAGAATATAAAAATAGCGGATAGCTTACTTTTAACAAGTCGCTATCCGCTATTTTATTAGAGCTAAGTTAATCCTTTTTCTTATCCTTTCAACTGATGGTGCATGGCAGCTGCTGCATTGCGTCCGTCACCCATTGCTAGGATTACAGTTGCTCCACCACGTACGATGTCGCCACCAGCATAGATCGTAGGAATACTAGTCTGCATGTTATCGTCAACATTGATAGTTCCTCTGCGACCCGTCTCCAGTCCTGCAATAGATTGAGGCACGATGGGATTTGGCGATACACCTACACTGACGATAGCCATATCGATATCGATGGTCTCGGTAGCGCCTTCTATAGCCACTGGCGAGCGTCTTCCTGAAGCATCAGGTTCGCCAAGTTCCATCTTTTGTAGCACCATTTGTTTGACGTGTCCTTTTTCGTTGGCTATATATTCAATAGGGTTGTGTAGCGTCATAAACTCTACGCCTTCTTCTTTAGCATGTTTTATTTCTTCCAAGCGTGCAGGCATCTCCTCTTCCGAACGACGATAAACGATCATGGCACGTTCGGCACCCAGGCGGCGAGCGGTACGTACAGCATCCATCGCTGTATTGCCTCCACCGATGATGGCTACATGTTTGCCAAAGAACACTGGTGTATCCGAAGCTGGATTTGAAGCGTCCATCAGGTTGACACGAGTCAAGTATTCATTAGCAGAAAGCACGTTGATCGAGTTCTCACCAGGAATGTTCATGAAGTTAGGCAGACCAGCGCCCGATGCGATGAAGATGCCTTTATAGCCTTCCTCTTTCAATTGTTCGGTAGTAATGGTTTTGCCCACGATGCAGTCTTTCACAAAATGAACACCCATCTTTGACAGATTCTCTATTTCTACATCCACGATCTCGTTGGGTAAGCGGAATTCTGGAATACCATATTTCAATACACCGCCAATCTCGTGCAATGCTTCGAATACAGTCACGTCATAGCCATATTTCACCATGTCGCCTGCAAATGCTAAGCCAGCAGGTCCTGAACCCACTACAGCAACCTTGATACCATTTCGGTGTTTGATTTCGGGAACGCTGATTTGATTGGTCTCGCGCTCGTAGTCGGCAGCGAAACGCTCTAGGTAACCGATAGCAACCGATTCTTCCTTCATCTTGAGGTGAATACATTTTGATTCACATTGTTTCTCTTGTGGACATACACGGCCACATACTGCAGGCAGCGCACTGGTTTCCTTTAAGATGCGGGCAGCCTCGATGATTTCTCCACGCTCGATATTCTTTACGAAGCCTGGTATGTTGATGCTTACAGGACAACCATTCATACATGTAGGGTTGGCACAGTCCAAGCAACGTTTAGCTTCGGTCATAGCTTGCTCCAGTGTGAGACCTTGATTTACCTCTTCCTTTAGCTGATGCGAGCGATATTCTGCATCAAGTTCCGGCATTTTGACGCGAGGAATCGATGTGCGCTCTTTGGGTTTCATGGCTTTGCGAAGTTCTACGCGCCATTCAGCATCACGCCCTTTTCCTGGAGTTTGGGTCGACACATGGCTCAGCTCTTCGAGCTTTTGCATCTCTTCTTTTTCTTCTTCCTTGAATGCGCCCATGCGCTTCAGCATCTCGTCGAAATCTACCTGATGGCCATCAAACTCAGGACCGTCTACACAGACAAACTTAGTTTTACCACCTATCGAGATGCGGCAAGCACCACACATACCTGTGCCGTCTACCATGATAGTGTTGAGAGACACCTCAGTGGGAAGGTCATATTTCTTGGTCAGCAAACAAACAAACTTCATCATGATCGCTG
The DNA here is from genome assembly GCA_947074295.1 of uncultured Bacteroides sp. GTDB lineage: Bacteria > Bacteroidota > Bacteroidia > Bacteroidales > Bacteroidaceae > Bacteroides. Next base: position 1,944 of record CAMTPC010000028.1, on the reverse strand, counting down.
GGCCGATAGCAAAACACTTATCTACCTTCTCGCGTTGAATCACCATTTCTACACCTTGGGTAACTAGCCCTTTGTTGCCATACGAGCCGTCATCGGTCATGATGATTACCTCGTCAGAAGCAGCACGCACTTCGTCTTCTAAGATGATTAGCTCTTTGGTACGCCCTGCCAATACAGAAACCACTTTGTTGCCAGCAGCCTTCAAAGCTTGTATGATGGGGAGCATAGGAGCGATGCCTACACCACCACCCGCACAGATCACTGTACCGAAGTTTTCGATATGTGTAGCTTGTCCAAGAGGGCCCACTACATCGGTGATATATTCGCCTTCGTTGAGTTCGCACAAGCGAGTAGATGAAAGGCCCACCGCCTGTACCACTAATGTGATGGTTCCCTTTTTAATATCCGATTCGGCAATGGTCAAGGGTACACGCTCGCCTTTTTCACCCACACGGATGATAACGAAATGGCCGGCTTTGCGCGCTTTCGCGATAAGAGGTGCTTCTACTTCAAATTTAAACACCTTTTCCGAGAGTTGTTCTTTGCTTACAATTTTGTTCATTTCTATTCTATCTCTATTTTTTGTAGCAAACAGCCGGATAAACCACCCTGAAGGTTAACGGTTGTGGTTTGCCCGGCTGTATAGTATTGAGGTTGTTATTCTATCTATTTAATCGATAATGTCAAATCCGCAGAAGGGCACCAATGCTTTAGGGATACGAATGCCTTCGGGAGTTTGATTGTTTTCGAGCAGGGCAGCAACGATACGTGGCAATGCCAATGCTGATCCGTTGAGTGTGTGACACAGTTCGGTCTTCTTTTCGGCCGAGCGGTAGCGACACTTCAAACGGTTGGCTTGGTAAGAGTCAAAATTGGATACCGAGCTCACTTCTAACCAACGCTTTTGTGCTTCCGAGTAGACCTCGAAGTCGTAGCAAAGCGCAGCTGTGAAACTCATGTCGCCCCCGCAAAGTTGCAAGATGCGGTAGGGGAGTTCTAGCTTGATAAGAAGGTTTTCTACATGTTCCAACATTTCCTTGTGCGACTCCTTCGAGTGCTCAGGTTTGTCGATACGTACAATTTCCACTTTTGAGAATTCGTGCAAACGATTCAGACCACGAACATCTTTGCCATACGAACCTGCTTCACGACGGAAACATTGTGTGTAGGCACAGTTCTTGATGGGGAGTTGCTTCTCGTCCAAGATCACATCGCGGTAAATATTAGTCACAGGCACCTCCGCAGTTGGGATCAAATATAGATCGTCTAGCTGACAGTGGTACATCTGGCCTTCTTTATCGGGAAGCTGGCCAGTACCATAACCCGATGCGGCGTTTACCACCGTAGGAGGCATGATCTCTGTATAACCAGCTTTATTGGCTTCGGCCAAGAAGAAGTTGATCAGAGCACGTTGTAGTTGTGCACCTTTGCCTTTGTAAACAGGGAAACCTGCACCTGTGATTTTTACGCCCAAGTCGAAATCGATTAAGTCGTATTTCTTGGCTAATTCCCAGTGAGGTAGTGCATCGGTTGGCAGCTGTGTCTCTGTGCCACCAGTTTTTACCACTACATTGTCATCAGCGCCGACACCTTCGGGTACTTCGCTGTAAGGCAGGTTGGGGATGGTATAGAGTACGTTTTGTAGATCTTCTGAAGCAGCGTCCATTTCGGCCTGAAGTGTTTTGTTAGTTTCCTTCAGTTCTGCAACACGGTTGCGCGCAGCTTCGGCCTCTTCTTTCTTACCTTCTTTCATCAACATGCCGATAGTTTTTGATAGCGAGTTGACTTCTGCCAGATTTTTATCCAATACGTTTTGTGTAGAGCGACGTTTGTCGTTGAATGCAATCACTTGGTCGATCGCTTCTTTAGCGCCTTTGAAATGTTTTTTCTCCAAAGCCTGAATCACCTGGTCGGTGTTTTCAGTAATCTGTTTTATGGTAAGCA
>CAMTPC010000027.1 GCA_947074295.1 uncultured Bacteroides sp. | reverse complement strand
GTGAATGGTGGCAATCAAACTGTTACTTATGCATTCAGTGGTGCTTTCCTCGATCAAGATGGTATAGCGCGCGGATCAAGTTTCCGTCGTTTCTCACTACGTGGTAATGTAGATGTAGAGGTCAATAAATGGCTAAAGGGGGGTATCAATTTCTCAATGGCTGACTCCAAACAAGAGGTGGGCTGTGACAATGGTATCATCATGAATGCACTACGTCAACAACCTTCTGTGGCTGTGACAAGCCCCGATGGATCTTTTGATGGACCAGATGACGTATGGATGCCTACCAATCCTGTAGGTATGGCTTCCATTAAGGAAAACTATAATAAGAAGTATAACTTCCGCTACAATGTGTATTTGGAAGCTACTATCATCAAGGGGTTGACTTTCCGCACAGAGGCTGCTGCTGATTATAACTTTATGAACTTCTATTACTATGAACCCGATTATAAATTTGGTGTATTAGAAAACAACACTCGTACTAGCAAATGGACCAAAGTAAATACTCGTTATTGGTCATGGAGAAATATATTGAATTACAACAATACTTTTAATGAGGTGAACTACGTGCAGGCAATGTTGGGACAAGAAATCTCTGATTCTCACTGGGAAAACCAAGTGAGTGCAGCAACAGGATTCTTGTCGAATACTGCTCATGACCCTAGCGCAGGTGATGTAACCAAATCGAGCGGTACAGGTTCGCAATCTGCCAACAAGCTTTCTTCTTTCTTTGGTCGTCTGTTCTATTCGTATGATAACCGCTATCTTGTTACAGGTACCATTCGTCGAGATGGATCTTCAAAATTTGCTAAAGGTAATAAGTGGGGCTGGTTCCCATCGGCTGCATTGGCATGGAGAGCGTCCAACGAGAACTTCTTGAAAGATAACAAGGTGATGAACAACATGAAGTTACGTTTCGGTTGGGGTGCTACAGGTAATCAGAATGTTGAGAACTGGGCTTATATGGCATTACTTAATTCGAAAACTACCCCTTGGGGTACTGGTGTATTGAATGGTAATACGGCTAACCCAGACTTAAAATGGGAAACTACTTATTCTTCTAATATCGGTATCGACCTGAACTTCTTCCAGAATCGCATCGAGCTGATAGCCGACGTATATTATAAGAAGACAAAAGATTTATTATTGCAACTTCCTTTGCCTTCTTACCTAGGATCAGCGGGTCATGGTGCAGCTTCTAATCCTTGGGCCAATGTAGGTTCACTAAGAAACAAAGGTCTCGAAATCACTTTGAACACTGTGAACATTGATAAGAGAGATTTCCAATGGCGCACTAACCTTATCTTCTCCATGAACCGCAATAAAGTATTGAAACTGGATACTGAAAGTTCTTCGATCGAAAAGACATTCAGTGTAGGTGATGACAACAATGTGGTGACAAAAACAATAGAAGGAATGCCTATCGGTATGTTCTGGGGATATAAGGTAATCGGTCGCTTCAATAGCGCGGAAGATTTCTATTATAAAGATGGCAATGGTAATGTTCAGGCAGTGGCTCTTCCCGAAGGATCGGCTATCGAAGAAGGAAAGACTTGGATTGGTGACTATATCTTTGCCGATCTCAATGGAGACGGCGTCATCAACAACAGTGACTGTACATTTATCGGCAACCCCGAGCCCAAATTCACTTACGGTATCGGCAATACTTTCTCTTGGAAAGGTTTCGACTTGACTATCTTCTTCACTGGTTCATATGGCAATGATGTATTGAATTATAATAGACGTTGGATTGAGAGTCCTCGCGAAAACTCCAACCTATTGAAGACCGTGCGCGAATATGCCGTTATAGGCAAGATCGACGAGAATGGTCCTAATGATTTCCGTAACTTGCAGGTAATCGGAGGTTCGCCCACTATGCCTCGCCTTTCGGCTTCTAGAACAAATGGTAATACTCGCGTAAGTGATCTATATATTGAGGATGGTTCATACTTCCGTCTTCAAAATATCTCTTTGAGCTATAATTTCCCTAACCGCTGGCTTAACAAGGCTTATATCCAAGCATTGAAGCTCTATATGAATCTGCAAAATGTTCACACATGGGGTAAATATTCGGGTTATGATCCCGAAGTGGGATGTATGTATGGTGATGCATTGATGAGTGGTCTTGATTATGGCCGTTATCCTTCGCCTCGTATCTATACATTTGGTTTAAATATCACTTTCTAATCTAAAACCGAAATAAAAATGAAAACTAAATATTTTATCGTAGCTACATTTTTGGGTGCTTTGTCGCTGACCGGTTGCGAGGATTATCTTACCGTGAGCAACACGACCAACCCTAATCAGGAGACTTTCTTCGATAGTGATGAAGCTATCGACCAAGCCACGGCCCCACTCTACAACTATGTATGGAGCAACTTTAATGAAAAATTCTATTATGGCATGGGTGATGGACGTGGTAACAATATCACTGCTCAATGGTCATCGTATATCTATCCCTATACCAATATGAACGAAACCTCGCTTAGCGAAGGACTTGACGGTGCATGGGGGTCACTTTACTCGGTAGTAGCACAGTCAAACAATACGATTAACAACATTATCAATTATTCGACTTCCGCGGTTACAGAGGAAGCGAAATACCAGGGTATAGCCGAAGCTCGTTTCATGCGTGGTGTGGCTTATTGGTATCTGGGTTCATTATGGGGGACTGCCATACTTTACACCAATACATCGGACTTAGTAAACAACTATGTGGTACCTCCACATCGCTGTACAGATGTTATGGAATTTGCTATCCGCGATCTGGAATATGCAGCGTATCATCTTCCCGAAAATCCATCAGCTAAAGGTCGTGTAACTAAATATAGTGCAATGGGTATGCTGTCTCGCGTATACTTGTCAATGGCTGGCTTGACTACTGACGGTGCTTATAATGGTAGCAACATTGCTACAGACCCCAATCGTGGTCAACGCAATACGTATTATCTTGACTTGACTAGAAAGGCTGCACTAAAAGTAATCAGTGAATCCTCATACGGATTGATGGACAACTATGCTGACCTTTTCAAATACGAGAATAATAACTGCAAAGAAGCTTTATTCCAGTTGCAGTGGCTAACAGGTTCTACAGATGCCATCGGATGGGGTTGCAATCAAGCGATCACTGCCTTCATGGGATGGTCTACAATGGTATCGGATGGCACCAATTGGGGTGGCGCTGTATATGCCTCTTGGAATTTATTCAGCAGTTACGAAACTCAAGATGTGATTCGCCGCAACGCAACAGTTGCTTCATACGGCGTTCATTATCCTGAGATGAATGTAAAAGGCGGTGGTTATACATATGGTGTAACTGAGAATGCAGCTAGTGGTGGTTGTAATATCAAGAAGTATGTGCACGGCACATTGGACGATAATGGAGTGAGCTACAAACAAAGTAGTGGCCTCAACACACACATGCTACGTATGGCCGAGGTTTATCTGAACCTAGCAGAAGCGATTCTTGGTAATAATAATTCGACTACAGATGCCGTAGCACTGAACTATTTCAATCAGGTGCGAAACCGTGCAGGCATGCCTTCGAAAACCGCATTGACATATCAGGATATTCACTATGAACGCCGAATAGAACTAGCACTCGAGGGACAATACTGGTATGACTTGGTGCGCCGTGCTTACTATCAACAGCAAGAAGTGGTGAATTACATGAACAACCAAAGCCGCAATGCACCTTATAACCGCAACGAAGATACTGGTGTATATGAAATCAGCGAAAGCTATGTGGCTCCTGGTGCAGGTGTAGCAACAGCTACTGAACGCAGCATGACTTTGCCTATATCAGACGTAGACCAAAACAAGAACCATTACTTAAAAACCAATAGCAATGGTGTGATAGAAACAGTAGCCTATGAATTTGGCGATAAGGAAGTCAATACTGACACACTTTATTAATCACTAACTGACAGATTATTATGAAAAATAGTAACTATATAAAATTGATATTGCTTGCACTTACCACAGGATTGATGTGGACTTCGTGTAATGATGATGACAATTACGACTCTATCCCAGTAGAGGTAAAACAAATCTACCTGGAAGATTATAAATCAGTGGTTCCTGATAGACCCGTGGATTTTGCACGGTTGGGTCAGCTGATTCGTCTAGAAGGTAATGGTTTCAATGGTGTGAAGAAAATATACATCAATGGATATGACACGTATTTCAATCTGGCTTATGTGACCAACACATCTATGCTGATTAATGTAAGTGACAAAACACCAGTAATTGAAGCAAAAGAAGATGTACGTAATACTATTCGATTCGTAAAAAGCGGTTCGGAGTCTACGCATCCATTCATTATTAGAGCTGCATCGCCAACTGCCAAAACGATCAGTAATTCACTGCCAATGGCTGGCGAAACAGTGATAGTAAATGGAACTGGATTGCATGAAACAGTGAAAGTAACTCTACCCGGTGGAATAGAGATCACAAATATCGAGAGTGATGAAGATGGCGAATGGTATGCATTTATAATGCCAAGTGGCGTGACTGAAAGCGGTGCCATTTACTCGGAAGGTGCCAATGGTATAGCAGCTACACCTCCTTACTTCAATTATACCAATTGTATGGTACTAGATTTTGATGGACGTGGTGCACAAGGTTATTGGAGTTGGAGCGAAACAGGCTCGATGATCAATGCAGACGATTTAGCCGATGATCCTGTAAGTAGTGGACGCGGCAAATGTGTTCAGATCGTACCCGACAGACTACTTGAAATAGGTGTGCCAGCTGGTAAGACACGTGCCACAGAATGTTGGACTGCAGGCAATGATAATGATGATGACGACTGGAGCCGTATGTATGCTTCTATACCTTCGACAACTCTGCTGGACGAAGTGGCGTTGCAATTTGATATCTGCGTACCACAAACTTGGAACAGTGGAGGTCATATACAGGTAGCTCTTTACAATAGCTTTAACTTCCTAGGTATCGGTTCGGATGATGATGGCGGGCGCACAGCTTTCTATGTGCCTTATATCACCGATGGAGCTATAGTACCTTTCCAAACTACAGGTTGGCAAACCGTAACAATCCCATTCAGTGAGTTTGGCTATTATAAGAAACAAATCGAGGATGCTGATACTGCGACACCTACTTTCCAAAATGTAGTAGATGACAGAAACTCATCTAACTATCGCAACTTTGGTATAGGCTTCGTTAATACCGATTTCACGTATAATGGTGTGAGCATCGTCTCGGATGTATTTACTGGACCAAAAATCTATCTAGACAATTGGCGTATTGTGCCTTGTGAGAAGATTGAGATTTCGGACTTCAATGATGAAGAAGCCGAGTAATTAAGAACTTAATGCGAAACTGTTATGAAACTAAATAAAATCATATTCCCATTTGTAGCCGGAGCATTGATGCTTGGTGGTTGCTATGATGATAAAATGGAATGGGGCACGCCTGATGGACAATACCCTATAGATATATCGGATATCCCGCTTTCATTGGCCGAAAAATTAGCCAATTATGACTACATCAAAACTTATGTACAACAATATGCACCACATATGACAGTGGGTATAGGGTTGGGTGCAGACTTATATATCAACGATCCAGTGTACAGACAGGTGACAGATGAAAATTTCCAGATGATCACAACGGGTAATGCCATGAAACATAGTTCGGTGGTAAGAACAAACGGAGAACTTAGCTTCACTACTATTGACAACTTCTTGATGGCAGTTCCTGCTGACATGAAGGTATATGGACACAATTTTATCTGGCATACTCAACAAAAACAAGCCTATCTGAAATCACTGATTTCTCCAGAGGTAGTAATCGAGTCAAACCCAGACGATGTATGCGAGAATATCATCACGAATTCTGACTTCGAAAATGGAACGGTAAATGGCTGGGGTTCATGGGGAAATAGCTCTTCTAAGGCTATATCCAACTATGGCGATGGGTATGAAGGTGGCTACTGTATGGTGCTGACCAACCCTACTGACGCTAGTTCATGGAGTGCGCAAGCTGCTTGGGACATGGCCAATTTCTTAGAAATAGGTGAAACGTATGTGTTCCAATTCATGGCTAGGTCCAACACACCTGCTGGAAGTCTTCAAGTACAGGTACAAAACAATGAGAACTATGGTAATCAGCATGGTTATAACACTTTTGCGGTGGGCGAATCATGGGTGCTTTGTCAATACGAATTCGAGTGTACTTCCGAAGTAAATCGAATTTTGATCAACTTTGGTGCCATAGCTGGCGACTACTATATTGATGATTTTAAATTCGGAAAGAAGATAGAAGAAAAACTAATCAATGTGCTGGGTGATAATGGCAAATTCGAGGATGGTACACTAAATTCTTGGGGAGGCTGGGGAAATAGCTCGACTCGTGCAATCTCTGAACTTGGCGAAGGCTATAATAGCGATTACTGTATGGTAATGGTGAATCCTACTGATGCGGATTCTTGGAGTGCACAGACAGCTTATACTCTACCCGAGGCTTTAGTTGTAGGAAAAACTTATATGTATCAGGCCATGGTAAAAGCTGATGTGGTGAATCCAGATTTCACGATGCAAGTACAAAATCCAACCACGTATGCCGGTGAAGGATATGTAAGTATTGAAACAGTACCAGGGCAATGGGTGCCATTTGAAGGCGAATTCACTTGTACAAAAGAAGAGTTGGGCCGTCTTTGCATCAACTTCGGAAAAGTAGCGGGTACTTATTATATCGATGACATCAAATTCGGCGAAAAGGTCGAAAAAGCAGAAGCAGCAACTCGCGGTACTCGTGCCGGTGGTGTGACCTATAAATACAAAACAGCCGAAGAGAAAAAGGAAATTCTACTCAACGCGATGGAAAGTTGGATCAAAGGTATGCTAGATCATTGTGGCAACCGTATCTGCGCATGGGATGTAATCAATGAGCCGATTACAGACAATTGTCAATGGCGTGGTATAGATGGCAACTTCATGAGCAATGGTGACGAAGCTCCCGACACTTATCCTGTAGAAGAAGATGGATTAAACCTTAATTGGGCAGATGATCATTTCTATTGGGGTTATTATATTGGGAAGGAATACGCTTACAAGGCATTTGAATTCGCTCGTAAATACGCACCAGCAGGTACTACTTTGTGGGTAAACGATTATAACTTGGAGAGTAATCCTAATAAACTGGCCGCTCTTATTGAGTATGTGAAATATATCGAGGATAACGGACAAAAGGTAGACGGTATCGGTACTCAAATGCATGTTACAGCCTCATATATCTCTAAAGATCAAGTCGATGCGATGTTTAAGACTATGGCAGCTACTGGCAAACTGGTTCGTGTTACTGAATTGGATGTATCATTGAACACAGCTTCACCATCAGCATCTCAACTGGAACTTCAGGCTCAAGTCTATCAGATGATATTCGATTCGTTCAGAGAGAATGTTCCGACTGCGCAACAAGATGGCATCACGATATGGACTTTAACCGATCACAAACGTGAACATGAATATTGGTTGCCCGACTGTTCGCCTAATATATTTGACGCAAGCTATGGTCGCAAGCATGCCTATAAAGGAGTGTGCGATGGTATTGCAGGACGCGATATTAGTGAAGACTTTAGCGGTGATGACTGGAAAAATGCATATAAATCAGAAACAGAGGAAGATGATGCATCTTCTGCTGATGAAGAATAAAAACAACAGAAATTAATTAAAGAGGAAAGGCTCGGCCTTCGGGTCTTTCCTCGACTAATAATCTATAAAATCATTAGGATGATTCGGAAAATATCTCTCATTATTTGTGCATTATTTATTGCAAACTATGCGATTGGACAAAAAAGCACATTACAGAAACAAGGCACAGCTACTCAACTGCTTGTCGACAAAGAGCCTTTTCTAATATTGGGTGGGGAGCTAGGAAACTCATCAGCCTCCTGTACAGAAGATATTGAACGTATCTTCCCAAAATTAGAACGTATGGGTTTAAACACTGTTTTAGTGCCTATATATTGGGATTTGACCGAACCAACAGAAAATGATTTCGATTTTACACTAACACAAAAGATTTTAGACCAAGCAAGGACAAACAATTTAAAAGTAATATTTCTATGGTTTGGCACATGGAAGAACTCTATGAGTTGCTATGCACCTTTGTGGTTTAAGGAAGATTATAAGAAATATCCACGCGCTCATACTAAAGAAGGCAAACCTCTAGAGATAGCTAGTGTTTTCTCTGAAAATGTCTATCAAGCTGATAGTAAAGCCTTCACTAAATGGATGAATTACGTGGCCGAGGCAGATAAAGATTTAGGAACAGTGATCATGATTCAAATCGAAAATGAGATTGGCATGTTAGAGAATGCACGTGATTACTCAAAAGAGGCCAATGTCGCATTTCAGGCACAAGTTCCATCTCCTTTGATGAGTTATCTGCAAAAAAACAAAAAGAAACTACATCCTGTGATGCTCCAAAAGTGGGAAGCAAACGGATGCAAACAAAAAGGGACATGGCAAGAGATATTTGGCGATGACATCTATACCGACGAGATATTCATGGCATGGCAATATGCAAATTATGTTGAGCGGTTGGCTCAAACTGCGCGCGGTATCTATGGGGTACCCTTATTCGTGAACGCTGCTATGAACAGCCGTAACCGTCAACCCGGCGAATACCCATCGGCAGGCCCACTAGCCCATCTGATTGATGTATGGCAATGTGGTGCACCAACGATTGACTTTCTGGCACCCGATATCTATGACACAGGTTTTGCGGATTGGTGTACAAAATATGATTTACCCAGTAACCCGCTTTTTATTCCCGAAACCCGTCTTTGTGACAATAATGGAGTGAGAGCATTCTATGTATTTGGAGAGCACGACGCAATTGGCATCAGCCCCTTCTCTATTGAAGATGGTTCGGATTCATCAGAAAATTCACTGGTCAGGGGATATGATAAACTCAAAGAACTTGCACCGCTAATTTCGGAGATGCAAGGAAAAGGAAGGATGAATGGACTTCTTTTCGACCAACAACAGAAAGAAAGAGTCATCATGAAAGATAACATGCAAATCACTGCCCGTCATTTTTTTACCTTGCCATGGGATCCGAGAGCCACTGATGGCAGTAGCTGGCCTGAAGGCGGAGGTATATTAATCGAACTATCGCCCTATGAATATATTGTTGCCGGTAATGGAATTGTAATAGAATTTGCAACAAGAGACGAAGCCGATGCATCACGACGCAATCAACTAGGCGAAGATGGATTTGCGGAAACAGGTTCTATGTCAAATGATACAAAGAGCAATACTCTTGTCTGGAAAGGAAAATCAAGAATAGGACTAGGTCCAGTGAATGAGATTAGTGTCACACCAGAAGGTAAACTCGAATATATTCGTAGACTAAATGGTGATCAAACTCATCAAGGTAGACATGTACGGATCCCTGTTGGGCAGTATAGCATATTGCATGTAAATTTATACGAATACAAATAATAGAAAACCATGAACACCAAATTGAATCTACACAGGTACATAGTTATAATAGTACTTCTCTTCATCGCCACAGCGAGTTGGGGAGAAGTGAAACTTCCTGTTATCCTATCAGATGGGATGGTGATGCAAAGAGAGAAGCCCTTAAAGATATGGGGAACGGCTGAAGCCAATGAAACTGTAGTTCTTTCATTCTCAAAAAATGCCGCTCCAACCTCATCAAAAGGCGGTAAATTAAAGAACAAACTCAGTACAGTAACTAATGCCGATGGCACATGGGAGATCATCTTGCCCGCTTTGCAAGCAGGTGGTCCTTATGTGATGCAGATTAATGATATAACCTTAAATGATATATATATCGGTGATGTATTCTTATGCTCTGGACAATCGAATATGGAATTGCCAGTTCGCCGAGTAGCCGAAGCTTACGAAGAAGAAATAAAATCGTATTCAAACCCACTGGTCAGACAAATCATCATACCAAAAGAGTTTGATTTCAATGCACCGCAACAAGACATTAAGCCGGCTATGTGGAAAGAATTGAATCAAGAAAATGTAATGAGTTTTTCTGCAGTAGCCTACTTTTTTGCTAAAGAATTAATCAATACTACAAATGTTCCTGTGGGACTGATTAATGCCAGTTGGGGCGGTACTCCTGTAGAGGCATGGATGAGTGAAGAAGCGCTTCAGCCGTTCCCACTCTATCTTAATGATAAACGCCGCTATGAAGATGAAAACTATCGTAAGCAGATCAAAGCGGTAGAAGGACAAAACTTCGCACATTGGAACGCCGCATTATATGCTGGTGATGCAGGACTACAAGAAAGTACACCTTGGTTTGCTACAGATTATAATGATAACGATTGGGAGGAAGTCGATATTCTTAACCCCGATTGGGGTACGAACGGTTACAATGCCATCAATGGTTCGCATTGGTTTCGAAAAGATATAAATATTCCTGATAATTGGAATGGGAAAGAAGCCACCCTACGTTTAGGATGCATTGTAGATGCAGACTCAGTGTATGTTAATGGTGTATTTGTGGGAACTACTGGATACAGGTATCCACCTCGCATTTATAAAGTTCCAGCTAATTTACTAAAACCAGGCAAGAACAATATTACAGTACGACTCATCAGCAACGGAGGTCGTCCTGAGTTTGTTCCCGAAAAACCATATAAACTGATTTCTGGAAATGAAGAAATAAATCTCGAAGGGAATTGGAAACATAAAGTGGGCGCACAAATGCCTTCAGCGCCTGGAATGATGTTTTTCTGTTATAAACCCGTTTGTCTCTATAATGCTATGATTGCACCGTTAAGCAATTACGCTTTAGATGGTGTAATATGGTATCAGGGTGAATCCAATGTCTCCCGAAGAAATGAGTATTCCACCTTACTAAGCAGCATGATAGCAGATTGGCGTACCACATTCCATGATCCTACCCTCCCCTTTTATATTGTAGAATTGGCCGATTTCTTGCACAAGGATGATAAAGGTGGAAGAGCAGCTTGGGCTGAGATGAGAGAAGAACAAGCTAAAGTCGCTGAGATTAATGAGAATACATATTTAATCAAAAACAGTGATACAGGAGAATGGAACGACATACATCCTTTGGACAAAAAAACACCCGGACAACGGATTGCCTCCAGTGTTTTGCAGAATCAATAAATCTTGAAACAACATATAATAACTAATAATATGAATAATACAATGAATCAAAAGGTCTCAATGGCTGAAAAGATAGGCTATAGCCTCGGTGACTGCTCTGCGAACTTTGTGTTCCAGATGATGATGATCTACCAAACCAAGTTTTACACAGATATATTTGGGTTAGAAGGAGCCATAGCCGGTAGTGTGATGTTGATTGCTCGCGTGGTGGATGCCTTTGTTGATCCGGCAGTGGGTCTTTTATCAGACCGCACCAAAACTCGCTGGGGTAAATATCGCCCTTGGGTGCTTTGGACTGCATTGCCATTCATGGTGTTCTATGTACTGGCTTTCTATAATCCCAATATTCAAGAAAAAGGTATGGTGGCATTATATGCTACGATATCTTACACTCTGTTGATGACACTTTATTCTTTCAATAACACTCCCTATGCATCATTAGGAGGTGTTATGACAAGCGATATCAAAGAGCGAACCAGTATTACCTCAATACGCTTTATAGCAGCCACAATCGCTCAATTTGTAGTACAAGGACTTACTTTGCCATTAGTTAGTAAGTTCTCCAATGGTGAGGATAAAGGGCATGGATGGCTGTGTACAATCAGTTTATTTGCTGTCATTGGTTTCTTCTTTCTAGTGATTTCGTTCTTTGCTTCAAAGGAACGTATCACGCCGCCCGCTAGTCAGAAGAGTGATACATGGAAAGATGTGAAGGACATTTTCAAAAGTATTCCATGGAGAGCAATGTTCATACTTACACTCTTTCTTTTCACCACACTTGCCATGTGGGGAAGTGCCATGAACTACTATTTTGAGAATTATGTAGACCGCGGTGCCTTATTCGCATTCCTCGATAATATAGGTCTGGTCTACACAGAATCAACGGGAACAGTAGGATATACCATACTTAATGCTTTTGGTTTGGTAGTTGATTCTCCTGAAAATTCTTACGAAGTAGGTTTCGGGGTTTTTAATATGTTAGGAGCATTGGTACAGTTCTTCGGGGTTTTATTCTTATCTCGATACCTCGCCAATAAATTTGGAAAGAAACGTGTATTCATAATATGTTTGGCATTGACAGCTATCTTTACTGCTTTCTTCTATTTCCCTAACGAAACAGATGTAAGAACTATGTTTGTGCTCAACTTCCTTAAAAGTTTGGCCTATGCCCCTACTGTTCCACTACTTTGGGCCATGATTGCCGACGTTGCAGACCATTCAGAATATGTGAACTATCGTCGCGCAACTGGTTTTGTTTTTGCAGGAGTAGTATTTGCGCTTAAAGCTGGTCTAGGTATTGGTGGTGCCATCCTTGGTTTCTTATTGACAGGCTTTGGCTATATATCAGGCATCGGCAATGAGCAGAGCGCCACTGCAGTTCAAGGTATAGTGCTTTCATCAAGCATCATCCCAGCCATTTGCTTCTTCATCGGTGTGATAGCATTATATTTCTATCCCATTACTAAACAATACAATGAACAGATGCAGGCCGAACTGGCTGAACGTAGAAAAAAGGCTGACTACTAATTATTTCTAATCGCATAAAACAAGAATTATGAACTTGAAAAACTCTTTATTACTATTAGTTCTTTTACTAACCATATCGTGTAGCAGTCGCGAACGTGCTGAACGACAAACTGAACGAACCCTCAAGGAAGTTACCGATGGGAAATTTCTCATGGGCGTGGCCGTTAATACATCTCAAGTAGCCGGGAAAGATCTTAAAGCAGATTCATTGGTCAAAAAACACTTCAACTCTATTGTTGCTGAGAACTGTATGAAAAGTGAAGTGATACATCCTGAAGAAAATCGCTACGATTTTACCCTAGCAGACGAGTTTGTTAATTATGGCGAAGAAAATAATATGTTTATCATAGGACACTGCCTTATCTGGCATTCACAACTATCGCCTTGGTTCTGCGTTGACTCGCTTGGTAATAATGTGAGCCCAGAAGTATTGAAGCAGCGTATGAAAGATCATATTTACACCATCGTGGGACGCTATAAAGGACGCATACATGGTTGGGATGTCGTTAATGAAGCATTCGAAGGTGATGGATCATACCGTAATAGTAAGTTCTATCAAATACTAGGTGAAGAATATATTCCTTTAGCCTTCCAGTATGCGCACGAAGCAGATCCTGATGCAGAACTATATTATAATGATTATGGTATGCAAGATGCTGGACGTCGCGATGGTGTTGTACGGATGACCAATGACCTTAAGAATCGTGGATTACGTATTGATGCGATTGGAATGCAAGGGCATATGGGACTGGATTATCCAACCATTACAGACTACGAAAAAAGTATGAATGCTTTTGCTGGAACAGGTGCAAAGATTCACATCACTGAATGGGATATGACTGCATTGCCAACTGTAAATATGGGTGCCAACATTGCGGATAGAGCCGAATATGAAAGCTCATTGAATCCTTACCCTGAAACCCTACCCGATAGCGTAGCACAACTCTGGAATGCACGTATGCGTGATTTTTTCGAATTATTCATGAAGCATAGCGATGTTGTTGAACGTGTGACTGTGTGGGGAGTTAGCGATGGTGATTCTTGGAAAAATAACTGGCCCATTCGCGGGCGTAAGGAATATCCCCTGATCTTCGATCGTGATTATCAACCTAAACCATTCATTCAAGAAATGCTTTCAGCAAATATAGCCATTTTTGATGAATTCATTTATGAAGTGCCTGTACCAGGTGGTCAAGGCGAAATAGTAGATTCGTTGATCGCCAATCCTATTCTGCCAGGCTGTTATCCCGATCCTAGTATTTGTCGTGTAGGTGATGATTATTATCTTGTTAATTCTTCATTTGCTTACTTCCCTGCCATTCCTATCTGGCACAGCACAGACTTGAAAAATTGGAATCAATTGGGCTATGTGCTCAATCGACCTTCACAGTTGCCCATGCGCGAAGGCCTTCGCATCAGTGGTGGTATTTATGCGCCTGACATCAAATACAATCCTCACAATAATCTTTTCTATCTAATTACAACCAATGTAGATGGAGGAGGCAATTTCTTTGTCACTACTGATGATCCCAAGAAGGGTGTATGGAGCGATCCTGTTTATCTTCCCGAAGTGGGTGGAATTGATCCAGGTCTTTTCTTCGCAGAAGATGGAAAAGCCTATATCGTTAATAATGATGCACCGGCTGGTACACCCGAATATAATGGACACCGCGCCATATGGATTCGTGAGTTTGACTGGCTGAATGGCCAGACAGTAGGTCCACAAAAAATGATTATTGATGGTGGTATCAATAAGTCAGAGAAACCAATTTGGATTGAAGGTCCTCATCTGTATTATATAAATGACACCTATTACTTGATGGCGGCCGAGGGGGGCACAGGTCCCGGTCATCGCGAAGTTATATTCACCGCTGACAGCCCTTTCGGGCCATTTAAGCCTTGTGCTATCAATCCTATTTTGACTCAGAAGGATTTGGCAGAGGATCGCCCGAACCCCGTAACTTGTGTTGGCCATGCCGATTTGGTAGAAACTCCCGAAGGTGATTGGTATGCAGTCTTTTTAGGTGTTCGCCCATTTTATGACGGTCATGATGTGATGGGCCGCGAAACTTTCATGCTCCCTGTTACTTGGCAGGATAATCAACCCGTCATATTACCTGAAGGTGAAGCTATCCCATATCAAATAACTCCTGTCGCACCAACTCCTTTGTGGGATAAGAATGGTTTAGCCACAGAAGCCTTCTTTATACGTACTCCACAAGTAGAACGCTATTCGATAGACAATAAAGGTAAGTTAAAACTTTCGGCTAGCAGCATTAAACTGAATGACAAACGTCAACCTGCTGTTATTGGGCGTTGGATTACAGAAAACACTTTTACTGCTCAAACAGCACTTAACTTCATTCCAGAAACTTCTGAGGACATGGCGGGCCTTGTCTTGTTTCAAAACGATGAGTGCAATATACAATTTGGCAAAACCATTAATGTTAATGGCCAACCTTGCATCAAACTGAACGTATACAGCCAAGGAGTACTGCAGGAAACCTCAAGCGCTACTCTACCATCTATAGATACCGATGCGAAAATCTATCTTAAAGTAGTGGGAACGGATGCTGTCAACTATATGTTCAGCTATTCTACCGATCCTACAAAAGAGTGGATCACTGTAGGGAATCCTGTTTCAGCAGCCCTGCTAAGCACACGCACAGCTGGAGGTTTCACCGGAACCATGGTAGGCATATATGCCACTGCAAATTATATTTAAACATAACATCTTAAACTACTTAAAAACTAAAACAATAATTATTATGAAAACAAAGAAAAGATATCTCGTACCTAATGACTATATGGCTGATCCTTCAGTACACGTGTTTGATGGCAAACTTTATATTTATCCCTCGCATGACTGGGAAAGCGGTATAGCCGAAAATGACAATGGCGATCATTTCAACATGAAAGACTACCATGTATTTTCAGTAGATGATGTGATGGAAGGCGAAGTGACTGACTATGGTGTAGTGCTTGACACAGATGATATCCCATGGGCTGGCAGACAATTATGGGATTGCGATGTGGCGTGCAAAGAGGGCAAGTATTACATGTATTTCCCTCTGAAAGATAAGAATGACATCTTCCGGATGGGAGTTGCCATAAGCGATAGTCCAACAGGACCTTTCAAGCCACAACCCGACCCTATTCGTGGCAGTTACAGTATCGACCCTGCTGTGTTCGAAGAAGATGGAAGTTATTATATCTATTTTGGCGGACTTTGGGGCGGACAACTACAACGCTATTGTGATAACAAGGCATTGGAGTGTGCTACTTTTCCTGCTGATGGCGAACCTGCTATTCCTGCACGTATCGTAAAGCTTACGGATGATATGTTGCAATTTGCGGAAGAGCCGAAACCTATTATGATTTTAGATGAAAATGGTATGCCAATTACTGCCGACGATACCGAACGTCGTTTCTTTGAGGCTAGTTGGATGCATAAATATAATGGGAAATACTACTTCAGCTATTCAACGGGAGATACACACAACCTTTGCTATGCCACAGGTGACAATCCTTATGGCCCTTTCACCTATCAAGGCAAAATAATGACACCTGTTGTAGGATGGACCACACACCATTCAATCATTGAATACAAAGGTAAATGGTATCTTTTCCATCACGACAGCGCGCCCTCAGGCGGTCGCACCTGGCTGCGCAGCTTGAAGGTATGCGAACTAGAGTATGATAAAGAAGGACATATCATCACAATTGAAGGATTAGACAAATGAACAGAAAGCTCATTTTACTATTTATCGCGCTTTGGGTAATCACATCATTCTCCAAAGCGGATGATGGTAGCAGGCTGTGGTTGAAATACGATAATAATGGAAAAACCACAGAGGTAAAGCTACCCCGCAAAAGCCCAACTTTAACTATTGCCACCAACGAATTGGAAAAAGGTTGGCAGGGTGCACCAGTTGAACTTAAGTTACAGAAAAATAAGAATCTTAAACCTGATGGCTATACCATTACTCTAAAAAATGGGAAATATATTCTTTCATCGCCTACTGAGGTAGGATTATTATATGCTACTTATCATCTGATTCGTTCGCAACAAACAGGTGAATCGATGACAGAGGTAACCGAGAACCCAGCTTATAGCATGCGCATGCTCAATCATTGGGACAATTTAGACGGATCGGTAGAAAGGGGTTATTCGGGAAAATCTTTGTGGCAATGGGAAGAACTACCTGAGGTTGTCTCGCCACGTTATGAAGAATATGCTCGCGCCAATGCGTCTATAGGTATCAACGGAGTGGTATTGAATAATGTGAATGCCTCACCCGAAATCCTGTCAACCGAATATTTAAAGAAAGTCCAGCGCTTGGCTGATCTGTTCCGTCCATATGGCATCCAAACTTTTCTGTCTGTAAACTTCGCTTCTCCTATGGCAATTGGCGGTCTGGAGACTGCCGATCCACAAGATATAGAAGTTCAAAAATGGTGGAAAGATAAAGCAAAAGAAATCTACACCTTAATTCCTGATTTCGGTGGATTCCTTGTGAAAGCCAATTCGGAAGGACAACCAGGTCCTTGTGATTATAACCGCACCCATGCCGAAGGGGCTAATATGCTGGCCGATGCCGTGAAGCCCTATAAGGGAACTGTGATGTGGCGCGCTTTCGTTTACGATCCTTCTGATGCGGATAGAGCGAAGCAAGCATATCTGGAGTTTCAGCCCTTGGATGGTGAGTTTCGTGACAACGTGATAATCCAAATTAAGAATGGGCCCGTAGATTTCCAACCACGCGAACCGTATAGCCCATTATTTGGAGCTTTGCCGCAAACGGATGAAATGGTGGAATTTCAAGTTACACAGGAATACCTAGGACATGCCAATCACCTTGCCTATTTGGCTCCTATGTGGACAGAGTTTTTTGAATTTGTGCCACCCACTTCACTAGATGCTATCGCAGGAGTAGCCAATATCGGTACTGACACTAATTGGACAGGTCACCCTTTCGGACAGGCCAACTGGTACGCTTATGGCCGTTTGGCTTGGAATCCTAAACTTGGCTCGGATATCATCGCAGATGAATGGCTTAAACAAACCTTCACGACGAACGAGGCATTTGTTACTCCCGTAAAAAAAATGATGCTCGATAGTCGTGAGGCAGTAGTAAACTACATGATGCCACTTGGCCTTCATCATCTATTTGCTTGGGGACATCATTATGGTCCAGAGCCATGGTGTGATATTGAAGGAGCACGACCCGACTGGATGCCTTCATACTATCATCGCGCCACTACCAAAGGAATAGGTTTTGACCGTAGTCATACAGGTAGCAATGCCACGGCACAATATCCCGATTCTCTCCGCGCACTATATGATAATGTAGCAACTTGTCCTGATGAACTCTTATTATGGTTTCATCATGTGCCCTGGACACATACCATGCAAAGTGGTCGCACTGTTTGGGATGAATTGTGCTATCGCTATAGCGAAGGAGTGAATCAAGCACGAGAGTTACAAAAAACGTGGGATGAGATGCAACCATATGTAGATGAAGATACATTCCTAGAAGTACAATCAAAGTTAAAACAGCAGACACGCGACGCAATGTGGTGGCGCGATGGATGTTTGTTGTATTTTCAAGAATTCTCGGGCTTACCTATTCCTAGCGATCTGGAACGTCCCATTTATGATTTAGAAGATATGAAAAAATTCAGTATTGATATTGATAATCATACAAACGCTCCACACGGCTATAAGTAGATTCTGGACTCTAACATTGAAAGGCTCCATCCAAAGTATAATAAACTTTGGATGGAGCCTTTAGTTTTATCAGCAATCTGATATGCACTGCATGATAATAAAGAATGAGCTTCAGAATCTAAAACTCTGAAGCCCATCTTATTTATGTCGTTTTAATCTAACTTACCAGTCAAATTAGTTAGCGTACCAACGTGTAGCACCAACACCTTCTGGGAAATTTCTATCCTTGATAGTGAAATCATCATTTGCAGGATTTCCAAAAACTGCGTCAGAATCAGCATTGAAGTCAATCAGAGTCTTGATATCATTACTATCAAATACACCATCAGCTAGTCTATAAGAGTTGTTAGAGATAACCGATGAAGAGCGTACACCCTTAGACTTAGAACTCCATACACCATCTGTAAGAGTAGCTACATTTGTTTTACCGATGATCGTATTGTTGAAAGTTACTACTGGACCTTGGCTAGTCGAACCCGAGTCTACGATATAACGTCCTGAACCGATTGCATTATAGAGTGTACAATCATTGAACGTGATAGTATTTACAGATGCCAAACCACGGCCAGAGTTATAAAGTGCAATACCGTTATGCTTGATTGTGTTGAATGTACAGTCGTTGAACTCGATGTTGCTTACAGTATATTCTTTTGCATCAAGACCGATGATAGGATAGTTTCCACCACCTTGATTAGTGATCACACAGTTGTCAAATTTCAACTCATCGATAGTAATAGATGCTTGATCTTTACAACGAACGATGTTACGAGCGAAGTCATTGAAGTTACAGTTAGTGAATTTGATTTCTACAATAGAAGCAGCTGTACCTTGGTTGAACATATACTGTGCACCCGCGTCATTTATATCAATGTTCAACATTCTGAAATATCCATGTGTACCCTTGAAGATAAACTCACGTTTCAAATTCAATTGTGCTGGCTCATCACCTTCCATACCATAAAGAGTCAATGACATACCAGTAGGAATGCTCAAACCAGCTACTTCGCCAGTCAATGGATCCACACCTACGATATCATATTCTACACCAGGCATAAATGCAACTGTCACACTTTGCTTACCAATCCATGAGTCAATCAAGTCTTGTGTCAATGTTGTAGTTTCATCCAAAACTACAGTCAGGTCAGCATCTGGAAGAGACATGATAGTAGTGGCTACACGTGTACCACGACAAGTCTGGTTGTTATAGATAGACAATAAATAGCCAGTAGATGGTTGTAGACCATTGATAGTCACTGTACCGTTTGCAATATCTTCATTCGTCAATTGCAACACCACTTCTTCACCATAAAGATTTGCACCTTCTTCAGAAGTTCCAAGGATTTCTTGTGATACAACATGTGTTACAGACAAACCTGCTTGCCAGTTCAATGTGATATAATCTTGACCCTTATCAGCATTAGTGATAGCATTCAAGATATTTTCGCTCTTCGTAGTGAAAAAGATCTTTTCAGGATAGGTCCAGTTTGAAGCCGATTTTACGCTAGAACAAGCCTTGATACGGATAAAGTATTTTGAGCTGTTGTTCAAGTCTTCCAATTGGAAAGGCGATTTTGTGATAGAACCGTCCTGACCCAAAACCTGAGAAGTAGCACGATAATCATCTTGCAAACCGAAAAGAGAGTCTGTACTCAACTCGATCACATAAAATTCTGTTCCAGGAGTCGATTTCCAAGTCACCTCGGCATCAGTAGCGTCGGCAGAAATAGAAAGGCTGCTAGGAGCAAACAGACGATCGTAAGCACTGTCTGTAGTCCAATCGTTCACATCTTCGCATGAAACGAAGGCTGTAGACGTTAGGAGCGCCATGGCTCCTAACATATATATTTTAGCTTTATTTGATTTCATAAATAGTATAATACTTTAAAGTTAGGATTAATTGCTGAATCCGTAAGAGTTGCTCAATGTACCGTTAGATGCAGAGATGGTAGTAGATGCGATTGGCATCACATATCTATTGATAACAGTCGAGTTAAGACCACCACTGATACTTGGCGCATATTCCAAAAGATTGGTTTGAGTAGTAGAAGTAGCTTCAGCACCCCAGAACGCTTTATTTTCCCAACCTTCAGAAGCAGCTTGATCAGCAAACTCATCTTGTTCGTCTTTGCTAGCATACCATTGTACAGTAGACATATCGATAGTAGCATTATCAGCTTTGTACTTGAAGTACAATTTAGCAGGATACTCTTCGATTTGAGCGGCATAGTCAGCTTTCATTTGGTCAATCTTTGTACCTAATAGGTTCCAACGAATCAAGTCATATTTGCGATAACCTTCACCAGCAAGCTCCCAAGCATTTTCGTCAACGATAGCGTTGAAGAAGTCTTGTTGGCTACCTGGAATATTGTCTATATAAGTCTGTGCAGCAGCTTTGTCTTCAGCAGCAAAAGCACGTGTATGTACTAGACCCAAAGCTTGACGAGCTGTCATACCAGCAGAGCCATTTACATCAGGACCATATAGTTCATTCATCACTTCAGCATACATCAACAGTACATAAGAATAACGCATCTTAGTCACATTGATACCCGACATCCATTTTGCATTACCAGTAGCAATGGCAGTTTCGCGCCATTTGTCGCTCATCTTACGGATATCCCATTTCGCTACATAGATCTCAAATGGCTTGTTACCATCAAAACTTTCTACTACTACACCGTCAGTTTCTTTCAATACATAAGGTGCACAAGTCAAATCACGACGCAAGTCGTTTCTGTCGAATGACCAGAAATAAGGTGCAGCCAATTTCACTTTACCCGATGAGTTACCTTTTTCACCATAAAGTGTAGAAGAACCATTGATACGAACGCCTACTGTATAGCCCAGCTCGCCCGAGCGACCAAGACCCATAGGAATTTCGAAGATATTTTCTTTGTAAGTCTGATCCAGCTCCAATTGATTTACCAAATACCAGTGATTAGCGATAGAAGGGTTCAATTGGTGACGACCAGAAGTGATTACTTCTGTCAAGTGTGTAAGCGCTTTGTTATAAAGGGCAGTACGCTCTTCTTGACCTGGGCGTTGAGTTGGATAAGTAGGATCAGTAATAGTAGCTGTTTCGTAACCAGCTTTAGCCGATTCACGGATAGCCCATCCTGCACGAGTCAAAGCAATGTTAGCCAAAAGTGAATGTGCATAACCACGAGTCACGTGTTCAGTAGTTACCGCACCTGCCCAAGGCAAGTTAGGAATAGCGTCTTCCAAATCTTCAATCAAGAAGTCTAGGATATCATCACGATCAGTTTTTGAAAGATAAGCGTTGCTAAGGTCAGACTTAGAAGGCTCCATCTTCATAGGCATATCACCAAAATTACGGATCATATCAAGATAAACCATAGCACGAAGCGTTTGCGCTTCAGCTTTGATTTGCAATGCTTGACGCACTGTGCTAGCATCTTCGCCCAAGAGTGAGCTATTAGTAATACCGTGAACCACGATATTAGCATATTCGATAACACTAAACATGTTGTCCCATGCACGTGCCAAGTTAGCCCAACCCGAGTTCTGGTTGTAGTTCATGTTACCACGCTCACTCGAAGCATTGATAGCGTTGGTTCCCAATCCATCTACCAATTCATAGTCAGAGTTAAGATGCCAAACGAAACCAAAGTATTGAGAATAAGTTTGGTCAAGTGTCAACTCGCCATACACTTTATTCAATACATTATTAGCGTAGTATATTGAATTGAATACATTCTCTTCTGTCAATTCAGAGGGAGAACTTTGATTCAGAAAGTCGTTACAAGAGGTCATTACACCTACTGTAGCAGCTCCTAATAAGAAATTCTTAAATATATTTTTCATGTTACGATGTTCTCTTTTAATTAAAATGAAACGTTGATACCACCTACGAATGTGCGGCTCTTAGGATATGCAGCATAATCCACACCTGGAGTCATAGCGTTACGCTTGCTCGAAGTATCAACTTCTGGGTCTGCACCAGAGTATTTTGTGAAGCAGAATAGGTTATAGCCTGTGAAGTATAGACGTACATTTTCTAACCATACTTTTCTCACTAAGTTCTTTGGCAATGTATAACCCACAGAAATATTATTCACACGTAGAAATGAAGCATTCTCTACTGCATAGTCAAACAATTGCATAGTAGTTACACCTACTGGATTGTACATATTTGCACCTGCATTCATTTCATTCAAGCGATTGATCACGTTATCGATACCACCGTAAGAGTTGATAGTGCTGTTTGATGGACGTCCAAGGTTCAAACCTGTTGCAGGGTCAATCCATGTATAACGGTTGTCTAGGTTAAAGTCTGCGTTCAAGTTGTAGCCCATTGCCGAACCAGCACGGAATGCTGTAGCCAACTTCGTACCGTTGATCAACTGATGACCCAAAGAGAAGTTGAAGAATACCATAAAGTCGAAATTACCCCAAGCACCTGATACACCGAAACCACCATTGATTGGAGCTACTGTATTACCTAGTTTTTGCTTGATAGGATCACCGTTTTCGTCAACCTGAAGTTTCAAACCACCAGGATAGTAAGCACCACCAGTGATTGTTTGCGAGTTATCATTCAAACCTGGACGAAGAGCCCATGAGCCATTGTTCCAAACCAACTCACCGTTAGGATTGTTTTTCTCATCGAAAACAGTGAAATAACCATTGCTCTTGAAACCCCAAACTTCACCTAGGCTACCACCTTTTTCAACACGGAAGTCTTCGTATTTAGAAAGTGTAGAACCAGCCCAGTTAGAGCTTTGCCATGGATTGTTTGTATTCAGTTCATCGATACGGTTTTTGTTGTATGCGATGTTCATGTTGAAATCAAGGTTGAAGTTTCTATTTTGGATAATTCCAGCATTCAACTGCAACTCGATACCTTTATTAGAAGTCTTACCGAAGTTTTGGTATTGGTAAGAATAACCTGTGTTAGCAGGAATTTCTGTACGCATCAAAAGATCGCTTGTTGTGTTCCAGTAAGCATCGATAGTACCCGATAGACGGTTGTTCCAGAAACCGAAGTCGAAACCAACGTTACGAGTGATTGTTGTTTCCCATTTCAATTTTGGATTTGAAAGAGTTGAACCATGTTCCATCATCGTGTTGAAGATCTCACCGAAGTAAGGACCTTTAGAAGTAGCAGCAGCCATAGAGTAGGTAGTGTACATCAAACCAGCAGGGATACGGTTGTTACCAGCCATACCAAAAGATGCACGGAATTTCAAGCTTGACAACCAGTCTCTAGTACCAGCCATAAATTGTTCTTCATTCATACGCCATGCAAAAGCTGCTGATGGGAAATAACCCCAACGGTTGCTTTGAGCAAATTTAGAAGAACCGTCAGCACGCATTGTAGCAGTGAAGAGGTAACGGTCGTTGATTGTATAGTTCACACGTCCGAAGAACGAAACCATATTGTCATTGATACCGATAGTACTTTGAGTAGGATGAGTTGTACCTGCTGCACCCATGTTAGCTAGAATTTCTTCTCTAGTCATAGTAGTTGGGAAAGCAGTTGCTGTCATTACAAGTTCTTTGTCTTGCGAGCTTGTTACTTCCTCACCAATCATCACGTCAAAACGGTCACGACCATTGAAGAATTTCGTGTTGTAGCTTACAGTTGTAGCATTTCTCCAGTTGTTGTTCTTCAAACGAACAAGTACTGCCTGAGGCATACCATTATCACCCAAGTTAGAGTTTTGAACCGCTGGTGATTCCCATACCTGGTCTGTATCCAAACGACGGAAACCATAACCAAACTCAGTACGTACACGGAATCCTTTGAAAGGTCTCCAGTCTAAACCTAAGTTGTAGTTTTGTTTGAAGTCTCTACGAGTTTTATAAGTTGCATCCAGACGCTCCAATGGATTGTACTGACGTGTTGTGTTATTCTCATCATCATCGTCAGAAGATTGATCAATAGGATCTACTGGACGGAAACGCACTGAGTTAGCAACAATAGAGTTGGCAGCATTCGATTCATTTGTATCAGCACCACCACTTAAACCGCGGATATGTGTATTGGCCAAACGAGCGTTGAAGTCCAATTTGATCCATTTATTAAGTTCAGTATTGATTTTTGCGTTGATGTTATCTTTCGCGAAACCAGAGTTGCGCATGATACTGTTTTCATTGTTACGAGAGTAAGAAACAGAAAACTTAGTTTCTTTAGTACCACCACTTACACTTACGTTATATTGTTGTTGTGTACCTGTGTTGCCGAAAATATCTTTTTGGAAGTCGTTACCTTGAACTGATTTCCAGATATCCAAGTCATTGAATTCACCGTAGGCTGTAGAACCTTGCTCATACTGATAGTATGCATAGTTGTAAGGGTCCATAGTCTTGGTCATCTTAGCTACTTTTCTCCAACCCAAAGATGCACCGAAGTTTACTTGGATTTTACCTTCTTTACCCGATTTAGTAGTGATAATGATTACACCATTAGCACCTTGAGCACCGTAGATAGCAGTAGAAGAAGCATCTTTCAATACGTCGATAGACTGGATGTCCGAAGGAGCGATATCACTGATGCTGCTCACTGGGAAACCGTCAACGATGTAAAGAGGTGAGTTATCTTGCGAAAGCGAACCACCACCACGAACGCGGATCTTCACATCTGCATCTGGAGAACCTTCAGTAGTAGTAATAGATACACCAGCCAATTTACCAGTCAACGCTTCTGATGCACTAGATACAGGAATCGCTTCCAGTTGTTTGGCACTTACCGAAGCAACCGAACCTGTAAGGTCACGTTTTGCTACTGTAGCATAACCAATAACTACAACATCTTCTAATACTTCAGAATCTTCGCCCAAAGTTACATTCAACGTAGTTTGTCCCTTCACTGGCACTTCGCTTGTCTTCATACCGATGTACGAGAAAACGATTGTTGCATTAGTGGGGACTTTAAGAGAATAGTTTCCGTCAAAGTCAGTTACAGTACCATTTGACGTGTTTCCTTTTTCGATCACAGATGCACCAATTACTGGCTCGCCGGTCGAATCAATCACATTACCAGTCACGGTAATGGTCTGCGCTGATAGGTTAAATGAAAGCGCTGCGAATAGCATGAGCATCACAGTGCGCATGTTTTTCACTTGGTTAGACATTCTTTGCATGTTATTAAGTAAGTTATTAAATAAGATTGTTTTGAATTCTAAATCTGTTTGTTTTATAAGACAATTTGGTGTCATTCACGCTACAAAAATAGACGCAGCGCACCTCCAACGTGTGCAAAAACTGTTTTTACACCCGTATTTTTTGACAGTATGTTGTAGAATATTATTTAGTCAATTGTTTGCAGAACCATTCGATAGTCTTTAAGTCTTGTTCTTTGTTTCGCCAGTGGCCTGTACTCTGTGCCACAAAGAGCTCTTTGGGCGCTTCAATCACATTATAAGCTGCATAATAAGATGTAGGCGGGCAAGTAGGATCATTGTACCCCCAGGAGTAATAGCCCGGTGCTTTAATTAAAGGAGCAAAATTTGCTACATCATAATAGCGAGAAGTTTCTATTTTTTCTGCTTTCTTGTTCAATGTTTCATTGCGTGGCGCAAACATAGCTGGCCAACCACCTGCACGTCCATGTAGATAACCCGTCAAATCGCACAATGCGGGATAATAGGCTACCAACGCTTTTACACGATGATCGAGAGCGGCTGTTACCATAGCTAGGGCTCCTCCTTGACTGCCGCCTATCACACCGAGATTTTCTCCATCATACTGCGGGAGGGTGGTCAAAAAATCCAAGGCACGCACGCAACCTGTGTAGACGCGCTTGTAGTAATACTGATCTTTATCATCTAAATGAATAAAGGCATAATCTTTTAATACACCATTATTAAGATCGCTATATATGTGATCGGACATGTTTAGAGGTATACCGTGGATACCTATCGACAGAGTGATCATCCCTTTTTGCGCTAAAACCATTTCGGCAGGATTCTTCTTTACACCCGCTCCTGGCACACGCAACACGGCTGGGTATTGGCCAGGCGCCTTGGGCATACACAGTTTGCCATATATATAACTACCATTTTTGAAATGCTGCAGCTTTACTTGATATACATCTATATCAGCTGTACACTCATCGGGTAAAAGGGTCATCTGCGGCTTCATCGCAATCTTGGCATTATCTGCTAAAGCATTTTTCCAGAATTGAGTAAAGTCGGCAGGCTGGGTTGTAGTGGGTTGTATCTTCTGGGCATCAAAAGCCACATTGATATAGTTGGTATATTGCACTCCGTCTACAGTCACTTTTGCAGTGCACGTCATGAAACCTGGAGTTTTTAATGTTCCAGCTTTCACAGTCAACACACCTTTTTCTAGATTACTCTTACCTGTCTTCTGAGCTGTCATCTTCTCGGGACCTATCTCGTAGGAAAGGGATACATTTTTCAAAGGCACGTTGTTGCGCACCACTCGAAGTTGAAAAGTTGGTTGTTGTCCTACTCTATAATTCCAATCTTCTTGGTCGGGAGTAATCTCAATGGAAACATAGTCCTTGATATTACTACGCTGAGCATAAGAAATGGTAGTGACAAAAGTCATTAAGAGTAAAGTGAAAAATACTGTTTTCAAATTCTTCATTCAGATATAATCAATTAATTATCGGATTGATGTACAAAAATAGGCTAGATATTTTAATGTATAAATATGCGCTATATGGTTTTTTTGATTTTTCATAAACTTCAAACAATTATTCCACCTTTTGGTGTAAAAAGTACAATATATTTGCAGCTATTACCATTTAACTTAATATTATGTTTTTACTTAAAAAGCTTTTAATCTGCCTGTTATGCATCCTGTTTTTTTCGTCTATGCATGCACAAGATTTCATCCCTATTTGGAATGATAATATGCCTAATAGTCGCGGTATATGCATCAAAGACAGCATAGCCAATGAACGTATTTACCAAGTAGGTGTTCCTGGATATTATGTTTTCCAACCTTCGAAAGCCGAAAACAAAGGAGCTGCTGTATTGATCATTCCTGGAGGTGGCTATGCACGCTTGGCTTACCAAATCAGTGGATGGCAATTGGCCAAATGGTTCAACACAATAGGCATAACAGCTTTTGTATTGAATCATCGCATGCCGCAATCTCCAGATGTCATCACAAGTCACGAGGCACCTTTGGCTGACGCACAGCGAGCTATGCGCCATATCCGTGCTAATGCAGATAGCTTTGCCATCGATCTAAATAAAGTCGGTGTAATGGGTTCATCGGCAGGCGGCCATTTATCGGCAAGCTTGTCAACATTTACCGAAGATTGGGGTCTAGGCAAAGATGCACTGGACAACTTAAATTTCCGACCCAACTTCACAATCCTTATCTCTCCTGTCATCTCTATGAGTGACTATACGCATAAGGGTAGTCGCGACAATTTATTAGGAAAAGACGCTAAAGCGGAAAGTATAGAACAATTTTCGTGCCACAAAAGGGTAAATGACAATACTCCACCTGCACTTTTGATACATGCAGATAATGATAGATCGGTATCGTCTATGAATAGTATTTTGTATTACAGTGCGTTAAAGGAGGCAGGAGTTAAAGGTAGTAGTCTGCATATCTTTCCCGAAGGAGGTCATAGTATTTCATTGCGTCAGCAACCTGGCAGCACGCAACAATGGCCTTTTCTCGCAGAGACTTGGCTCTACGAGATAGGCATATTGGAATAATGATCTTAAATCAGTTTTAAAATATCATCGGCAGTTTGTGCGATGTGTGCAGGGTGACAAGCCTCCAAATCGGCTTGCGGACTGAAACCCCATGCCACGCCACAAGCTTCTACATCTGCACTTTGAGCTGTTTGCATATCCACGGGAGAGTCGCCTACATATAGAGTATCTTCCTTTGAAACACCCGTTGCTTGTAATATTTCGAATACCACGTGCGGATCGGGTTTAGAAGGTATGCCAGCGCGCTCGCCCAGAATAGTGGCAAAATTGATAGTCGGGAAGTAATGATGCACTAATAGTTCGGCAGCTGCTTGGTATTTATTGGAAGCTACAGCTAACAGGATGGCTTGATTCTGCAACTGATCTAACAGAGCAATGATGCCAGGGTAAGGCGCAGTCTTGTCCATCTTGTGCATATCGTAAAAAGGCAGAAACAATTGACGCACGGCCAGAATATTTTCTTGCGTCTTGGTACCTTCGGGCAAAGCGCGCTCAAACATCTTGTTGATGCCATTGCCTACCATCTTATGATAAGCTGACTCGGGATGTGTAGGGAAACCCAACTGCTGCAAAGCATAGTTAGTGCTTTGTGCCAAATCGGCAATGGTATCTAATATGGTTCCATCTAAATCGAATATCACTAGTTTCTTCATATATCTATATTGATTTTATTAATACTTTTACTTTACTCTATCAAGTTGATTCTCTAGATGTTACTGAGCAAGGTTACTCACAATGGTAAGTAAGGGTCAAGCGGATGCCAGCTGCGGTTACTCAGTAAACCAAATGGTCTTGCCTATTTTTTGAGAATAATCTATATCACAAAATCGTATAGGCTGAGAAAAAACATTTTGGACTACAAAAGTAGTAAATCCAAATATCGGATAAAACCTTATAAACCAAAAAATCTCCATCCCAGCGAAGAGTACTTCATGGGATGGAGATTGTAGGGAAATAGTTATGTCTTAATGACTATTTGTTTGGAGTGATGCGGAACCAGTCAATATCTGACCAACCGCCATCATTGGTTTTCATGAATGGACGTGTACAGAAAGTACCTACTTTAGCACCAATCCATTTTCCTTCGCGAGCTTGGAATGATTTACCCATCGGGATAAATTTCTTACCGTTAAGGCTATAACTGAAATCACACATCACGATCATGTCGGTGCCGTCTCCCTTGCCTACTTTCTTACCTGTATCCGTGAATTTCACACGTAGGTAGATAGTGTTGTCTATTAGTGGAAGCGTTGTATTTACTACTTCAGTACCTCCGCGATCAGCTTTCTTGCACTCTACTTGAGAAAGCACTAAGCCTTCTGTTGTGTTTTCGAGAATCAAACCTGCATAATCCAATCCCATCACTACAAGACCAGTACGTTCGCCAGCATAGCGTTTGTCAGGACTGAAAGTCAGCTTCATTGTAGCCGTGAAGTTATCGGCTGGTGTTTTTTGCAACATCAAGTTGGGCACATCCCAAAGACTCTTATAGTCTTCGAGCACCGGATAAGAGTATAGACGAGCAAAACCCTTGTCACCTGCAAAGTAAGCCCACATCTCGTTAGAGTTACCATGCCATTGCCATTGTGGTGACATCGTAAAGCCATCAAACTCATCGCTTTCTTGTGGTGTCTGGATAGGATATGTTTTACCTACATTGGGTTTCTTGTGTCTCAACACGGGTTCGCCACAGCCATCGCCATTTTTGTCATTACCTATTACAGGCCAGCCATTGACCCACTTCATAGGTTGAAGATGTACGATACGACCATAAGCTCCTACATCCTGGAAGTGCAGGAACCAATCTTCGCCGTTAGGTGTATCTACCCAAGCACCTTGGTGAGGGCCGTTGATATCTGTATCGCCTTGCGCCATTACGATTTTCTCTTCGTAAGGACCATACACGTTTTTCGAACGAAGCACCACTTGCCAGCCTGTAGCTACACCGCCAGCTGGATGGAAGATATAATAGTAACCATCCTTCTTAAAAAATTTAGGTCCTTCGCAGGTCTGATGTGCCTCGTGGCCATCGAAGATGATGCGTCCTGGCGTGATGGCTTTTGTAGCGTCTGCATTGAGTTCGCAGATGGTGATGACACTTTTCAGACCAGCACGACTACCAGCATATGCATAAACCATATATACTTTACCATCTTCGTCCCATAGTGGGCAGGTGTCAATAATACCTTTTCCTTCTTTTACCAATACAGGTTCGCTCCAAGGGCCAGCAGGATCTTTGGCCTTCACCATGAAAGCTCCTTGGTCTGGATCTCCCCAAAAGATATAGAATTCGCCATCGTGGTGACGGATAGCAGGAGCCCACACACGATTACCATGCTCGGGACGTTCTGGACTAACTACAGGAGGCAATGCGTGAGGTACAGCCGCACCAATGATGGTCCAATTGACCAAATCCTTAGAATGAAGGATTTGCAAAGCTGGTAAACAACCAAAGCTAGATGATGTCATATAATAATCATCGCCCACACGACAAGCGTCGGGATCAGAATAGTCGGCATAAAGAATTGGGTTTTTATAAGTGCCGTCACCTTGATCGGCTACCCATACTTTTGATACATAGTTGGAGCTATTTTGCCCAAACATAGTACTTGAAACAAGTAGTAGGCCAATGCCTATCGCTTTTGTCAGATTTCTCATGGATGGTTTGTAAAAAGATTAATTATTTAGATGTTTTTTGATGGTTACAAAAGTAATAGTCAAGGATGAATCTGCGGTTGAATAATCCGTTTATTTGGTGGAGTAATTGGATAGATAGGTGGAATAATTGTATAGCAATGCATCGTATCTATAGCTATAACAACTATAAATACAACGCATTATATATTTATGTGGACCGATTCAAGAAGAAGCGGTTCGACCTACTTATTCTTTTATGGTAACGATGCAAGGATTTTCCAATTCATCGCGCCATGCTTGGATGTGGGCAAACCATGCTTCGGGAGTCTTATAACCGAAATTCTCTTTCAAAGAAGTAAATGTGGTGTAATAGTTCAGGTATTGCTGACCTGGAGCATTGACCACATAGAGATAGTTGGGTTTATCTTTTGCTTCTTGTACTACATATTTCTTTGGAATAAACGTAGCCAGACCAACTGTTTCCTTGGCATATTTTATCGTATCATTTACTGGCCAATCCGTGCCCCAACAGCCTACCAAACCTTTGTGATCGGAGAAGGATATGGATCCTTTTACATCTTGCACACCAGTAGCGAAAGTTTGGTCGGTCAAAGGTTCGTCAAAGAAAGCTTCAACAAAAAGATCGCGATGACCAGCATAGAGTGTATAGCGCGTAGTCATATTGAGCTCACTATCCTGATATTTCCAACCTTCTACTTCGTTTTCAACGATGGTACGCACGGGCCCGTAAGCTACGATACGCTCTGTGCGAGTATCAACCGGATTGGTATGAATGGCTTTCTTGCCATCCCAACCTTTGAATGCGCCCGCACCACAGCTTCCACTAACTCGCAACACATCGTCTCCAAAACCTCGCGCTAACTGCTCGTCAGTGGGATAGAATTGAGATTCTTCAATTTCGAAACCTGGATTAAACTTGCCATAGATATCGAGGGTCTGTTTATGGTCGAAATAAAGGCGATAAGCCACCAATTCTGACTCGAAAGCGGGTCCATGATGATGCAACTGATTATAGACATTGCTACTACCTGGTATTGTTAGTGATTGAATAGGCACATGCTTGCCTTTTTTGTCGCTCACCAGCATCTGAGCAAAAACACGGGGGGTGTATACTCTATCACTTTTCTCCGAAGACAAAGTCACAGTGAATGTGCGTGTTTTCTTGGCTGGAATATTTGCTACGAAAGCCAACTCATCGGCACGGCGATTGCGTGTAAGATCATCCAATTGAGATGGGATTTCTTCGTTGCCCGATACGACAACAGCCGATTTCACGATAAAGCCAGGTTGTAGCGCATTCAGGTCGATCACTACAGGTACATCTGTACGAGCTTCCTTAGCGGGATTCTTCACCTCGACGGTGATGGTCTTTGTGGCAGGTTGTGCCATCAATGCCATTGATGCGAAGGCTGTGAAACAAAAGAGTGAGAATGTTTTTAGCATGATCATATTTGTATAATGTATTGATAAAAAAGCGAAAGAGGCAGCCCTTTCACCTTGCAAAGATAGAAAGTCTGCCTCTTATATCAGATCACAATGATATTGTTTTTTATTGTTTGAAGTCCATCTTCAACCAGCTAGCATCAATCGATTTGAAGAGTTTACCGTTTACAGTAACATCTTTCGAGCTTCTGATTTGAAGCGTTGGCTGTGGAGTTTTTGTATGGATGTAGATGTTTTCCAATACTACGTTGTCTGTTTGGCTCAACACCACTCCTTCTGTTGCTTCTGTGATCACCACGTCTCTTACTGTGATGTTTTTCACAGGCATTTCTGGAAGACCATTGAAGAAGATAGCACGGCCAGAACCCTTAACAGTCACATTAGAGATGTGGATATCGCGGAATGATGGAGTTTCTTCTGTCACAGCTGGCATGTCAGTCTTAGTGTTTGCAGCACGTTCTTCTTCTGTTTCCTCGCCTGGACCTTTACCACCATAGAACAAGTCGAACAATAGAGGTTCGTTAGGGATGTTGATCATGTTGATGTTGTTGATGTAGATGTTTTCTACTACACCACCACGGCCACGAGTACTCTTGAAACGAAGACCTACATCAGTACCCATGAAAGTACAGTCTGATACATATACGTTTTTCACACCACCTGACATTTCGCTACCTACAACGAAACCACCATGACCATGAAGAACGCTGTTGTTCATCACTACAATGTTTTCGCAAGGCTCGCCACGACGACGACCATCTTCGTCTTTACCAGACTTGATACAGATTGCATCATCACCAGCATCGAACAAGCTATTGATTACCAATACGTTTTTGCAAGATTCCAAGTCAAGTGCATCACCGTTTTGAGAATACCATGGGTTGAATACCTTGATATTGTCGATAGTCACATTAGAACATGATAGTGGGTGAAGACACCAGCTAGGAGAGTTGCGGAATGTAGCACCTTCTAACAATACAAGGTCACATTTCACGAAGCTCAAAAGCACTGGACGCAACCATGGACGGATCTCGTTCCATTCTGCTTCTGTTTCAATACCCTCGGGTACGTTGAAGTTTTTACAAGCATCGAAACCTTTCAAAGCTCCTGCTGTAGGAAACCACATATCTTTCTTAGGATTGAGCACACCACCAGAAGCTACAAGCTTTTTCCATTGGTTGGCAGTCATCTTACCTTTCTTTACTGGACGCCAGCTGTCACCAGCACCGTCAAAGATACCTTCGCCTGTAATAGCGATGTTTTTCTGACCAATAGCTGAAAGAGGAGCCTGACAACGTTTAGTTTCCAAACCTTCGAATGAAGTATCTATAATAGGATATGCATAGAAGTCATCAGTGAAAAGTACTAATGAGTTGGCTTCAG
>CAMTPC010000026.1 GCA_947074295.1 uncultured Bacteroides sp. | reverse complement strand
ACCTGATTCCCTTTTAATTGCCTTCCCCGTCAATGGAGAAGCTGCAAACCAATACGTCTGCAAAGATAGGAAAGATTCTTTATCTCGGCAATAAACAGCATTTAATTTAGCGCAATGATTCATCTTTGCTTAAAACAAAACCTGCTTCTGTAGTGTTGAAAATTTATCGTAATGTGTTAGTTTATAGAGTTTAGTGAGCAGGGCTGCCTACCTTGGTGCGCAAGGCTGCATACCATGGTGTATAGCTATGCATACCACAGTGAATAGCTATACATACTATTTGTTTGATTAATATTCAGTAAATCATGATAGAATCTTCCTTTTTAAAACTAAACGACCAGAATGGTCCACGAAATAATAGAGCTGATTTTCCAGAAGCAGTTGTTACCAACCCTAAGGCTATCACTGTGATACAAGAGGTAGAGTTATATAAGATTATTTATATTCCTGATATTCCCTATCGCACGGTTGGAGATGATACACTGCATTTGCATATATTGATACCCGATGCGGAAGAAGAAGACGTGAACCCCTATCCATGTGTGGTCTATATCAAAGGTTCGGCTTGGATGCATCAGAATCTGCCGGGCAATATACCACAGATTGCGCAATTGGCCCGACGTGGTTTTGTGGTGATTGAGGTGGAATATCGCAGTGCAGAGACTCATCCTTTTCCAGCACAACGCGAAGATGCTTTGGCAGCGATAGAGTTTCTGAAAGAAAACGCGGCAGGTTTCTTTATAGATCCTAACAACATTTTTGTTTGGGGAGATTCATCGGGTGCTCACATAGCTCTATTTACAGGCTTGAAGCTAAAGGAAGATGAGGTGTTGCCAGCGATAAATGCTATTGTTGCCTATTTTCCACCATCCAATTTATTGGTGATGAACCAAGATCCTACTGCTGCTAGCACTGGAGATGCCAACAGTCCCGAGGGCCGTTTGATGGGTGGCGTGTCGGTAGATGATGACCCACAAAAAGCAATCTGGATCAGTCCTTACTACTACTTTAAAGCGGGTGTGTTCTATCCGCCATTGTTCTTGGCACATGGCACCAAAGACCGTGTAGTGCCTTTTTCACAAAGCGACCAGTTGGCCAATCGTCTCGAACACGAAGGGTTTTCGTATGAATTTTATGCACTTAAAGATGCCGATCATGGCGGTTGGCAGTTTTGGACCGATGATATGAATGATAAGTTACAAAGGTTTTTGAAGGCGCACATGGTATAACTATGAATTAGAAAGCCATTAGCACTTGTTCAAAAAAATGTAAGACATCTTTGATTTATCTCTTTCTTTCATTGCTGGTTTTTTAAAATTATGGATGTTTCGGGAAGAAAACTGAATATTTTCATCTAGATACTTGCATCTTACCTCCTCATCTTCCGAGTCTATCTTGAGAATATTTCTTTCGAAAGAGTTGGCTTATATAAAAAGATAAATTCAAAAAAACATTGAGATGGCAATAGCGGTTGTATAGCTCTAATTAATGTCCTTCAATTATTAATGAGCTATTTTATACACTCAGTTCAAGCATAAGGTGTATAGGGATAGATGGCTTTTTGCTGAAATACATCCTCTATGCATTGAATGATCCTTTGTTACTTCTATGATCGTGTCTTAAGGTTTGATAATTAGGTATGTAGAATAGTATTGCTGTCGGTATAAGTGTTTCGAAAAGAGTATGCTATTATCATTAATTAGTGATAAATTGTTCTAAATGGAATATTTGTTATGATTCGTCTATTATAAGAGGTCAATACTAAACATTATTCTTTTTTCTTTGTTGATATACATAAATCTGGTTTAATCTAGATGAATGAAACGATTTTAAAAATAATATTATTTACTAACTCTAAAAACCAATATGAAAGTGAAAAAGAATTTTTTATTACTAGTATTAGCCTTCTTGTGTGCTTTACCACTAAGTGCTAAAAAGAAATTCTACAGTGATGCCATTACAATGTCAGACATTTATGTGTGGCAGCAAAGTAATGCTTTGACTGCAAGTATGTTTGTAGATATGGCCGATTTGAAGATCGAAAAGCACGAAGCTTTGGTTTTGATTCCTACATTGACAGATGGCCAGAACACATTGCAATTTCCTGGAATTATCGTTAATGGTAAGAAAAAACAAAAAGAGTATGAAAAGGCTGTGAAAAAAGGTCTTGAGGTAAACGCTGTAGTAATGCCTTACGAAAAGCGTGAAGCCTTTATTTATTCTCAAGTTGTGGATTATCAACCTTGGATGGCAAATGCGGCTTTCTATCTTGTAGAACAATTAGTAGGCAAGAAAGACGCTGTTTTGATGGAGTCTCAAGAGTTGATTACTAATGCTGTTTCTACAGAAGCTAAGCGTTTGGCTGAAATTATGCCAGTTATTGCATTCATCGAACCAGTTGATGTAGACAAAGTGGTGACTGATGTCTATAACACTTATCTAGACTTTAAATTGAATCAAGCCACTATTCTTCCTAATTATAAGAATAATGCGAAAGAATTGGCTAACATCCAAACATTGTTCGAAAAAGTGGTTGCCGATAGCAATATCGTAATCAATAATATCGCAATTGAGGGTTATGCTTCACCTGAAGGTCCAGAAGGTTTCAACCAAAATCTTGCAAAGAAACGTACTGAGGCATTGATGAAGTATTTGGCTTCTAAGGTAAAAGACATTCCTGCAACAACTTACACTACAGCATTTGGTGGTGAAAACTGGGAAGGACTTGTAATCGCGCTGACAGAGCTTAAACCTCCTTATGCTGACTCTATCATTACAATTGTAAACACTACAACTGATGATAAGCTGCGTAAAGAAAAGATTAAAGCATTTGATGGTGGTGCTGCTTATAAAGACATGTTGAAGAATATCTACCCATTGTTGCGCAATGTAGCTGTGGCTATTACTTACAATGTGAATACATTTACTACTGAACAAGCTTTGGTGGTGATGGAAGCTAATCCTAACTTGTTGAGCCAAACTGAATTCTATAACGTAGCATTCAAACACCCAAGAGGTAGCAAGAAATTTGTAGAAGCATTTGAAGTGGCACAACGCCAAGCTCCAGATGATCCAGTAGCTAATTTGAATGTGGCAGGTGCATACTTGACAACAAAAGACATTGCTCGTGCACAAAAAGCTATCGCAAAAGCCAACAAGAAAAATGGTGAATATTTCAATAACTTGGGTATCATCAATTTCTATCAAGGCAATGTGAGCCAAGCTATTCAATACTTCCAACAAGGAGTACAGTTGGGCAATCAAGCAGCTGTTACCAACTTGTCTAAAGTGATGAATGCTATCAATGCACATCAATAATGAAAAATAGACGATAAGTAAGTCTTATCATTATAGCTATCTTTTTTAAGCTAACTCTATTCTTCTTTGAAGAAATAGGGTTAGCTTTCTTTGTCTATATATAGATGTTACAGCAGATTTAAAATGTTTTAATCTGTCTTTAGCAAAGTCTTACTTTTTAAATATTAGCCTTATCTTTCGAGTCAATATGCAAGAGCGCAAGATTATACATATAGATATGGATGCCTTTTACGCTTCAGTGGAGCAGCGTGACAATCCGGAACTAAGGGGAAAACCAATAGCCGTGGGTCATGCAGAAAAACGTGGAGTAGTGGCTGCAGCTAGTTATGAAGCACGTAAATATGGTGTGCGTTCAGCAATGGCTTCACAAACGGCTTTGAGAATTTGCCCCGAACTTATATTTGTTCATGGGCGAATGGAAGTGTACAAGGAGGTTTCAGAAAAAATACATCAGATATTTTCGGAATACACAGATTTGATAGAACCCCTATCACTTGATGAGGCTTTTCTTGACGTGACTCAAAATAAGAAAGGTATTGCACTGGCAATCGATATAGCAAAAGAGATAAAACGAAGGATTCGGCAAGATCTTAATCTTGTAGCTTCAGCTGGTATATCTTACAATAAATTCTTGGCAAAAGTCGCTTCAGACTATCGAAAACCCGATGGTTTGTGTACCATTCATCCATCGCAAGCTTTGTCTTTCATCGATAAGTTACCCATCGAACAGTTTTGGGGAGTAGGACCAGTGACTGCAAAAAAAATGCATGCTTTGGGTATTCACAATGGGCAACAACTTAGAATGTGGTCCAGAGATGGTTTGGTGCGTGCTTTTGGTAAATCTGGGTATATTTATTATGATTTTGCAAGAGGGATTGATTTACGCAATGTCGAAACAACACGTATCAGAAAATCGGTAGGGTGTGAACATACACTTGAGAAAGATATAACTGCACATTCATCTTTGATTATAGAACTCTATCATGTGACAAAAGAATTGGTAGGAAGATTAGAGCGGAAAAACTTTGTAGGAAATACCTTGACCTTAAAAATTAAGTATCATGACTTCGTGCAAATCACACGAAGCATCACACAATCACGTCAGCTATCTTCACTGGAAGTGATATTGCCATTGGCTAAGCAACTGTTGAAGGATGCCAATTGTGACGGAAGAGCAGTCCGATTAGTTGGCCTATCAGTTTCTAATCCAAGGTTGGAAGGAGATGACTTGATGACAGGAGAGGAGTGGACACAATTGAAACTACAGTTTGAAGAATGGTGATGAGAAATATCTTAAAAATAAGAAAGGCTAGTCTCGAAAATTAAGACTAGCCCTTACATTATATGTTAAGTATATTTTACTGTGCTCTTACATGATGGGTTGCTCTGATAGCAACTTGTTGAGTTTACCGGTTAATGATTGGCACATAGCGCCATTTCCCATTGCTTGATAACGTTTGATTCGATACTGCAATTTTAAAATCTCTTCATTTACATTCTTTTTCATAATCTTTTGTTTTTGTGTCCTTCACCTTTTGAAGAACGAGTTTCACATTATTGTTTTCTTCTTTTACGATGCAAAGATACGATTAAAATGGCAATTGTATGTTTTATAACATGAAAAACGTTCAAAAATAGCAATATTTAGCATTTATATTCTTTTACTACGGTTGTGATAGCCTTATATTACATATTTTTGCACCTCAATAAGATCTTACTAGATATGCTCAAAAAAGTTCCCCACACTTACACGATAATTGCAGTAGTAATTTTAATTTGTGCCGTGCTTTCATGGATCATTCCGGCTGGCGAGTATGTACGCGAAACTGTTGATGTGAATGGTACGATGCGCACAGTGATAGTTGACAACTCTTTTCATGAAGTGGAGCAAGCACCACAATCATGGGAAGTGTTCAGCACTTTGCTCAATGGATTTGAGCGGCAAGCTGGTATCATCGCTTTTTTGCTAATCATGGGAGGAGCTTTCCATATTTTGAATAGCAGTCGTTCGATTGATGTTGGCATCTATTCATTCTTGGATTTCACACGACGATTGGAGGGATATTCATTAATTCGTAAGATTGGTGTTAATAATGTTGTCATATCGCTGATTATTATACTTTTCAGTTTGTTTGGCGCTGTTTTTGGCATGAGTGAGGAGACTTTGGCTTTTGTCATTATAATCGTGCCGCTCGCTATTTCTATGGGATATGATTCGATCACAGGTTTATGTATGGTATATGTTGCAGCACATGTTGGTTTCTCTGGTGCTGTACTCAATCCTTTCACGATAGGTATCGCACAAGGACTTTCTGATCTTCCTCTTTTCTCGGGTTTTGAATATCGCCTGTTCTGTTGGGTGGTATTAACGAGTATTTTAATTATCTGTGTATTATTCTATGCACGCAAAATAAAAAAACATCCAACCAAATCACCCGTTTATGAGCTAGATACTTATTGGCGTCATCGAGAAATGCAAGTCACTGAAGATGTGACTTATAAAACTAGCCGCTCAGCCTATACTATATATGGATTGGTATGTGTGGCACTGTTGCTGTTTTCTGTTTACTATCCGCAGACCACTTTTACAGTCGGAGAGTCTACGCTTGTTTTTCCTGCAGTCCCTATATTTAGCGGACTTTTTGTAATAAGTGCGGCTGTGGGATTGCGTAAATCCACACATTTCTTTATACTCAATCTACTGGCGTTTACTATTGCGTTCCTTATCATAGGTGTGATGGGATATGGGTGGTATTTATCCGAGATTGCAGCGATTTTCTTGGCGATGGGTATTCTTTCAGGTTTTGCCAATAGTGAATCACCTGATACGCTGATTAAACATTTTCTGGATGGGGCGAAAGATATGCTTTCTGCAGCACTTGTTGTGGCTTTGGCAGGTGGTATCATACAGATACTTCAAGAGGGACGCATTATTGATCCTATATTGCATGCCATGGCTGCCGGAATGGGAGAGGCGGGTCGTATAGCTTCATTGGGGAGTATGTATCTAGTACAGACTTTCATAAATTTGATCATCCCTAGCGGTTCAGCGAAAGCGGCTTTAACAATGCCCATAATGGCGCCATTCTCGGATGTACTCGGCATATCACGCCAAGCTACGGTGCTGGCCTATCAGTTTGGTGACGGTTTTACAAATATGATTACACCTACTTCTGCCATTTTAATGGGTGCTTTAGGAATTGCACGGATTCCATACGAGGTTTGGATCAAGTGGTTCTGGAAGTTGTTGTTGCTTTTCATCATTATTGGCTTCCTGCTATTGATTCCTACTATTCTAGTGCCTCTCAATGGATTTTAAATAGAGGATGTAGCTGCATCAATAATCTCTTTCACTTTGGCGGCAGTTGTCTTACTATATTGATATTCATCAACCGGAAGGATGTTACTCATTGATACAGACGGATTTCTATGCGTCATTAAGCTATTGAAGCTATTGTGTGCCGAAAAATGAAATTCGCGGATCCCGGTTTCGCAAGCAATTCGGTTGATATTATGTCTATTTACACCACAACCAGCCATTATTGTGATTCTTCCATTAGCTTGATTTTGTAGTTTCTTCAGAATACCGATACCTGCTTCTGCGGTTTGTGCCTGCCCTGATGTGAGTATACGATCACAACCTAGATCGATAATTTCTTCCAAAGCCTCGAATGGGTCTAGGCAAACATCGAAAGCGCGATGGAAGGTCTTTGATAAACCATTGGAAGCTGCTATCAATTCTTGCATCGCTGACTTGTCAACTCTACCAGTTGTATGTAGGGCACCAAATACAACTCCATCAACTCCTAAGCTTCGGGCCATCTCTATATCTTTCAGCATGGTGCGAACTTCTAAACAAGAATAATGAAAGTCACCGCCACGTGGGCGAATGATGACATGTAGCTTAATGCCAATTATTTCGCGTGCCAATGCTATTTCTCCATAAGATGGAGTGGTGCCTCCTTCAGACAATCCGGCGCACAATTCTACACGTTGCGCTCCGCCATCACGCGCCGCAATACAACTCTCTACTGAATTGGCACATATTTCAAATCTCATAATCTGGATAGGCAGAATAAAAAAGGCGAAGATTTCTCCTCGCCTTATATTTGATGATCGTTAGATTTTTTACTTAGCGAAACTCACTGAACGTGTCTCGCGAATCACAGTAATCTTAACTTGTCCTGGGTAAGTCATTTCATCCTGTATCTTCTTAGCGATTTCAGTAGAAAGACTCTCAGTCTGTTTGTCGTCAATCTTGTCGGCACCTACTATCACACGAAGTTCACGTCCTGCTTGGATAGCATAGGTTTTAGTTACACCAGGATACGACATTGCAAGTTGCTCCAAATCATTTAGGCGTTTAATATATGCCTCTACGATTTCGCGACGTGCACCTGGACGTGCTCCAGAAATAGCATCACAAACCTGTACGATAGGTGCAAGTAAGCTTGTCATTTCTACCTCATCATGGTGCGCACCAATTGCGTTGCAGATATCAGCTTTCTCTTTATATTTTTCTGCTAACTTCATACCAAGTAATGCATGTGGCAATTCTGGTTCTTCATCGGGTACTTTACCAATATCATGTAATAGTCCGGCACGTTTGGCTTTTTTCGGATTCAAGCCAAGCTCTGACGCCATAACAGCACAAAGATTAGCCGTTTCGCGAGCATGTTGTAGCAAGTTTTGTCCATACGAAGAACGGTATTTCATCTTACCGATAATGCGGATAAGTTCTGGATGCAAACCATGAATACCAAGATCAATCGTTGTACGCTTACCTGTTTCGATAATCTCTTCCTCAACTTGCTTGCGAACTTTGGCAACCACTTCTTCGATACGTGCTGGGTGGATACGTCCGTCTGTCACAAGTTGGTGTAGGGCAAGGCGAGCTATCTCACGACGCACCGGATCGAACGCTGATAATACGATTGCTTCAGGGGTGTCATCTACTACGATTTCAACGCCAGTAGCGGCTTCTAGTGCGCGTATATTGCGTCCCTCACGGCCTATGATACGGCCTTTGATTTCATCTGATTCGATGTGAAAAACAGTTACAGAATTTTCTATTGCTGTTTCGGTAGCCACTCTTTGAATCGATTGAATGACGATGCGTTTTGCTTCGCGACCAGCAGTCAATTTAGCATCATCAACGATATCATTGATGTACGATTGAGCCATCGT
Organism: uncultured Bacteroides sp.; assembly: GCA_947074295.1. Classification (GTDB taxonomy): domain Bacteria; phylum Bacteroidota; class Bacteroidia; order Bacteroidales; family Bacteroidaceae; genus Bacteroides. The sequence continues at coordinate 25,258 of CAMTPC010000026.1, read as the reverse complement.
TTTCGCCTCTTCTTTCAAAGTTTCTACTAAACGTTCTTTGGCTTCCTCGGCTGAAAGTCCTGAAAGCGTTTCGAGTTTTTCGATTTCTTGATGTTGAAGCTTGTCAAGCTCATCTTTTTTCTTTTCGATGATACCCAGTTGAACCTCCAAATTCTCTCTTACCGCTTCGGCTTCATTTTTCTTACGTTGCAATTCGTCTTGACGTTGGTTCAAAACCATTTCACGTTGCTTTAGCTTGTTTTCGGCTTGCTGAATCTTCTGATTGCGCTGTGAAACCTCTTTTTCAAGATCTGCTTTTTTGTTTAAGAACTTTTCTTTAACTTCTAGAAGCTTATTTTTCTTTATTACTTCCGCTTCTGTTTCTGCTTCCTTAAGGATGTTGTCGTATTTTGCTTTCAGCCCATATTTAAAAAATACATAAGAAAGAATACCTCCTACAATAAAGCAAATAATGGATGCTATTGTTGCTATCATTATTATTATTATTAAATATAAATAAAAACGCACCGCTTACCCATATGAAATAGTCCATACAAGTTTAGGCAGTGCGCGAATTTCCGTTGTTGATTGTAGAAACGGCTATTTGTCGCTTCTGAGGTGTTCATCAATTACCTCTGTCATTCTTTGAATATAGTCAATAAATGGCTCAGTATCATTGATCTGCTTAAGAGCAAAGTTCTCTTTCGCAAAATGAAAAGCTACCATTACCAATAAATGCTCTTTTGATAGCGTTCTGAAACGCTGTCTGTAGGCATTGATTGCGCTATTAACCTGTTTGGCAGCCAATCTTACCATCTCTTCATCATCTCGCTTGATGGTAAGAGGGAACTGGAGCTCTGCCATATTCAAATTTATCTTTATCTCATCGTTCATACATCATTCCTATTATTCGTTAAGTAAAGCGATGCACTCGTCGATTTCACGCACTAGTTTTGACAATCTTAGTTTAGCTTTTTTGAGCTCACTACCGTTTGCGCTGATTGCCGCAGCTGTCTGGAAATTGATATAACTATTTCGAAGACTCTCAATCTCTTGTAAGAGATTTTTCTTTTCTTCTTTTTCTGAATCAAGGAGATCTTTTAATTTGATTATTTCTGACCTCTGTTGTTCGTTAACATAAACCAGGTGTCTAACTCTAGTTTCGAAGTCGTTTAATAGTCTTTTCCTTTCTTCATTCATTACCATCCCATAATTCTACACAAAAATACTATTAAGAATGAGATTACAAAAGTTTTTCAATATAAAAACTAAAAAAAGTTTCTTTTGACTTTTTATCCTTTACAGTGTAGCAATGTGTTGTTTAGGATGTGTTTGTCATGTGTCTTCATAAGCTATTTAGGCCATTTTACAACTATTTGATAGAAAGTCTTCATGAACATTTTGACTACTTTCATGTGTTTTAAATAAGATAATAATTATAAATCAAACTACTATATTCTTATTTTAACTGACTGGGATAGTAGCTATATTTTTATACAAATGACAAAATATAATGCTTTGAGCATATTTATATTGTTTTTGCTAAGTTCATTCAATGTGTTTGCTCAAAGAATGGACTCTATTGCAATAAAGCATGATAAAAAACCTCTTTTTCTGACGGTTAATCTAACAGAAGGTGGCATTTTGCCTACCGAAGATTTTATCAGTCATTCAGGAAAGATGCCTTTATATACTTCTAGTGCAGTTAAATTTGGTGTTTCTCCAACGGGTACTCAATGGCAGGATATAGCTTATGGTATGCCCTATTATGGAGTAGGTCTATATTATGCCGATTTCCATCGTTCTTATGATATCGGGCGTCCATTCTCGGTGTTCTTTCTTCAAGGTGGGTTGATTGGACATTTTAAGCGATATTGGTCCTTAAATTATGAGTGGAATTTAGGAGTTTCCTTTAATTGGAAGCCATATGATGTTAACACTAATCCCGAGAATATAGTAATAGGCTCTAAGGTCAATGTGCATGTAGCTGGGATGCTATACTTCAGATGGCGATTGAATCCTTATTTCGATTTGCACATGGGGGCTGCTATTACGCATTTTTCAAATGGGGCTTCTCGATTGCCCAATAGTGGTATAAATACAGTATCCCCATTTGTTGAGCTGAAGTATAATATAAATCCTGCACCACAAAACTTTCCGGTTGATAATAATTTGCGCCCACCTTTAGTGAAACCGCATCTAGACTATGATGTCTCATTTACGATGAGTTCTCGTCAAGCACGTATAGAAGAAGATGTAGATTTTGCTTTTCGATATCTTGATCGTAATTTCCAGGTCTTTGGTTTTAGCTTTTCACCTCTTTTTGTGCGTAATTATAAATACAAGTGGGGCCCAAGCCTTGAGGTGGTTTATGACGAGAGTGCAGGTATTGAGCTATCGCAAGAAGTAAACCCATTGACCAATCAGCTCTATGAACGTGTGATATTTGCTAGCTTTCCTAAAAAACTTTCAGTAGGACTTTCTGTGAAAGGTGAAATATCCATGCCACGCTTCTCGCTTTTCGCGCAATTTGGTATTGATTTGTTGCATGCCAACAAATCGGATAAGCGCATGTATCAAATTGCAGGTATAAAACTATATCTCATTGATCAAGTTTTTGCCACTTTCGGAATACGAGCTGATAAATTTTCCCGTGCGCAGTATTTATATTGGAACATTGGATATACCTTCAAGGGAAAAAGTAACTATAAACAATCCTTGTTGAGCAAATGATAGTATAGATATCGGATTTTGCAATTTGCGTTTATAAGAAAAGTGTGGAAGTGTGTAAGTGGAGTGTGGAAATATTCTACACATCGGCTACACATTTCCACACTTTTCTACACTTATAGATTCTGGCATATGATGCTAATACGCAGATAGTCAGTGTTATATGGTTTGTTTGTTAGTTCTGGCACACGCTTTGATCTATCTTTAGTGTAAGCATATTACAATTTATGATTTGCAATTTCAGAATTAAAATAATAACTCATAATAAAAAGATTAATTGACATGAAAAAGTTTGTAGTATTAGTAGCGATGTTTGTATGTGGTGGTTCATTTGTAGCAATGGCTCAAGAACCAGTAAAAACTCAACCTTCTACGGAGCAAGTACAAGAAGAAAAAGAAGAAACAGTTGGGGAATCGACCGAAGAAGCACCTTCAACTGAAACTGTAGAAGAATCTACATCGGAATCTGCAGAATAATAGATTTTAAGGTAAAAAGCAATATTTAATAAATAGACAGTAAGTTAATTTAGTATTCAAATTTTAAAGCAATAATGATTATGAAAAAGTTAGTTTTATCAGTAGCAATGTTTGTATTCGTGTGTGGTGGTTCGTTTGTGGCAATGGCTCAAGAACCTGTAAAGACTCAACAACCTACTGAACAAGTAGAAGATGATAAAAAACCTTGTGAAGAAAACAAGGAAGAGTGCAGCAAAGAAGAAACAACTCAAGATGCACCAGCACAAGAAGAAGTTCCTGCAACTGAAACTGCAGAATAACTCTATCGAAAAGTATGCGTAAATAGTTTTGTGTAATATTTAGTTTTGAAGCATCCCTCAGAAATCTTTGAGGGATGCTTTTTTATTGCCTTCATTGTATCGATCAATGATCTATGTCATAAAGTTTTAGCTTGTTGTAAAGGGTTTTGCGGTCGATGTTTAATAGACGGGCTGCTTTACTTTTATTATTATTGGCACGGCGCAAAGCTTCAAGTATTTGTTCTTTCTCTATATCTTCATTCTTAAGACTGATATTGAAATTATTGATATGGGTATTGGCGGTCGTTTCCACAGGCAAACCTAGCTCGGTGGAGGTGATGTAATCACTAGTTGCAAGTAGGGTGGAGCGCTTTATTACATTTTTCATTTCTCTAAGATTGCCTGGCCAGGCATATTGAAGCAAGAGTGCAGTGGCAGTGGTATCAAAACCCAATATATGCTTGTGGAGCTCGGTATTTGCTTGTTCTAAAAAGAAATCAGCGAAAAGCATAATATCTTCTTTGCGCTCTTTAAGAGTCGGCATTTGTAGGGTGAATTCGTTAATGCGGTGAAATAAGTCCTCTCGGAATGTACCATTTTCAATGGCCTTGGTGAGGTTTTCGTTTGTGGCTGATACCAAACGAATATCAACCTGAACTTCCTTAGGCGAACCTACTGGACGAATACGACGTTCTTGTAAAGCCCGTAAAAGTTGAATTTGTACTTCATAACTCAAGTTACCAATCTCATCCAGAAAAATAGTGCCTCCATTTGCTGCCTCAAAAGCACCAGTTTTATCAGATAGTGCACCTGTAAAAGAACCTTTTATATGACCGAAAAATTCTGATGCAGCCAAATCCTTGGGCATAGCGCCACAGTCTATGGCAATGAAAGATTTATCTTTTCGTGGGCTCAATTGATGTATGCGTTTAGCGATATATTCCTTGCCTGTGCCACTAGCACCATTTATCAATACAGACATATTGGTAGGAGCTACTAAAGCGACATACGAATAAAGTTGTTTGGCTATTTCACTAACACCTTCGAGATAAGATGATTGGTTTGTAGTATCTTGTGGTTTTAATACTTTTGTTTTAACAGTATCTGTGATATCGATTGCAACAGCTGTACTCTCATTGATTTTTTTCAATAGCTCGTCTGGGTTGAATGGTTTTGCTATGTAGTCCGACGCTCCCAGCTTCATTGCTTTTACGGCTGTTTGAATTTCACCATAACTTGTCATGATGATGAATGGTATAGTGAAACCACTCTCTTTACACCAACTTAACAGCTCAATACCGTCTTTATCGGGCAATCGTAGGTCTGAAAGGATTATGTCGATGTTTTCGGAAGAGATTATCTTTTGAGCACGGGCTACAGTGCTAGTGGTAGAAGCATTAAAGCCTTTTTTGCACAGCCATGATTTTAGCATTGTACCAAATGTAACGTCATCTTCAACTATTAATATCGTTTTCATGCCTATTGCTTTTGCGGTTTATAGAGAACAAAGGTAAGTCCTTTTGTATGAAAAGTCTATATTTGCAAACTAAAAAATAATCAAATGCGTTAACATATCAAACTGTGCATTTGAAGACTGACTCATGATGAATCCATCTCGCTATACTACCATAAAGATTATTCTAGGATATTCGCTTTTGCTGACTATCCTTTTACTTGGTCTTCTTTTCATTAGACGAGAGATGCGAGCTCTGTCACAGTCGGGGCAGCAACAAGAATCTATCGCAGATAGCCTACTGTTTTTACTCAATGAAAAAGATAGGGGCATATTGCAAATGGTGCAACTTATGAATAGGGCTAATGAACAAGCCCTTTCGATGAGCGAGATTGAGAAGATTATTGCCGAACAAGATTCTGTCTTTACCCAGCAGAGAGTGCAACGCAATGTGGTGATGAAGCAGGATACGGTTTTGGCACTCCCTCCCCGCAAAAAATTCTTTAAACGAGTAGCCGAAGTTTTTGCCCCTTCCAAGGATGATACTGCCGTTTTGCTCAACACCTCGTACGAAATCTCGGTCGATACGGTGCTTGAGTCAATTAATCCTGCTGACTCATTACACCAACGTATTTTGAAAGCCAATGCTGAAAATCGTCAAAAGCAGAAAGCGCAAGTTCGTCGCAATGCCGCACAATTTAAGAAGGTAAATGAGCAACTGTCGGCAAAAATGGATAGTCTGATGACTGCTTTTGAGCAAAATCTAATTCTGCAGACCAATGCGATGGCCTTGCAAGAGCAACATGTGCGACAACGATCCTCTAAAGTATTGGGAGGAATAGCTATCGGTGCTATACTTCTTTCCATCCTTTTTATTTTCATCATCTGGCGTGATCTGGCTCAGAACAATCGTTATCGGCGTGAACTAGAGCTGGCTAATAAACGTGCTGCCGACTTACTGGTAGCTAGAGAAAAGCTGATGTTGGCTATCACTCATGATATAAAGGCGCCATTAGGCTCTATTATCGGTTATCTCGAACTATTGCAACAGTCAGTTAATGACGAAAAGGAACAATCCTATATAGCAAATATGGAAAGTTCTTCACAACATCTGCTCAAGCTGGTGACGGATCTGTTAGATTTTCATCGGCTAGATCTCAATAAGATGGAAATCAATCGTGAAAGCTTCAACCCTTATTTGTTGTTGGATGAGTTGGCTAGAAGTTTCATGCCGCTGATGGATACTAAAAAACTCAGATTTACAATTGATATCTCTTCCGAACTCAATCATCTTTTCATTAGTGATTCGCTTCGTATTCGCCAAATCACTACCAACCTTTTGTCGAATGCTATAAAGTTTACCAATCAAGGTAGTGTGTTGTTGGAAGCTGGTTATAGTGATTCTAAACTATTTATAAAGATAGCAGATACCGGTATGGGTATGGATGAACAGCAAAAGAAACTGATTTTCCAAGAATTCACTCGTTTGCCACAGGCACAAGGGCAAGAAGGTTTTGGATTAGGATTGTCTATTGTTCAAAAGTTAATTCAGTTGCTTGACGGAAATATTCATGTTGAGAGCAAAATAGGAGAGGGAACTGAGTTTTTTATTGAAATACCTCTCTATCTACTTCCTCCCGGTTTGGATAGTTGTGTGGCTGAAAAGAATGATGAAACTGGAAAAGTTGATAAAAAATGCTTGTCGTCTATGCGGGTGCTTGTTATAGATGATGATAAAATGCAGCTTGCTTTGACTTCTGAAATGCTGCATCGCCAAGGAGTGGGTGTTGTATGTTGTGAGCAAGTCAATGAATTGTTGGATGCGCTTCGTGTACATCATTTTGATGTACTTCTCACAGATATACAAATGCCCGCTATGAGTGGGTTTGATCTTCTTAAACTTCTTCGCTCATCAAATATCGGACAATCACGCGATATACCTGTTATTGCAGTGACTGCTCGTAGTGATATGCAGTCTGCCGAATTCCTTAAAGAAGGGTTTGCAGGCTGTCTACATAAACCTTTTACATTACAGGAACTATTAACCATCATGCAGCAGGATACAGTAAGCTCGTCTACCGATGTGATATGTATAGAGGAATCTTCCAATATTTTACAAAATACTAGTACCTATGACTTTGGTGCACTTACTGCTTTTGCAGATGAAGATGAGACGGCGATTGATGCTATTTTAACCACTTTTCGAGAGGAGATGAATAAAGATATCTATTTATTGGAACGTGCTTTAAGAGATAATGATGTTTCATTAATAGCCGGGCGGGCACATAAACTACTGCCTCTTTCCATACTTATGAAAGCTGATGAACTAGTAGCTTTGTTGACAGCCCTTGAAGTCAATAGAGGAGTCAAAATAATGACTGAGGATATACAGCACCAGACAGAACATCTTATTCTTCTTTTGAAAGACTGTTTGTATCAATTGGATAAATATCAAACATTGGTCTAGTCGTTGGTTTTCGAATTTTAATTTATCTCGTTTTGTTTCCTCCCTTATGCACCATGGTGCATAGCCCTATACACTGTGGTGCATAAGGCTATCCACTGTAATCCGTAGCCTTAACTGATCAGTGAGTTGTTTTGTATCATTGTGTGGCAAATAGATGAATCTTGCTTGTTGTATAAGGGAGGTATAAGCATCCTTAAAATTAAGATTACATACCTGCAAGATTTGTTTTCGGAGATTTTTTCGTCCATATCACCTACAGATAGTGTTACATGAAAATTATAGTATTTGCTCGAAATAGAGTGCAAATAAGCTGAATTGCTAATTGTAAAATAGCAAAAATGGGCTTGTTTGAAAAATATTGATCGGTTGATGTAAAATAGTCTATGTATTAGTGAGGTTTATAAAATAAACTAGTTAGCTTTGCAAAGGATTCGAATACCAAAAAGAAAAATATTAAGAAATAACTTACTTTAAAATCTATCTAAAATGGAAAAGAAACAGATGACAGAGAAGCAGAGCTTAGAGCTAATTTCTCAAATGATTCAAAATTCAAAACGCAATGTGAAAACTAATGCTGGTGGACCTTCTTTAATTTGGGGCTATGCTACTGTATTTACTTCAATCTTAATTTATTTAGGCCTTATTTACATTGGGACTTATCAAGTGATGCTTGGTTGGTTTTTAATCCCTATTATAGGGGGAATAGGGATGTTTATACTAAATAAACGCGATCAGCCAGTGTTGGTGAAAACCTTTATAGACCGTGTGATCAATTATATATGGATAGTGTTTGGTATATTGGGAGGTGTTTTTTCGATGTCCGCATTTATATACCAGATGAATATTCTATTTATAATAGGGATATTGATGTCGGCAGGTATAACACTAACGGGTTGTGTGACCAATTACAAACCTTATATCATTTCTGGGATATTGGGGGCTTTAATATCTATCTTGTGTCTTGTATTTGCTCATCAAGCTTTCTCCATTTTAATATTTGCAAGTGTGTTTGTTGTTGCAATGATTATACCTGGGCACATGGCTAACAGTGGAGATAGCGCTAATGAGGTGAGTATGAAACCGGAAATTAGTCAATAATTAAAATTTTTATTATGTTCAAAGAACTCAATCCACTTCTTCATTCTGAACTCCGATTGGCTGTGATGTCGTTGCTTATATCTGTAGAGGAAGCTGATTTTGTATACATCCGTCAGCAAACTGGGGCTACAGCCGGTAATCTAAGTGTGCAAATAGACAAACTGAGTAAGGCAGGATATGTGGAAATAACTAAAACCTTCAAAGGCAAAGTGCCATGCACGATTTGTAAGATTACTCCTGTCGGGATTCAGGCTTTTGAGGAATATGTAGAGGCACTTAAAAGTTATATATTAAAATAGATTGAAGCTCTGAGGTATCCTTTACTATTCAGACAGAAAATTCTCCTTATCTTTGTCATTACTTCAAACAAAGATGAGGAGAATTTCCTTTTAATAAAAACTATATATGATCATGAAAAAAATATTGGTAACGTATGCCGTGCAAGGCGAATTTGCAGAGATCAAGTGGGAGGATGCACAAATTTATTATGTTAGAACAGGAATTGGCAAGATTAAATCGGCTTACTATCTGACTGAAGTGCTGAGTCAATTGCAACCCGATTTAGTAATTAATATGGGTACAGCAGGTAGTGTAAATCATGAAATAGGGGATATCTTCATATGCCGTCATTTTATCGATCGCGACATGCATAAGATTTGTGATCTGGGGCTAGAATATGAGCAGGATACTGCAGAGCTGTTAAAAGAGAAAGAGCTTTGTCAGAACTGGAATGGAAAGTCTGGTGTATGCAATACTGGTGACAGCTTTCTGACAGAAGTTACAGACTTTGAGGGAGATGTGGTGGATATGGAAGCCTATGCCCAAGCATTTGTGTGTAACTCTAAGAAGATTCCATTTATAGCCGTGAAGTATGTATCAGATATTATTGGTCAGAACTCTGTAAAACACTGGGAAGACAAGCTGACTGACGCACGAAATGGTCTGTCTCATTTCTTTAATGTTTTGAACGAAAGTATATGATATGTGACACCTGCGGCTATTAAAAATAAGATGATCTTGACCCACAAGTAAGGAACGATATAGAAAATGCAATAACTCATGGTGCCCCATAATAGACTAATGGAGATGATTTTCGCACGCAAAGGGATGGCTTTGTTTTCGCGGAAATTGCGGATATAAGGTCCGAGGTATTTATGATTAAGCAACCAGTGGTAGAGCTGAGGTGAACCTTTAAAATATAATGCTGCCGTGAGTAAAAGAAAGGGTGTAGTAGGGAGCAAGGGTAGAAAAATACCCAGAATACCTAAAATTAATGAAAGTGTGCCCAGCGATATATATATATACTTCATAATGCAAAGGTACAAAAAGGCTTTTGCATACTGAAAATGGCAAATCAAATTTATAGAATCTTTGTTATAATGAAAAGATTCTATTCTTATCACTACTTATTAACAAGAATGATATGAAATGTATCAATAGAGTAAAAAAGGTAGCTGCCGTGCATGATATTTCGTGTATGGGGCGGGTCTCTTTAACAGTGGTTATTCCTATACTTTCTACGATGGGATTTCAAGTTTGTCCACTACCTACAGCGGTATTGTCTAACCATACGCAATATCCATCTTTTTCATTTCTAGATTTGACAGATGAGATGCCACGTATTATCGAACAATGGAAAGAGCTGGATGTGCAGTTTGATGCTTTTTATACTGGTTATTTAGGTTCTCCAGATCAGGTACATATTGTAAGTGCTTTCATTAATGGATTTCGTACAGATGCTAGTTTGGTTGTAATCGACCCAGTCTTGGGTGATAATGGTAAGCTTTATGCCAATTTTGATATGGAGATGGTGAAAGAGATGCAACAGTTCATCGCACATGCAGATGTCATTACCCCCAATTTAACCGAATTGTTCTATCTTCTAGATTTGCCTTATAAGGAACAGCTCAGTGACGAAGAGCTGAAAAAATATTTGAAGCAATTATCTGACAGAGGTCCTGAGATAGTCATAATAACGAGTGTACCTGTTATAGATGACCCGCGTGTCACGGCTGTTTATGCTTATAATAGGGAAGGTGATAAATATTGGAAAATAACATGCTCTTATCTGCCAGCTCACTACCCGGGTACAGGTGATACATTCACTAGCGTCATAACTGGTGCTTTGTTGCAAGGAGATAGTCTTCCAGTTGCATTAGATAGGGCTGCGCAGTTTATTCTTCAAGGCATCCGTGCAACTTTTGGATATGAGTATGATAATAGAGAAGGGATATTACTAGAAAAGGTTCTTCATAATCTTGATATGCCTATTCAAAGCAATAGCTACGAGTTGATTTAGATGGTGTCTGCATAAAAGAAAAATCCGCTAGAGTAATAAATACTTTAGCGGATTTTTTTGCGATCAGCACGGGAGGAGAGGCTCGAACTCCCGACACCCGGTTTTGGAGACCGGTGCTCTACCAACTGAGCTACTCCCGTGTTTGCGGCTGCAAAGGTAGAATAAAGATTTTAATATGCAAGACCAATGTTGAAGAAAAGACGAATTATTTTAATATTTCCCATTCTTCAGGCTTAAATCCGACTAAAACACGATCTTCTGTAACTAGTAATGGCCTTTTTACCAACTTGCCATTGCTGGCCAATAATGCGATTTGCTCTTCATCTGTCATGAATGGAAGTTTGTCTTTTAACTGGAGTTCCTTATAGACAAGACCACTTGTATTGAAGAATCTTTTAATGGGCAAGCCACTTCTTGTGATCCATGTTCTCAATTCTTCTACATTAGGATGCTCTTCTATTATTGGGCGGCTAACATAATTGATATTATTATCATTCAGCCATTTTTGCGCTTTGCGGCAAGTGCTACAAGCTGGATACTGTAAAAATAAAGCTTTCATATTTAAATCGTTTTATAGCATTTGTAAGTCTTGAAATAAAATTCGATAGCTGCTAGCCTTTTTATCTATAGCTATAGGGTAGGCACGTGACGAAGAAGGCATCCTGTAAAGACGCATAGAACGCTCTTCAAAAATGAATTCAACGAAATCGCCCACTTTAGGTTTATCTATTTGTAGAAGATCGCAAAGTGTATCTGTTGCTTTTTCACCAGTAGTCATTATGGCTTTACATAGCTTGAGTTGGGCCAACAGGGCTTTGACGTCAGTGGGTTTTACTATTTCTAGAAACTTATCTGAAGCATTGTCTTGCAGACGTCTGATGTGGGTTGCGGTATCAAAGATGGCTATACCTTTATCATTGAGTAGTTCAATAATTTTATTCAGATGGAAAGTCTTGTTTTCTTGGTCGATAAAATAGCTTTTATCGTTATGAAACAGTAAGCCCATAATGCGCCACATGTCATTGGTGAAATTCGGGTAATAAAAATCCATGGCCCATCTCTTTTGTTGCGGTGGAAAACTGCCTAACATCAATATTTTGGCGTTAGAAGGCATGAAGGGTTCTAATGGATGTTGTTCGATTGCAGGTAAATTCATTGTATTTTGTTTAAGACAAATATCGTAATAATCTTGTAGAGTTATGACGATGTATAGATAATTAATACTTAGAAAATATGTTCTGTGAATATAATATAGTAAAAGCGCCGAAGATTTTTCTTCGGCGCTGTTACTATATCAATTTAAATAAAGAGATTAAGCTTTTGTTTCTTGCTTGGCGTCTGGCTTATTCTTAGACTCCTTTTTGGCGAGGAGCAATATGTTATAAGCATACTCTGTCATCCATTGTTCCGAGTAGCCAAGGCGTTCCTTGTATTGCTTTACAGCTGTTGCTGTTTTGTGAACATCATCAGCTTTCCAAACAGTTTTTGTACAAACTTCATGAATCGTTTTCTCGGTCATGGTACGAAGTGCGCTTTTAAAAAAAGATGGGAGGCGTAGCTTCCATTGCATCAGATTTCCCATCAGCATGATGAGATCATTGGAAAAAGCTTGATACATGAAGAGATATGAATTGATATCATTCTGGTTACGACAATTGCGTTTCACGGAAGAGTCGATTTCTTTAAAAAACGATTCACTCAGTCCATAATCTTGCATCAACATGCGTTTTGCAGCCGATTTTTCGCCTAATCCTAATTTACCACCCTGAGTAGGTATTTTGAAAAGACGTTTGAAGTTAGCAACATCGGGGATAAAGCGTATATTGGTTATACCTAGATTAATGGCAATGACAGATTGAAAATAAACGCGAGTCAGTGATACGAAATCCTCTATGCTTCCTACTGATTTTTTATCATCAGCATTCTTTTTAAATAGATTGGCAAATATGCTCATGTAGTTTGATTGACAAATGATTAATTATAATATTTGGGCGCAAAAATACGAAATAACTTCCTATTACCAACAAAAAAGCCGAACTTTTGAGAGTCCGGCTTATACACAAAATATATAGTGTATTATTATTTAGATGCTTCCAAAGATGCTTTACGGAATTCCTTCATTGCTTTTTCAATTTCCAAAGAATATTTGCGAGCACGAGTTCCAGCAGCTTTGTTTCCTTTTTCAATTTGGTCAGCTGCATCTTTGTTGAAGTTAGCAACTAACTCTTCAATTTTTTCCATTAATTCTTTCATGACACTTTTATTTGTTATATCGTTAATAATTTCAGGCAAAAATACACTCTTTCCTGATAAATCTAAATGATTACACATTTTTTATAAAAAAATCCTCATGATACAGAGGCGAATGCTGTTCTTTTCCTTTTTTAATTATTTTTGCAGCATGAATTCAAATTTATCTCATTCGCTTATTAAATCGTGGATTGCTCAAGGTGAACACGGGCAGCAGGACTTCAAATTTGAGATTTCTGACTCTCGGAAAATAGCCAAATCTATCTCTGCTTTCGCAAATACGGAAGGTGGAAGATTGTTAATTGGAGTTAAAGATAATGGGAGGGTTGCTGGTGTTTCTTCGGATGAAGAAAGATTTATGATCGAAGCAGCCGTGCAGCTTTATTGTTCGCCGCAACCACAAATCACTATGCAAACTGTATCAGTTGATGGGCGTTCGGTATTGGTTGTAGAGATCGAGGAAAATGAGCATAAGCCTGTATTGGCCAAAGATGAGAACGGAAAATTGTGGGCTTATGTACGTATACATGATGAAAATATACTGGCTACTCCAGTGCATCTTTGTTTATGGAAGCAGAATGATAAGGCAAATGGAGAGATTATCACTTTTACCAAGAAAGAACAATTACTGCTCGATATGCTTAAAGAAGAACCCTTATTATCACTAAACAGATATTGCAGGAAATCCAAAACATCACGCCGCGATGCACAATATTTATTGGCAAAATTGATCCGATATGATATTGTAGAACCCATTTTCGAGAATCATTTATTTTATTATCGACTGAAATAGAAGCTATATAAACGAAAAAACATGGATATCCTTTTTGAATATATCAACTCTGTCAATCAGTTACTTTGGAGCTATATATTGATTGCATTACTTGTCATTTGTGCCTTGTGGTTCACTATAAAAACACAGTTCGTACAGTTTCGTATGTTTCCTGAAATGCTTAGATCCCTAGCTTCTTCAACACTGAAAGGCGGAGCCAGGGATAAACACATATCATCATTTCAAGCTTTCGTGATCTCGTTGGCTAGCCGTATCGGGACAGGAAATATGGCTGGAGTTGCTACGGCTATAGTATTGGGCGGGCCAGGTGCTATTTTTTGGATGTGGCTCATCGCGTTATTGGGTGCTGCATCCGCATTTGTAGAGTCGACATTAGCGCAACTTTATAAGAGGAAAGGGAAAGATTCATTTATTGGCGGTCCAGCCTATTATATGGAATTAGGATTAAAGAAACGGTGGATGGGTGTGGTATTTGCCATCCTTATTATCGTCACATTTGGTTTAGCTTTTAATTCAGTTCAAAGCAATACGATCTGTGCAGCAGCTGAACTGGCTTTTGGATGGGATAATAGAATAGTCGGTATCATTATCACTATCCTCGCATTGCTCATTATTTTTGGTGGCATTCATCGTATTGCTAAATTTAGCGATGTTATTGTTCCTACTATGGCTATCGGCTATATTTTAGTTACGTTGGTTGTAATTATTTTAAATTACGAGCTGATTCCTGCTGTCTTCAAGCTTATATTCTCTAGTGCTTTTGCTTTTGATTCATTTGCTGGGGGTATGTTTGGAGCTGCCATAATGCAAGGGGCACGCCGCGGCTTGTTTAGCAATGAAGCCGGAATGGGATCAGCCCCCAATGTAGCTGCTTCGGCAACCACTTCTCACCCCGTTAAACAAGGGCTGATACAGGCCTTGGGAGTTTTTACTGATACACTTGTTATTTGTTCATGTACAGCTTTTATTATATTGTTCAGTGGTGATCAATTCCTTGATACCCATAATGGTATTCAATTGACGCAAGCTGCCCTTTGCAGCGAAATTGGCAGTGCCGGAGAGTATATCGTGGCAGTAGCGCTTTTCGTTTTCGCATTTACAAGTATTATAGGGAACTACTACTATGGTGAGGTGAATATGAAATATCTGAAATCCTGTCGATGGGTGATCTTTGTTTATCGTTTGATGGTTGGAGGTATGGTTATATTCGGATCGATGGCTACACTCGAGTTGGTATGGGCTTTGGCAGATATCACAATGGCGTTGATGGCGATGTGCAATCTTATAGCTATCATTCTTCTCGGCAAATATGCCTTCCGTTTGCTTCAAGATTATAGAATGCAGCGTAAAGAGGGTATCAAGGATCCTATTTTTAGGAAAGAACACATGCCCGATATTGAGGGTGATATTTCTTGTTGGTAATTTGAACTACTTAAACGGCTTTTAGTTATTCGGTTTGCGAAACTTCATCATTAGGGTGAAGAGGTGCACCACAATGATGACAGAATAGCGCATTCATATCATGATCTTTACTGCTGCAGTTGGGGCAAGGGAAGTTGGCGTACTTCTTTTGTTCTTTCATCATGGATACTGAGACAATGCCTGTGGGCACTGCAATGATTGTATAACCTATAACCATTACACAAGCTGAAAGGAACTTACCCAGTGCTGTAGCTGGTGTTATATCTCCATAACCAACAGTGGTCATTGTCACGCAAGCCCAATAAATACTATTGGGAATATTGTTGAATGCTGATTCATTTTGTGAACCTTCAATCATGTACATCAAAGTTCCTATTGATACAACTAGGATGATGACAAATATAAAAAAAACAACAATTTTCTTGCTGCTTTGCTTGATAGCAGTCAATAACATCTCTCCCTCTACCCAGAAATTGAAGAGTTTGAAAATACGAAAGACGCGGATGATGCGGAAAGATCGGATGACGAATAAATAGCGTGCACCTGGTAGAAAGAATGCGAGATATAACGGAAGCGTCGCCAGCAAATCTATAATGCCAAAAAAACTAAAGATATACTTTTTTGGGTGTGGCGAGCAATATATTCGCGTGATATACTCAAAGGTGAAAAACCCCGTGAATATATATTCAAGTATGATAAATGTTGCCTGAAGTTCCACAGAAACTCCTTGTAAGCTTTCTACTATTGCTAAGGCGATGCTTAGAATAATGCAAATAATAAGTACAATATCAAATCCTTTACCGGCAGGTGTGTCAGATTCGAATATGATAGAGTATAGTTTTTTCTTGAGTCTTTGGTTAAAGTTAGTTTCTTGTGTGATCATTGTCGTTTTCTTTATAGTTTTAGTCCACTACCCAATCTTTACTATGTGCCTTAGTTTTATTAGGTTCATATCTGATTCCTTCAGTTGTGGGTATTCTAATGATATATCGTTTACCAGTTTTGTTAGGAAGGGTATAGCCTCGTAGCCATGGATTGGCATCTCGTAAACGGGCATATGTGATCCCTTTTGATTGAGCGTATGTAGCCAAATCTACAATCGGCTTTGTCACTGTCTCTGTTGTATACGGGATGATCGGGTATAAATGCTCACTTCTAAGTGCAAATCCAAAATGGGCTGGATTCTTAAACAACTCCTTGACAGCCAGCAATCTGAACATATAGCGTGAAGTTTCCTCAACTAGATATAAATCCATGCCATGTTCCACATTTTGCTTTTTCAATAAAGAAGAGATACGGCCTTGTCCCGCGTTGTAAGAGGCAGAAACCAACATCCAATTACCATACTTTGCATAAGCCTGTTTGAGGTATTTGCAAGCGGCGCGTGTCGATTTTTCAATATCATAACGTTCATCTACATAGTCATTCACTTCTAGACCTAGTTCACGCGCAGTTTGCGGCATGATCTGCCACAATCCGGCGGCACCAGCAGGCGATCGGGCTAGTGTATTGAGGCTGCTTTCAATAGCCATTAAATATTTAAAATCATCGGGTATACCTTCTTCCTTCAATATTGGTTCAATTTGAGGGAAGAAACGGTTGGCTCGTTTTAAAGTCTGCAATGTATTGGAATGCATGTAGGTGAAAGCTAAAAGCTCTCTATCCATGCGTTCTCGACGATCATATGATCTAAGGTCTATTTCTTCACCAGCGAATATTGCTTTCTCAGGCACTTCTGGAATGATAATTTCAAGTGTTGGTGAAAACTGATTCTTGTCCAACATTTGCTCAGGTAGTCTACTTCCTGTAAGAAGAGGAATGATAGCCCCAAGTGCTAGGAGAAAAATGATTTTGACAAAAGTATGCAATTTAGGTAATTTCATGGACGTATGTAAATATAGATGGAAGTAATATCCTGTTTTTGCAAAGATAATGTTCCTTTTAACAGCCACAAAGAACTTTTTATCCTTTTCATTCGTTTTTTTAATATTAGATATATTTAAACTTCGCATTATGAATATTGCTATCAGTGGTGCAAGTGGCTTTATTGGCACTCACCTTTCTGCTTATCTGGACAATTTTGGACATCATATCATACCTTTAAAACATGTCATGTTTCGCGATGAGATGGAAGGGGAGTTGCAGCAGATCATCAATCATTGTGATGTTGTAATAAATCTGGCTGGTGCATCTTTAAACCACCGGTGGACTTCGTATTATCAGAAGGAACTGGTACATAGTCGTGTTGAGACTACAGGACGTTTGGTGAAAGCAATAAGACATGCGTCTGTCAAACCTAGTTTATTTATTTCGGTATCGGCCGTGGGTTATTACCCAGCCGAAGATAAAGTCTTTGATGAAGCAACAGCGAGAAAAGGAGAAGGCTTTTTAGCTGATCTATGTCATCTTTGGGAAGCCGAAGCTCGCAAATGTCCTCCTGAAACTCGTTTGGTAATCACTCGTCTCGGTGTGGTCTTATCACCAGATGGAGGTGCTATGGAGCAGATGTTACGTCCATTAAAGATGCTTAGGGTAGGAGCGGCGATTGCGCCGGGAACTCAACCTTTGCCGTGGGTAGATATGCGTGATGTCTGTCATGGCATGGAGTTTCTCATCAATCATCCCGAGATTCATGGTGTGGTCAATTTGGTCGCTCCTGATTTAATATCGCACAATGTCTTTTCATTATTACTATCACATAACTATGGAGGCATTGCCACGTTTACCATACCACAATGGATATTGCAAGTGATATTGGGAAAAGGGGCGGAATATTTGACAAAAGGACAACAGGTCTATCCAGCTAAAATGCTAGATTCAGGTTATCAATTTAAAACCCCCACTATAAAACGCTTTTTTAAAACCATAAATATTTGACCTATGGAATACGAAATTACACATCAACCCGAGCAGTGTCTTTTCAAGACTATCATAGATGGACGCACGGCTTTTGCGCAATATCGCCTATTGAACGGTGATTTGGATATCATTCATACCATTGTGCCCAAACCTTTGGAAGGTCAGGGAATAGCTGCTGCTCTTGTAAAGACTACTTATGACTATGCTCTGGCTAATGGGTATGTGCCCAAAGCTACCTGCAGCTATGCGGTGCTCTGGCTAAAAAGACACCCCGAATATGAGGCGAAAAACGCCGAATGATAATGTGAAAAGAAGTATTGGCTCTACTACCTCAGTTAAAGGATAGTAGAGCCAATACTTTTTATTAAGATTCACATTTTATTTGTTCCTCACAGGCATTCGTTTCCATATCCATCTAGGTATCAACTGCCAAAAAGCAACCAATATGCCATATCGCCAATCTATGATAGCTACGCGTTTTTCTCTTTTCAGGGCTTTCACAATATGTTTGGCCACTCTGCTCGGTTCCATCAATAGTGGATAATGCTTATTATCGTTCAGTAAAGCAGTCTTTACAAAACCAGGTCTTATGTCAGTAAATATAATATTTGCTTTTGACATCACAGCTAATTGTTCCAAAGCATCAAGGTAGCAGTTTTGAAAACGTTTGGTGGCTGAATAGGCTGGCGCTATACCTAAGCCTTTGGTGCCAGCTATCGAACTGATGGCTGCCAAGTGGCCATGACCTTGGTTTTGAAAGAAGTGAAAAGCGGCAGTGGTTAATCTTACAAATCCTTCCACATTGGTATGTACAGTCTTTAATTCAACACTATAATCCAAATTACTATTCTGATAGCCGATTCCCGAACTCAACAAAAACAAATCCATTCCGCCAAGTTTATCGATCAACTGCTTCAGTTTATGGGCTGCATCCTCTTGCGTCACATCAATCACCTCTGTTTCTATTTGGTTAGGTGCTTTGGCTTGCAATGATTCCAGAATATCTGCGCGTCTCCCTGCTAATCCGAGTTGCCAACCTTCTGCGAGCAGAAGGTTAGCTATTTCTAAACCTATCCCTGATGTGGCGCCTATTATGACTCCCCTTTTTGATTTATTCATATTTGGAAATTATTTCAAGAAGTGTTTGATTGCCTTGATAGGCGCATGCCATAACATTCGAATGCCTGCATAGCGCATGACTATACGAATTTGTTCGCGCATCTGAGGTTTATAACAGTGAATCATGCAACTCTTACAATCAGGTTTCCTCTCACCAAATGGACAGTTTTCTAGCCTTTTATGCGCATACTCCTCCAACGTTTTGCACGATTCACAAAGATTTTGCTGACTACTAATATGATTTTTACCTCGGCAATAAATAGATAGCATCATCGATATGGTTCTTTTCTCCATGTCGATGTAACTGTGTTTTTTTCTTTCTCTGTTCATTCACTCCAAAAGTATATAGAAAGTTTTATTTGCCGAAAAAAAAGCGAATAAAAAAACGGTACCCCGATTCACATCGCAGCACCGTCACAACACAAACACAAAATAAAACACGACAAAACTACTATGCAATCTTACCTGTTTATGCCAGGGCGGCATAAGATATTACTTCTATGTATATTCGCATACTCATAAAGCACTTCAGGTCGATTTGCATATATATAACATTTTGATATTACATTTTGTTCGAGAGTGATTAGAAAAAAAACTAACTTTTTTATGAATCGCCTTATTCCTAGGCATCTATGTCGATAAATAAGTTATCATAAGATCATCTTTTCAGTCGTTTTTCACTTCCATGCCAAGAACATCCTAAACAAAACACTTCACTCAAATCAAATCCATCGAGCGATTCTTCAGCGTATTTGGCTATGATACTTCCATCTTCCAATACATAGACCAATCTTCGATCACCTGCGTCATTTTTTATGAAAAATGCAGAAATCATACACTGCGGACATTTTCTTTTTCGTTGCTTATTCATAATTAGCACCCATTTTTATTATTTGATTGATGTAAAGATCTCTCTTAGAAGTCTGGTTTACACTCTATTTTTACAACAACTCCACTTACAGGATGTTCAAACATTATGAATTCGGCATGCAGATAAAGTCTATCTGCTGCCCGGCCATAAAGCTCGTCTCCTACGATTGGAGAATTAAGTCCATCTGTGTGAGCCGCGTGGATGCGCAGTTGATGCGTGCGACCTGTTTCAGGATAAAAGGCAACACGTGTCTTTGATATATACCTTTCTAAAACCTCATATCGGGTAATAGCCTTTTTCCCTCTCTCGTAATCCACTTTTTGTCTTGGTCGTTCGTTATAGTCAGCAATCAGTGGTAAGGAGATTTCTCCATTATCACGGTCTATTACCCCATCTATAAGTGCAATATAACGCTTCTTTATTGCTCTGTATTCAAACTGTGCTTGAAGTTTGCTCAGGATATCCTTATTTTTCGCTAGAATCAATATACCCGATGTGGCCATGTCGAGTCGATGAACTGCGGTCAATTCCATGGATGTATGTATATAGCTACTCACCGGTAAAGCTTCACCTTTGCCAGGTGCTGACAATAGTCCAGAAGGTTTATTGACTATGACAAGCCATTCGTCTTCATAAAGCACTTCGATGGGTGTGTCAGTTTCTTTTCGAAGCTCCAAGGGATTGGGCGCTACGTTGAGCCCTTGCAACATGAAAGACAGTATTGGGCCACACTTGCCACGACAGGCAGGATAGAAATGCCCCGCATATCTTATTTCATCTTTAGGCGACTGTCCTACCCAGAATTCGGCTAAAGCAACAGGTTTCATATTATGCTGATAGGCATATTGCAATAATTTCGGACCAGCACATTCACCGGCTCCGGCAGGAGGATATTGTTGAGGGGTTGTAGCAAATATATCTATAAGATTCTTCTCGTTGCCTTGCGCATTGCGCATCACGAAGCATTCGAAAATTTTTTTTTGTAAAGCGGCCGATCTGAGTTTGCGTTCTTCTTTTTTTCGGGCAATCTCCAATTCCCAGCAATTCAGTTTTTGTGTTCTTGCATTTAGTTCTTCTTTTAGTCTCTTTTCCTGTCGTTTCCACTCAGCTTTCTGATGTTGGCTTTCTCTGGTCAATATTTCCAGCAATTGTTTATCGGTACACTCGCGTCTTTTCAGTTCTCTTTCTTTTTTTCCTTGTTTTAAATGTCTTTTTCCATCCTCTATCTTACGCTCATACCATTGTTTTGCTTCAATTTTATCAGTTTTGGCCTGCAAGTACTCCTCGCTTGACTTCATTTTTTGTATTTCCATACTAATGTTCGATATGGCTGTTTCTTCTATTCTAAAGAAGCTTTCTTCCGAAAGAAAGTCATAAACGGGCGGCACGAAGTATTCATGTTGGTTTTTGCCATCTAATATGCCAGAAAAAGCAGCCAGATAACCTATTTCTTTGGTTGGAGTTTGAACTATCAGCGCGCCAAACATTTTACCTTTTTCTATTTCGGTTTGCCAATGGGGATACAGTGACAGATGCTTTTGTATAGCATCAGCTGCTAAAATACAAAGTGGGTGCGGTGAGTAATAAAAAGGATTATTAAAAATTTCAGGAATGATGGTATCGGCTGAAACTTGCAATGGATGGAACATAATCGAATAATTTTGTTGCTAAAATAGGTGTTTCTATCGAATATTGAAGATTTTTAGGCTAGTTTATTTTTGATGGGGTAGTTGGTAAATATCACCTTTTTCTTAATTTTGCAAATTGAATATGGATTTGTTTAACCCCCAAATTATAATATAACTGAAATGAGTAAAGTAATAATTAACTGTTATGACGATTTCGCGCAGTTGGTAGGACAACAAATTGGCGTATCGGAATATGTAGAAGTATCTCAAGAACGTATCAATCTTTTTGCTGATGCCACATTGGATCATCAATGGATTCATACTGATGTTGAACGTGCCAAAATCGAAAGTCCTTATAAGAGTACGATAGCGCATGGTTATCTTACATTGTCATTGCTGCCCTTTATGTGGGAACAGATCATTCAGGTAAACAATCTTCGCATGATGATCAATTATGGAATGGACAAGATGAAGTTTGGTCAGCCCGTATTGTCAGGTCAACGCATACGCCTTGTAACTCATCTGCATGGTTTGTCTAATCTTCGTGGTGTGACGAAAGCCGAAATTAAATTTGTTATCGAAATAGAAGGACAGCCAAAGAAAGCGTTGGAAGGCATTGCGACCTTTTTGTATTATTTCAATTAAGAATATACTTCTTCTATAATAGAAAATGAGCGGTCAGAGATTTAGTTTTATACTACTCTTTGGCCGCTCATCTTATTTATCTTCATCTGTTGTCTTTCCTCATCCTAATAGTAATATAGACGTTAGGGTACATAATGCATCTTCTTTGTCATTCCGCCATCAATAGTAATGCATTCTCCATTGATAAAGTCATTGTCTTTTTGGCAAAGAAATAGGCAAGCGCGTGCTATATCAAGTGGCGTTCCTACCCGTCGTGACGGATGTTGTTCATGATCTTCGGTTCTTAATGCACTGTAATCCCCAGTTTCAATCCATCCAGGGGCGATGCAATTTACAGTGATATGCCACTCGGCAAGTGATGCAGCAAGAGCGTGTGTCAAGGAGTTTATGCCACCTTTGGAAGCTGCATAGCCCTCACTGTCAGGTTCGCTCATTAAGTAGCGCGTGGAGCTGATATTAATGATACGCCCAAATGGATTAGGTAGAGTGAGGCTTTTGCGATGTAATGCCAAAAGGCGTGATGTGATGAATACGGGACGCAGATTGGTGTTTATGATTCGGTCAAAATCATCCACATTGCTAGTAATAATCCCTTTAAATTCACTGATTCCCGCATTGTTAATGATAACATCAATATCTCCCCATGCGTCAAAAAGCAATTTCATGCAGCGATTCAAATCTTCTTCTTTACTTACATCGGCAGCTATGAAAGTGGCACCTGTAGCAGTGGCAGTATAGGTGCCGGTAGCCGAATTGACATCGCAGAAGGCTACTTGCCATCCCGCTTTGCAGAAAGATTCGACAAGGCACTTGCCAATACCTTGTGCACCACCAGTGATGAAGACCCTTTGTTTGGGTGCTTCTTTTTTGCGGAGAGTTGTTTTCGATGACTTTTGCCATGCGCTTTTGCGAGCTTCATATTGCTCGAACTGCTTTTCTATATAGTTATCTGCCATCTAGTCTGTTATTTAATTTATCTTTTTTTGCCACCAAGACTCTTCAATATCTCATTTCCTATTTTTCTTTCCAATCCTCCTTTGGTAGTTGGTATTCCAGTTTTCCGGGCCACTTTTCGTTTTACTTCTGTGATGCCTAAAGCGCGTTTCCAAGAGAAAGAAAGTCCTTTTATTCCAAATAATCCCATGTGAAATTTATGTTTTAAAAATTGACATTAATGTAGATCGAATATTCTGATTTACAAAAGTAATCAAATAAAATTGATGTCATGTCGAATGGTATTGTAAAACGCATCGTCGATATATTGTCTAGCGTTTGTTGGATCATTTTTTTAACCCCGTTTTTTGGAATATAGATTGACCTTGGTCAGCGTGTTGAGTAAGGCTGTTTCGTGTATGGAGCAAGGTTAGCCTATGTGCTTATTAGCCTTGTTCAATGATGGGTTGCTATCTAGAACTGTATTATCCATTGGGAGTCAGGTCTTTCTCATCTGTAGCTACAATGTTTTCGTCTTTAGTAAGATTCTTCTTCTTTGACATATTAACTAGATAGACACCAGTTATCACCAGTACGGCGGCTATTGGTTCATTCCATTGTAAATGCGCTTGATGCATGGCTATAGATACGGCCGAGGCAATAATAGGAATGCTGTAATTATACATGGATATCACGGTGGTATTGATGCTATGCATAGCGATGGGAAGTAAAAGGTAGCCCACTGCGGTTGGGAAGATAGCGATGAATGTTGTGATCCATATGGCTGTGGCGTCTCCATGTCTTACTAAATCTGACTCAATGAATGGTTTGATGCCAAATGGGAAATAGCATAAAAACGCGAACAAGAAAAACCATCTCAGTAAAATAAGAGAACTATAGCGCTGAGAAATGTTGCGGGTGAAAACTAGATAGAGTGCATAGATGGTGGCTGCTCCCCATACAAGAATATTGCCGATAACGCTACTTTCTTTTCCTGGTTTATGACCCATTAATAGAATAACCAACAAAGCGCCACCCATTGCCAATGAAATACCTATCCCTTTGCGACTCGTTATTTTTTCTTTGAAAACAATAGCCGAAATAATAAGTACCATTACTGGAGTGATGGTCATAATGATGGATGCGTCGATAGGCGAAGTGCCCTCAATACCTTTCGCGAAGAGAAAGAAGAATGTGCCTAGTCCTAGAAATCCCCAAAGTATGAAACCCAGAAAGTCGCGTTTGTTGCTTACCGGCTCTTGTTTTACAAAAAATGAGCATATCCAGCAAAATAACATTCCACCTGTCACCCGAACAAACGTGTAGGGTAGAGGTTCGAGTATTTTATTGTCCAATATATAGCTTGAAGCGGGGATATTGAGCGCAAAACAGATAACTGCTCCTAATGCAGCCATGTGTCCAACTGTCTTGCTCTGGACGTTGATTTTCATATCATCAAAAGTTTAAGTTTAGATAGAGGTATAAGATAGCTGTAGATTTGATAAATTTCAAACTGCATCTAGATATAAAAAAACAAACAGTTGGAAGCTGTAATTGTTCGATTTGGCTGATATAAGAAGAGGTGTATATAAATGAAAAAAGCTCCGAAAGATTTCTCTTTCGAAGCTTTTGCGGTGCGTACGGGACTCGAACCCGTGACCCCATGCGTGACAGGCATGTATTCTAACCAACTGAACTAACGCACCAGAATTTCTTTTTTTTATTCGCATCTCTCTCGATTGCGGATGCAAAGGTAGAGCTTTTTTTGTATTCTGCAAATTCTAAATCAGTATATAGTGTAATTTTAGGACTTATTTGCAAAAATGACAATTAATAGATTGTGGCGGAGTAGAAAGAATAGCTGTATAAAAGAAAAGCTCCAAAAGATTTCTCTTTCGAAGCTTTTGCGGTGCGTACGGGACTCGAACCCGTGACCCCATGCGTGACAGGCATGTAT